>CACZDG010000192.1 GCA_902779865.1 uncultured bacterium
ACGAGGGGGAAGTCGCATCATGCACCGCAGAAGCTTCGCTTCGGAGGGTACATTGCCGAAGGCAACCCGAAGGGCGCGCAAGCGTGTGCGCGGCAACGCCGAGGCGAGGGTCTCTACTCTACAAGATGGAGATGACGAGAAGAGGTTTCATGCGCGGCGCGTTGGCGGTCGGCGCGTATGGCGTGGCCGGGCGCGACTTTGGTTTCGCCGCGACGGCGGACGCCGCGGCCCTGCCGCTTCCGACGCCGGCGCACCTGAAATGGGCGGACATGGAGCTTGGGATGTTCTACCACTACGACATTCCGATCTTCGGCGGCGGACGCGCCCCGGACCCGAAGCGCTACAACCCGGCGAAACTCGACACCGATCAGTGGATGGAGGCCGCGAAGGCGTACGGCGCGAAGTACGTAGTCCTGACCGCGAAGCACGGCGCGGGGTTCATGCAGTGGCAGAGCGAAATCTACCCGTATGGCGTCAAGCAGGCCACCTGGCGCGGCGGCAAGGGCGACCTCGTGCGCGACTTCGTGACGAGCGCGCGGAAGTACGGCATGCTCCCCGGCCTCTACGTGGCGATGCACTACAACTGGTTCCTTGGCGTGCGCAGGAGCAACGGGCGGGTTTCGTCGAAGGGTTACTACGGCTACGGCGAAGAGGCGCAGAGGAAATACTCCGCAAGCTGCGAGGCGGTGCTGAACGAACTTCTCACGAATTACGGGGAGCTTTTCGAGATCTGGTTCGACGGCGGCGTCCTGCCGCCGGAGGAGGGCGGACCACGTGCGCTCGAGATCATCGAACGCCTCCAGCCGAACGCGATCCTCTTCCAGGGACCGAAGCAGGCGAAGAACATCATCCGCTGGGTCGGCAACGAGCGCGGCGTCGCGCCCTATCCGTGCTGGGCGACGGGACGTGACGTCACGCAGTCCGACGGCGTCAAGGAGGCAAAGGGCGAGAAGTTCTCCGGCACGCCGGAGGGTAAGAAGTGGATGCCGGGCGAATGCGACGTTCCGCTCGGCCCCGGCAAGTGGCTCTGCACGGACCATCCCGAAAGGCCGTACTGGACGATGGACCAGCTCATGAACATGTACGACCGCTCCGTGGGGCGCAACTGCAACCTCATCCTCAACGCCGCGCCGAGGCAGGACGGGCTGGTCACCGACGAGGAGATGAAGATCTACGCCGAATTCGGACGGCGCATCAAGGCACGCTACGCGAACAGGCTCGCAAAGACAGAAGGGACGGGCGAGCGCATCGACCTCGAAATCCCCAAAGACGGCGGACCTGTCAACCAGGTCGTGCTGATGGAGCGCATCGAACACGGCGAGCGAATCCGGAAGTTCGAGATAGAGGCTTTGTCCGGCGGACAGTGGAAGAAGATTTACGCCGGCTCCTGCGTCGGGCACAAGCACATCGTCCGCTTCGACAAGATTGCGGCGGAGCGTCTGCGCCTTTCCGTCACGGCATCCGCCGCGACGCCGCTCATCCGCGATTTCTCGGCCTATTGCAACTGAAGGAGAACAGTTCTTGCGTGCGGAAATCGAGGACTTCAGGCGGAAATGGCGCGCGCAGTACGCGCCGTCGGTCGCGGTGATGGCGCAGAACGGAAAATCCATTCGCATCGTCCCGCCCGGGCTGATGATCATTGTAAAGTGACAAATTTATTTCCTGATGAGAAAGGCGAATCAATGAAAAATACATGTGCGATGTTGTCTGCGGTCATTACGGAGGTTGTCTTCATGGCCGCGCAGGGCGCGGAGAAGTGGCCGGAGACGCCTCCGCCTACGGGGAAGAGCGTGACGTGGGAGCGTCTGAACAAGCTCGATCCGGGCCTGAAGCAGATCGGGCGCCTCGCCACGTGCGACGCAAAGGACCTGAAGTCGTCGCCGTGGTCCATCGGCTGCGAGACGCTCGACCGCGACTACGCGGACTGGGACGCGATGAAGCCCCACCTCGGTCCGCTCGGCGCGAAGCACGGGCGGCTCTTCTCCGGCTGGGCGAAGACGGAAAAGCAGAAGGGGGAATACGACTTCGCGTGGCTTGACCGGCCCGTGCGCGAGATGGCGGCCCTCGGCGTGAAGCCGTGGATCTGCCTCTCCTACGGCAACCCGATCTACGGAAGCGACTTCCGCCTCGGCATGAAGGTGCGCGAGGTGACGTGCAATCCCGAGGCGTTCGCGGCGTGGATCAGGTACGTGGAGGCGTGCGTCCGCCGCTACAAGGACGTTGTCGATGAGTGGGAGGTGTGGAACGAGCCGTTCGGGCAGGGCCCGGACTATGCGGAGCTTTTCTACCGCACCGCGCGGGTGATCCGCGCCGTCCAGCCGAACGCGAAGATCTACTGCACGGCGGTGAACTTTCCGAAAGACTACACGTGCGTTCTCGAAAAACTGAAGAAGGAGAACGCGCTCGACCTCGGCTCGCGCTTCATCTATCATCCCTACAGTCGCAATCCCGACGTGGTTTACCAGCGGATCGCCGAGCCGCTGCGCAAGCTCGTGAAGAGCTACAGCGGCGCGTTCGACGTGATGCAGGGCGAAGCGGGATGCCCGGCGCAGCTGGAGTACGCCCACGCGATGCCGAACGTCGAATGGACGGAATACTCGCAGGCGAAGTGGGCTGTGCGCCGCGCCGTGGGCGACGCGGCGCGGGCGATTCCCTCCGGGTACTTCTCGCTCGTGGACAACAACTACGGCACGATGCTCCAGAGCTTCGGGCTCGTGCGGTGCAACGGCCTCAGGCGGACGGTCTATCGGCGTCCGTCCTACTACGCGCTCCGCAACGTGTTCTGCTTCCTCACGGACGAGGCGCATCCCGTGTCGGCGGCTGACGACATCTGGTTCGAGATGGTGCAGCGCTTCGACCCGCGCGACACGTCCAAGCGCAGGATGTCGGCGGCGCGCTTCACCCGCTACGGCAGCACCGTGCGGTTCTTCTGGTTCTCGGACAGCCGTCCGTCGGACGCACTCGGATTCGACAGGGCCACGGTCTGGGTGCGGCCGGAAGGTCTCTCGCGTCCCGTGTGGGTGGAGATGATCACGGGCCGCGTGTTCGAGATTCCGGAGAAGGACATCCGCCGCGAGAAGGACCGCCTCCTCCTGACTGTCCCGATGTGGGATTCGCCCGTCATGATCGCCTCGCGCGGCGCCGTGCCGCTCGCGTACGACTGGAAGAAGGCTTCGCCGTACACGATTATCGACTCGATCTACCGTCCCGGACAGTTCTCACATCACATGAAGTGTCTGCCGCCAGACGGAACGGAACCGTGGATGAAGATGAAGACGGAGGACTTCCTTCCGTGCTTCGACAAGTACGGACAGTTCAAGTACCGTGACTGGCCGGGCAAGACGAAAGACGACGCCGACCTGAAGCGCGCCGCCGAAGAGGAGGCGAAGGACCTCGCGGCGAACCCCGGGCCGACGGAGTGGAACAAGTACGGCGGCTGGGCCGCCGGGCCGCAACTCAAGGCGACGGGACGCTTCCGCACGGAGAAAATCAACGGCAAGTGGTGGTTCGTTGATCCAGAAGGGCGGCTCTTCTGGTCGTTCGGCGTGATGCGCGCCTCGGCCTCGTGCGGCATGACGCCCCTGAACGGCGACCCCGGCAAACCGCACAGGGGTATCCCCATCGCCGACCGCGACCCGCTCTTCACCGAGCTCCCGCCGCCGCCGGATGCGCCGGACGCCACGCCGTTCTCGAAGTTCTGGACGACGCGCGACGAGTTGCTGATGCCGTACTACGAGGCGCGGCACGAGACGCGCATCTACGACTTCTCCTCCGCCAACCTCTACCGCAAGTACGGCGGCGCGGACTACTACGCGAAGTTCTCGGACGTCGTCCACCGCCGCATGAGAAGCTGGTGCATGAACACGCTCTCTTCGTCGAGCGACATCCCGATCTGCCTCATGGACCGCACGCCCTACGTCGAGCGCATCGAGCGCAAGTCGCGTCCGATCGCCGCCAGCTACGGCGAATGGTTCAAGTTCCCCGACCCATGGGATCCGACGTTCCGGACGGGTATCCTCGCGGAACTTGAGAGACGCAAGGAGCAGGCGAAGGACCCGTGGTGCATCGGGTTCTTCGTCGACAACGAGATCGACTGGGGCGGTTCGCCCAGACAGCTCGCGGAATGGACTCTTCAGTCGCCCGCCGACCAGCCCGCGAAGAGGGCGTTTGTGGACTTCCTGCGCGGCAAGTACGCGGACATCGCCGCGCTCAACGCGGCATGGGGCGCGAAATACGCCGACTGGGACGATTTCCTGCACACCGTCTTCCTGCCGGGGCCGAAGGCCGGCGACGACCTGGAGGCGTTTACGGGACTGATCGAGGAGGAGTATTTCAGGCGCACGCGGGCGGCGGTGAAGGAGTTCGATCCGCAGCTACTGTATCTTGGGTGCAGGTTCAGCAGTTCGCGGCGCAGGACGCGCGAGGCGTGCGCCCGGCACGCGGACGTCGTGAGCCAGAACTGGTACAGCAGGTCGCCGCTTCAGCTGAAGCGGTACGAGGGGATCGACCGTCCGCTCCTCATCCCGGAGTTCCACTTCGGCGCGAACGACAGGGGGAACTTCGGCACGGGCGTGCG
>CACZDG010000193.1 GCA_902779865.1 uncultured bacterium
AACACCGCTACGCCACGCTTCTTTGAATTCCGAGGCCTTTGCCTCGCGCACTTCGCCCGTCTTGGCACTTATCGCGAGCATCCCGTACTTCCCCTCTGAGATTCTGTTCTTACAGACAATCGTCTCGTCGTCCGCCCAGACGTACGTTACAAACAGGTCGTCCGCCACAAGATCGGGATGTGTCTTGGAAAGCCGGACATGATGTACCTGCTTGCAGTCCATGTCATATATCCGCACGTCCCCGTTCACTGTCTTCACGGCGAAATATGCCGCGCTCCATCCAGGCACAAGCTTAAGTCTCGAAGCCCTGTGGTCCTGTTCGCTGATGATCTTCGTGACAACGCCATCATGCCCAACACGAAAAACACCGCCCGCATCGTCCTTTCGTCTGCGTATTCCTCTGGGCGGCGGACAGGGTACGCCATTCGGATCCGTACGGACATACGGGCCATGCCGCGCGAGGACGACGATTCCGTTGTTGCAGTAGGCGAAGTGGAGAGAAGTGGATTCATCGCCCCAATCCTTCTCTCCGAAGCGAACAATCGAGTACCTGCCCGTCTTCAAGTCATAGCGCCGAAATTCCTCATGGTCTGTGTCCGTCATGACATATCGGCGTTCCGTGCCATTGATGATTACTTCGACAGTGACATAGTGCCACAGATAGAGTCCGCCGCCGCTGACTATGAAACCCGAAGGAGAGACTTGTAGATACCCTTCCAGCTTCCGCTCCCATCGCAACACCCCGGAAAAATCGTACTCCCGCAGAACATACAGACCGTCATTTTTGCCGTTCGCAGGTTTAAGATCCTGTAGCGTATGAAAGCACTCGTTCTTCGGGTCGACGACACCCGCGAATGCTTCGCGCCATGTGCAGTCGGTACCAATGCTCCCCCAGACAATCTTGTCGGCATCCCCGTCGTAGATGACCACGTCCGACCCGCGACAGCCGCAGATAGCCGCCGCCGCAAGCGCGAGGGATGAGACGAGAATTGCCTTTATCAGTTTCTTCATTATTTTCCCTTTCTGCCATGCCTGTTTAGAATATGCGCTTGATCATATTTCTCAGGCGTAAGGCACTTGAGATTACGCTCAGGACAATCAAGCGAACACAGATACCAATATCCATGTTTGGGACAGCGCTGACGATGCTCCCCAAAATCGACAAGGCGCCCATTGAAGTCCCCTCCAAGAACTTCCCCGTACACGGCAACATTGGAATAAGGTCCAAAATGCCACCAAAAGGAGAACCCTCGTCGGGTTATCTTTTCGGCTTCTTGAAGTTTTGTCCCTGCGGGAAGCGTTCCCTTGATTGTGTAATAAGTTCGCGTATCCACAAGAATAAGACCATCCTCCTCGGCGATGTACATTTCGCGATTAAGCTCATAGACTGCGCCGTCATCAACCTTAGAGGTCCAGCGAAATCCAATACATCCGCTTAGCGCCATGCACAACCCAGCAGCTATCATCAATCTCTTCATCATCACTCGCCTTCTTTTGCGGCCTTTGCGTCCTTTGCGGCCAAACATCATTGGCAATTGATTATTGGCATTGGCAATACTTTCACGGGCAATACTTTCACGCTGGCAGCAATTCCCTACTTTACAGCGAATCTACGTCCTGATGTGCTTTGTCCCACGGCCGGTTGATTGTCATCGTTTCGCATTCCTTCTGCGATTTCTCCGTCAGCACAAAATCCCAGGTGAACCCATCCCACCACACCGTCTTGCCATGGTGCAACGCCGTCTGTGCAAGCTTCTCGCCGCCCTTCCACCAGTCGATGCCCGGACCGCCGAGACACCCACAGCCAAGACCAATGTCTGCCCTTGGATCCCACTTTTCCTTGTCCGACTTCTCGACAAACACGAACATCCTGTTGAATGCGGCAATCTCCTTTGAATCCGTGATCGTTGCGAGAACCGGATCCTTGTCTGTCGGTCTGTCCCAATTCACGCTGCCGTCGCGGATCACGATCTTGTCGGCCCGGGCAATGCGCGATCTGAAATCGGACAATCCCGTCTTCACCAGGCTGGCGAGCGTGACCTCGCGGACGACCTTCTCGCCAGACTTGAGGCGCATCAGCACCGGCCAGTCGTTGGAGTCCTCGATGGACGTCACGCCCGCCGGGTTCACCTTCGCGACCTGAAAGTGGCGGATGTAGTTGTTGAACGAGAACTTCGGCGCCTGCATGCGCGCGACGCGCCGATTTTCGCGAATGATAGACACGCGGCCAGACGGATAGACCTTGAAAAACAGTTCGGCAGGATACGGACGCCAGTCCGACCGCACCAAAGTCACGAAGCTCCCCCTCCATACAGTGCGGTTCTTATCCTGTGTCACAACCATGGAATTGAAATAAGCCCACGGACCGTTGCCGACCTCTTTATTGTACCTGTATGCGGATGCAGCGGCATCGAACACGTTCGATACGGCAGGCGGCGCGTTGGGATTCGCCAGTTCCTTCTTGACCATTTCGACCTGCCTCAACGTGTCCTTGACCTGTGGCGCACGCGGAGCATTTGCAGCGGCCTTCTTGGCGAGCTTCTCCGCCTTCTCGATGTCGCCGAGATTGAGACAAGCCATCGCCAAGCTGTTCAACGCGGCGGTATCGTCCGGCTTTTCGCGCAGACATCTTTTCAGATGTTTCGCCATCTCCTTGAACTTTTCCTTCGCCTCGCAGTCCAATGCAAGGGCGAAATTGGCAGTGTAGTCGTCTGGGGTCTTCTTGACTATTTCCGAAGCGAGGCGCGCCGCCTCCTCCATCTCTCCGCTTTCAAGCGCGTCGTCAAGGTCATCGTGCAGATCTGCAAAAACGCACGATGTAAATACGGCCGTCGCCACAGCCATGCAAAGGATCTTTTTCATGTCATTTGCTCTTTTCGCTTTAGGTACAGGAAACGCCGCATATTGTACCACATTTTCTTGTTCTTCGTTTTTGCATCATCCGTACTCGGCAAGGCCGGGGCAGACGGAAGTCGAGTCGGGATTTGTCCACTCGAACGGGAACGTCCGGCACTTGTCGGGCTTCACGGGATTGATGCGACAAAGGTTGTCCTCGGTCAAGTAGGCGCAGGAGCCGTCCGGTCGACTCTTGAGGATAAGGCTCTTCCGGTCGGGCGCGACTTCCGTTTCGCGCTCGATGAACGCCGCTTCGCCCATTCCGAGAAATGCCGCGATGCGCGCGATCTCCGCGTCCGAGACGCGCACGATCCCGTCCTTGATACGGCAACACGCCCCGCACATCCGGCACTTGAATTCATCCATTCCCATCACGCTTCATCCGATCATTTGAACAATGATTTTACATCATCATGCCGGATTGGATCATATACTGACTTTTCATCGCGGTTGCATATTATGACAAATACTTTTGCCGTCACATCTGTCTTATCTGCAATCTCTATGACGAGCGCCCCCTTGCGCGTACCATCCTTCTCGTAGAACGATGCGTAGTCAAGAAGATACGCCGTCGCATCCGGGACCTTCTCACGCATCGTCTGCGCCGCCATGTCGCGCAAGGTTTCGATGGATTCAGGTCCCGCAAGGTTGAATATCGTCCCGCCCTTTTCAGTGGCGACGTAAAGCGTCGGCATAAAAGTCCCGTCTTCAACGACTGTCGGCACGTCGGCTTCCTTTGCCACGGCGAAAAGCCGTGCGCAATGCGGCAAAAGAACCGTATCGTTCGTTGCGTTCATCATAACTTCCTCCTTTGTTTTCGTGTCTGTGTTCGTTGTTCGATCGCACCCCGTCGTAGCAATCATCGCCGCGCACCCAAGCGCCATCATCATTTTCTTCATAACCATCATCTTTCCTTTGCGTCCTTTGCGTTCTTTGCGGCCAAACCCCTTGGAAAATTTGTTTCTCGTCTCATATCTCAACCGAAACGGCACATCATCGTTTGTCGGCTGCGCATTATCCGATGACTCATCAACCGACTGATCCTTGAGTGGCGGTGGGAGCGTCTCGCGCGGGCCGAGGAACTTGGGACTGCGGCGAAGAATCACGTCGAGGACTGCCGCAATCTTCGCGAGCTGCTCGCGGATTGTCGTCTTGATGGAATAGCGGCCGTTCACGTCCTTCGCCGCGTAGCCGTAGGCGTCGCATCCGAACCCGCGCGCCGTGAAGACCGCGCGGCGGACGTGGTCGGGCTGCGAGGTGTCGAGCGTGCGGAATCCGGCGTAGTCGCAGGCGATGCGGTCGGCGGGCACTCCGGCATTTATAAGCGACTCCTTCATGTCGGACGGTTCGTCATAGCCCTTCACATGGTTGTCGCCGCTCACAATGAGGCAATCCACCTTCCCCGCCTTGTAAAGCTCCGCCGCCGCATCAATCCGCCGCGAGAAGTAGAGGTTGTTGAGTCCGTTCGGGAGCATCCTCACGCACCCCATCACGACCGCCGCGCGCTGACGCGGCACGGCGCCTATGCTCGCGCTGTCGAACACTCGCCCAGACGATACCGCATAGACGGCAATCGCCGAAGCGCCCCACGCAAGCACCATCACCGCTACGGCAATTGCCACGTACTTAATTATTCTCAATCTCCGCTTATTCATACAGCCAATTACCTCAGCCTTATGGGGAATTTCATTCAATATAACGGAATGGAGAAATTGAAGGCATATCGCAATGAGCCATCGTCCATCGTTGATGGTTCACACAATGGCGCCGAAAGCGTCAACATCCGGTCGTGCGTTGGCGACAGCGAGTTGTCCTTGGGTGACAGCATGATTTTCATACGGGCTTTCGGAGCACGTGAGAACATTGCGTCGAGTATTCCCCTGTTTCGCTCCTCGACTCCCTTGCGTGTACGCGCGGCAAAGATCAGCGAGGGCTTTTTGTCGTCGCGTTTACGGTAAAGCCTAACCTCCCGCACTTCATCACCAGATTGGGGACGTTTGGCTATTGTCGTGTAGTCCCGGCTTATTGGATATGCAACGCTCAAGCGCGAATCGGCGGGCAAAGTCCTTCTTGCGACTACGGCACAATCGACGCGTACCTCGTTGTCTCGGCGGAAGCGATATGTTACAGCAACCTTGATATCCTCGGACGGAACGACGAAACGGCTCTCGACAGTCGCCAGAACATCCTTCCCTTTTCTGTTTTCACTTGACTCCAGGCCCTCATCCTCCCTCTCGGTCATTGAAACAAATTCAAGCTTGGCATTTTCGCCATTCCTTGTCAGCGTGATTTCGCTTTCACCATTCACGTAGAATTCTTCGGCTTTTGACGTGTTCCAGCTAATGCGTTTCAAAGCACCCGTCAAGCGATTGAACGCATACTTCCGAAAGCTCAGCTTGTTCATGTTCACAACCTCGACGACATTACTCCCCGCGCCGCAGGTTGACTCATACCAGACATCCCAGCCAGCATCTGTCCAGTCGCCAAGGCACTTCCCACTCGCGAACGCGAGGGACAAGACGAGAATTGCCTTTGTCAGTTTCTTCATTGTTCTTTCTCTCCTTTCGCTTGCCGCCGCAGGGTACGTTCCGCCCGCGCCGTTTCCAAACCATAGTCGATGCGTAATCCCCAAGACTCAACCGAAGTCCAATGGCGAGGAACGAGTCCTACCTTTGTCATCAACAGTCAGTTCGACATCGCACTGCTCCGCCGCAGAATAGAACTCTTCGCATTCCTCGTCGCTTATCTCGCAGACCATCCGCTGCACCTTGGCGACCTCACGCCAGCGGCGCACGACATCCCATACGCCCCATGCGAGTATGCCGCCGAACGATATCGCTGTTATAAGAGCAAGAAGCATGAACTTCCCGCCACCGCCACCATCAACCCAAAGACAAACGAGAAACGCAAGCGGAACGCTCGCAAGGATGATTACGATAAACCCTCCCAATCCGGCGAGTAGTCTATTCAAGATTAACGATGTCTTCGTCCGTTTCATTGCAATACCTTCCTAAGTTTGGGTCCCGCTGACAAGGATTACAGGATTGTCACTCCTTAGATATCAACGGTCTCTCCGGTGTCCGGGGCCGTTTTCCATCCGTTCTTGGGCGGACACTTGTTGGATTTTGGCCATATAAGCTGCAAGACGGCAAGCGCTATGTCGGCGTTGTCGCCAAGACCGCTCGCCGCGATTCCGCCTTCGCAAGGACGCAGAGTGCTCATCCATCTCCACTTGCCTTCTTTGTCCTGCTCTGTCCCGCAAACATATATGCTTTTGCGCACCGCTTCCCTTTTTGCAGCATAGAGTGTCGCCCATTCACCTCCATCAGCCGTTCCGTCTATATAAACCTTCCGCCAGAGCTCCCAGACGTCGTAATACCCGTTGTCGCCTTTCCCATATCGGGCAAGAATAGACTTCGCGCGTTCAAGGCACATATCCAGATTGGCGACCTGCAATCGTGCGCCTTTGGAATCCTGAAGCGTCATGACAGCCCACCGAAGCTTTCCGGCCGTTTTCTCGTCAATCTCGGCATTGGACCCGACTGAAGCAACTTCCTCTGCCACTCTCGCCGCGCACTTCTCCGCGATTTCGCGCAGATTCGGATTGCGCGTGCAGCCGCATGCGGAAACAAGTGCATCAGCGGCAATGACAAACGCACGCTCTCCCGCTTCTTCCGCCTCTTCGCCCTTGAGCCGAATAGTCGCTCCGCTTGTGTCGGCACACGAAACAAGATAATCGACTCCCTTTCCGCACATCTCTGAAAACTCCGTGTTATGGCCAGGCAAGTCGCCGCGATGCAGAAGCGCAAGAATCGTCAGAGACGTATTCACGAGCCTGCGCTCTGATTCGCCAATGCCTGAAATGCACCCATTCGATTCCTGGTCGTGCTTCAAACGCCGAAGCAACTCGGGGACTATCGCACTTCGAGATACGTCATCACCGTCCGATGTAAATCGTCTGTATCGCAAGAGCTGCCACGGCATCGTTACGATATCCGCGCAAAACGAAAACGATGTGTCCGCAAGAAAATGGCCACAAAGTACAACTAAACCTATAGGACCCATATACTGATCCCCAGGATGCGAAAACTTCTCCCAACACATGGTTGTGACGACGAAGCATGGCTGCACATAGTTCTCCTCGCAGAAATCGTCTGTAACGACAGACGGCCGCTCGTCAGGCTCGCTGCTCACCATGTGGTCATACTTCTCTATCGTGCAGCCGCACAGCATGAGCAACCCCACCACGCCAAGCGAAACTGCGGCGACAACGTCGGAAATCGCATGTAGAAACGACTTTGTCATTTTGTGTCTTCTTCCTCTCGTGCTTTGTCCTCCATTAGAATCGCCAATTAACAAGCGGCAGAATCCAACCGCCCTCGATATAGTTCACAAGTCCTATCTGAAGTCCGCTCCAGTCACCACGCGCGTAGTTGCAAACGCCGATCTGCAAGCCCCAGCCGCCACGTTCTGAAAAATTGACCCCGCCAATCTGCCCACCCGTCGTTCCTTCATGCAGCGTCACTACAGACGCGATGGAAACGGCGAAGCCATCCGTAGCCGAACAACCAAGCCCACAGATTTGTACGATCCCCCCTGATTTGACTTGAACATTGTTACCCGCCCCACCTACCAGAAAGGCAAAATGCTCCGTCGAAATGGTTGAGCCAGCCAACGCAATATTCACGCCCGTGACCGAAGTCCTTCCCGACGAGAACAAGTCTGACACGTCAGCAACAGAAATCCCCACGCCCCGCACAGTATGGTTGCCACACATAAGCCCAAGGCGCAAGCCATATACGTTCGTATTCTCCTGGGGCAACCATCCGAATCCCCATTCAAGTCCAATTGGAGACCATTCATCCGCAAATGCTCCGCCCGCCATAAGCGCGAGGGACAAGACGAGAATTGCCTTTGTCAGTTTCTTCATCCTTCATCTACTCCTTTCACTTGCCGCCGCATGGCGCGTTCCGCCCACACGCACCGTGCCCCAAAGCAGGGGACCTCGCGCGGTTGTGGACAATGCCATTCCGGAGGCCTAATTCTGACTGCCAAACTGTCTGTACTGGATATTGCGGAATCATTCTATCGCAAGTCACTATTGCCAGATCCTCTTCAATCGCCTGTGCAACAAGAAGCCTGTCGCATCACATATACTCCGCAAAATCCTCAAGTGGAGCATCGAAGTCTGGAGACATCTGAACTTTACCCTTAAGCGCCCCATACTGCGACACCCTTGTTTTCTTCACGGGCTTTGCCGTATTCCCAAGGCCTTCAATGTGCCAAACAGGCACAAACATCTCGCCCGAAGATACGACAGCCCCCCAAAGGTAGTTCATGACCTCTACCTTCTCGGCTGTCGTCATCCTATCTATCGCTTCCATCACTGCTGGCATGGCTGTCTTTTTCCTCTCTCTTGCCTAAGGGCACATTGCCCCCAGACGGTGAGTAGTTTACACTTTTTCTCGTTTTCATGTCAAGGGCCGCGGCGAATTTTCGCGTCACATTCATGCAACGAACGCGATGGATGAAACGAGAATTGCTTTGGCACCGACTAATCTAGTTTGTTTGTAACGGAATCCCAACACACCAATCTGAACTCCCATTGCCAGTCTGAAGCGAAAAGTTTGGTACACTCAGACATCTTAGCCTCCACTTCTTTGCGGAATTCATCCATCGTGATTCCTTCCCTCAACTTCACACTCCGTG
>CACZDG010000194.1 GCA_902779865.1 uncultured bacterium
GCTGAAGGATGTCTTCGGCATTCCCGTCGCGCTGGAGCTCTGGGTGCGCGTCGAGCCGAACTGGATGAAGAACGACCGGCTTCTCGCCGAAATGGGCTATCTCGGCGGGCTTGTGTAGTCGCGCCTGGCAAACGGCGGAGGGAATCTGGCCAGATGCGAAGGCAACGAGAAGGACGTTAATCGCATGAAAGAGATACTTATGAATAAAATGACGAAATTATTTATGCTCGCGGCGGTTGCCGTCGCAACGCCGCTTTGGGCGGCTGAAGTGAGCAACGTGAAGGCCCGGCAGCGGTGGCCGTGGAACGGGCTCGTGGACATCACCTGCACAGTGTCCGGAATCAACGGGACGGACCATGGACTCGACTTTGCTGTGGAGGAGGTGATGGATTCGGGTATTTACAACGCCACGCATTTCTGGACCGTGCGGGACGGGAAGAAGTCCGACGCCCGGAACGTGGAAACCAACGGCAACTACCGCCTGCTCTGGGACGCCGGGGCGGACCTTGGCCCGGAACTCTACAGCAACGTCGTGGTACGCGTGACCGTCAAGGGACACGCCAAGGTCCAACTCTGGGAGGGCGGGCCGTATTGGGCCACGACAAACGTCGGTGCGGAGAACCCCGAGGACTACGGACTCTACTTCTGGTGGGGCGACACGGTGGGATATCGGCGCGAAGGTGAAAGTTGGGTCGCGAGCAACAGGCCTGGTTCGGGCTTCTCGTTTTGGAATGGAAATGTGCCGACCTGCGACAAGGGCATTGCCACCCTGCAAAGCGAGAAATGGATCACGGCGGACGGTGTCCTTGCGCCGGATCATGATGCGGCGCACGTGCACTGGGGCGGGAAATGGCGTATGCCGACGAAACAGGAATCTGACGACCTCAGGAGCAAGTGCAACTGGAATGAGACGACGCGGAACGGTGTCAAAGGGTGGACGGTCACAGGCAAGGGCGCCTACGGATCCGCCAGCATCTTCCTCCCCTGCGCCGGCGGCGGCAACGGGACTTCGCTCAGTTTTGCCGGTACGAACGGCAACTATCGGTTGTCTGTTCCTAACCCGGACGATAGCGCCGGCGCGTGGAGCCTCGGCTTTGATTCGGATGGCCCCTACTTGTACTTCAGCAGCTGGCGACACCTCGGGCAGTCTGTTCGCCCAGTCCAAGGGTTCACCGATGCCCTGATGGCGGCTGCCGGGGTTGCGCATGCGGGGGATTCCGCGAAGATGGTGCTCGACTTGCGCACCGGACCCCGCGCAAGCGGAGGCGACGAGACGCTCGCCTTTTCGTCCCTGTGGGGCGGCGGCGCGGACGCGACGGTGACGATTGCGCAGGACGGTGTGGCGATCGCCGAGAACCTGGCGGGCGAGGGCGAGCGGGCGTGGAGCGTTCCGTACAACGGCACGTACGAACTCACGCACGTCACCTACACGAACGGCGTCGCGGGGAAGGTGGAGACCGCGAAGTTCGTCGTGACGGGCAAGGCGGAACCGCCGGAGGTCACGGACGTCGTCGCCACGCCGAGCGAGCCGTGGGACGGAACGGTCAGCATCTCCTTCAACGTCACGAACTCCCCGGCGGCCGCGTGCCCTGACTGGAACAAGCCGTACCTCTCAATCGTGGCGACGGACAACGTGACCGGCTCGAACTACGTGTCGGTGGCGTCCGCGCTCTCGGGCGACACCGATCGACTGGTGCGTGATCGACCTCTTCGGCGGCAAAGGCGCCGCGCACTACCCTGTCTCCTACGTATCCAACGTCCCCAAAGTCTCCAACGTCCCCGACGTCCCCGGCGCCACCTTCAACACCGACGCCTACAAGACCACGAACCTCGTGATGCGCCTCATCGGGCCGGGAACCTTCAAGATGGGCGGCACAACGGAGACGGAAATCACCAACGCCTTCTACTGCGCCGTGTTCGAGACGACGCAGCGGCAGTGGGAACTGGTGACGGGCGACCGCCCGAGCAGATTCACCAACGAGACCTGTTACGCCACGCGCCCGGTGGAGAAGGTCTCCTGGAACATGATCCGAGGGCAGTCCTCCATCTACAACTGGCCGGACGTCCAGGGTGTTGCTTCCGATTCCTTCGTCGGCGCCTTGCGCCAAAAGACCGGCCTTGCCGCTCTTGACCTTCCCACCGATGCGCAGTGGGAATACGCCTGCCGCGCGGGGACCACGACGGACTTCAACAACGGCAAGAATTGGAGCGGCAACAACCCGTGCCCGAACATGGACGAGGTTGGGCGCTACTGGAACAACGGCGGCTCCGATTACAGCGATTCCTGCGCCACAAACGCTGGCACGGCGGCAGTCGGCTCCTACGACCCGAACAAATGGGGACTCTACGACATGCACGGCAACGTGTGGGAGTGGTGTCTCGAACGGTATTCTTCCTCGGGGTCGTACCGGGTGGAGCGCGGTGGCAGTTGGTACAACAATGCGTCCTTCTGCACCTCGTCCTTCCGGAGCCACGACGACCCGTCGGGCGTTTACAACGTCAGCGGCTTCCGCCTTGTCAGAACCCTGTCAAACAACCTTGAAAGCGAGCGCAGCGCCGAGGCGGCAGCCGGCGCGGAGCGAGCCGGCACGGTGTGCGCGGGTACCGCGAGCGAGGCGATCCGGGTCGGGAAGGACTTCACGGCGGGCGACATCGCGCTCGCGGACTACTCGGGCGTGTACGACGGCGAAGGCCACACCATTGGCATCGCCACCAACGCGATCGATGGGCTGGTGCTGAGGTATGCGGTGGCCGGGAGGGACGCGCTTGTCGCGTCCGGTTTCCCCGCGGCCGCGACAAGCGCGGCCCTCCCGCTCTTCACCAATGTGTGCGACATGGTGGTCTATGTGGAGGCGTCTGCGCCGGGCTACGTCACCTTCACCACCAACGCGACGGTGAAGATCACGCAGGCGTCGCTCACGATCACGGCGAAGGACCAGACCTACCGCTGCAACGGCCTGCAGCAGGGCGAGTCCGACACCATCTACGCGACCCCCGAGCAGATAGCGGAGAAGGTCGTCGTCGAAGGACTGAAGGGCGGGGACAGGATCTACAATATCGAGCTTGGCGGAGAGGCGACTCAAGTCGGCCGATACTCTGACATGATAGAGGCGAGGGGTGCAGTCATTGTCAGCGGTGGAAACGTCCCCGTGACGGGCAACTACGACATCAACTACGAGCCGGGCACCCTGGCGATCCTGGCAGAGGCGGATGTCACCGACGTCGCCGCCACGCCGAGCGAGCCGTGGGATGGGAAGGTCGGCCTCTCGTTCAGCGTCACGAACTCCCCGGCGGTGGGCCTGCCTGACTGGAACAAGCCGTACCTCTCAATCGTGGCGACGGACAACGTGACCGGCTCGAACTACGTGTCGGTGGCGTCCGCGCTCTCGGGCGACACCGATCAGGGGCTCAAATTCGCCTCCTCGAACGTCACCTTCACGGTGGCGTACGTCTACATGCCGGAATGGTGCGTCATAGACCTCTCGGGCGGCAAGGATGCCGTGAGCTATCCCGTCGCGTACATCTCCGACGTCGCCGACCCCGCCACCTTCAACACCGACGCCTACAAGACCACGAACCTCGTGATGCACCTCATCAGGCCGGAGGCGGACGGCAAGCAGCCGTTCTACTGCGCCATCTTCGAGACGACGCAGCGGCAGTGGGAGCTCGTGACGGGCGACCGCCCGAGCAAGTTCAAAGACGACGCCGACTCCCCCATGCGCCCGGTGGAGCAGGTCTCCTGGAACATGATCAGGGGCGATTCGGACACCTATGAATGGCCGAATACGAACGCGGTCGATGAGTCGTCCTTCGTCGGCGTCTTGCGCCAAAAGACTGGCCTTAACGCGCTCGACCTCCCGACCGACGCGCAATGGGAGTATGCCTGCCGCGCTGGTACGACAACGCAATACAGCTACGGCGACGGCGTTGACGGGGACTACATGTGGTATGAAGTCAACTCCACGAACCAGACGCACGTGGTCGGCATAAAACCGCCGAACGACTGGGGGTTCTACGACATGCACGGCAACGTGTGGGAGTGGTGCCTCGATTTCGTTTGGGGGAAACGGGTGAATCGCGGCGGCAGCTGGAACTTCCAGGCGTCCTACTGCACCTCGTCCTTCGTGTATGTCAGCCCACCGTCGCTCATGAGCACCAGCATCGGCCTCCGCCTTGTCAGAACCCTGTCTGACGATCCTGCGGAGAGGACCGGCACGGTGTGCGCGGCCGCGAGCGAGGCAATCCGGGTCGGGAAGGACTTCACGGCGGACGAGATCCAGCTCGCGGACTACGCGGGCACGTACGACGGCGAAGGGCACACCATCGGCATCGCCACGAACGCGATCGATGGGCTGGTGCTGAAGTATGACGGGAAGGACGAGCCGCCGCTGTTCACGAACGTGTGCGATAGGACGGTATCTGTGGAGGCGAGCGCGCCGGGCTACTTCTCCTTCACAACCAACGCGACGGTGACGATTGCGCCGGCGCCGCTCACGATCACGGCGAAGGATCAGGAATTCCTCTACAACGGCACGATACAGGGTGAGGGCGATACCGCGTACGACGACCCCGACGTGATCGCCGGGAAGGTCGTGGTGGAGGGGCTGAAGGGCACCGACACGCTCGCGAGCATCATCCTGGACGGGCAGGGGAAGGACGCCGCCACGTATCCGATCGAGCCGAGCAGTGCGCTCATCGCCAACGGCAGCGACATCGTG
The DNA here is from genome assembly GCA_902779865.1 of uncultured bacterium. GTDB lineage: Bacteria > Verrucomicrobiota > Kiritimatiellia > RFP12 > UBA1067 > RUG572. The sequence continues at coordinate 4,719 of CACZDG010000194.1, forward strand.
ACGGGCAACTATGCCATTGACTGTGTGAACGGCATGCTGATGATCGCGCAGCGCACGGTGACGCTCACGAGCGGCAGCGCGAGCAAGGTTTATGACGGCACGGCGCTCACGTGCGCCGGCATAGCTGTTGGCGGCGACGGCTTCTTGGTCGGCGAGGGCGCGACGTACGACGTGACGGGCTCGCAGACGCACGTGGGCGTGGGCACGAACACGTTCACCTACGCGCTCAATGACGGCACGAGCGTGGCGAACTACGCGATCACGACCTCTAACGGCACCTTGACGGTGACGAAGGCGGCGAACGCGTGGACGGCGGATCCGTCGATCTCGGGCTGGACGTACGGCGAGGCGGCAGGCGTGCCGGACATGGGCGGCGCGACGTTCGGCACGGCGACGGTGACGTACTCGGCGGAGGTAGGCGACGCGGGCGACTACACGGCCACGTTCACCGTGGCAGGCACGGAGGACTACGAGGGGCTCACGTTCGAGGTGCCGTTCACCATCGCGCGCGCCACGTTCGCCGATGGCGACATCGTGCTCACGGACTACGCGGGCACGTACGACGGCGAAGGGCACGGCATCAGCGTGGAGACGAACGCGATCGAGGGCCTTGTGCTGCGGTATGCGGTGGCCGGGAGGGACGCGCTTGTCGCGTCCGGTTTCCCCGCGGCCGCGACAAGCGCGGCCCTCCCTCTCTTCACCAATGTGACAAACGCGGTCGTTTTCGTCGAGGCGAGCGCGCCCAACTACGTGCCTGTCACCAACAGCGCCACGGTGACGATCGCGCCGCGCACGGTGACGCTCACGAGCGGCAGTGCGGAGAAGGTGTATGACGGCACGGCGCTCACGTGCGCCGACGTGGCTGTCGGCGGCGACGGCTTCGTGGTCGGCGAGGGCGCGACTTGCGACGTGACCGGCTCGCAGACGCACGTTGGCGCGAGCGAGAATGCGTTCACCTACACGCTCAATGCCGGCACGGACGCGGGCAACTACGAGATCACGACCGCGAACGGCACGCTCACGGTCAAGCCGTGTGAACTGACAGATGATGCGGTGGAAGTGGAACTGGACCTGTCGGAAGGGGGCTATGTCGGCGATGGCACAGCGAAGACGCCCGACATCTCCATCACGTGCGGCGGACGTCTGCTCATCGAGGGCGAGGACTACGACGTCCTCTACACGAACAACGTTGAGCCGGGCACGGCGACTGTGACGGTGACGTTCAAGGGCGACTACTCGGGCACGGCGAGCGCGACATTCACGATTGCCGAACCCGAACCCGAGCCCGAACCCGAGCCTGAACCAGAGCCTGAACCCGAGGCGCGGCGCGTCTTGTGGTACACAGACGAGGCGTTTAGTCTTGAGCGTGCGGCGACATACGACGGCTATCTTGTTGACACCAACGCGAACGGCGCGGTCGTGGGCACCATTCGCGTGAAGGCGGGCAAGCCCAACAGGAAGACCGGCGTTTCGCGGCTCACGGTGACGGTGCGCCTCATCGGGCGGAAGCAGATCACGGTGAGAGGCAAGACCTTTGACGGCACATTCAGCAAGCCGGCCGGCGGCGTGGTTCTCGACCTTGCGTTTGGGCGTCACTCGCTCTCTGGCATGTTCGGCGAGTATCTCATCGACGGTTCGCGCGACATGTTCGCGGCGCGGGACGCCGATTCCAAGGCGCGGTCCGCTGCGGCGCTGAATCGCTGCCGCGGGAAGTACGCCGTCGCATGGCGGTCGTCTGGTGCGGAGGACGCCCCGTTCAACGCCCTGACGGTCGAAGTCAAGGCGAGGGGGCTTGTGAGCGTGAAGGGCATGCTTGCGGACGGTACGCGGGTGTCGGCGCGTACGCAGCTGCTCGTCGGCGGGCGCATGCTGCGCGTGAACACGGGCTCGCGCCTCCTCGTCGGGGAGAGGGAATGCGCGGTCGCGGTGAGCTGGTCGAAGAAGGGTGCGTCGATCGGCTGCGTGCTGTGGTTCGGCGAGGACGGGACGGTGGAGTGCGAGAACCTCCTCGGCGGCGTGCCGGCGCTGGTCGCGCCTGTTGGAGAGGGGCTTGCGGAGGGTGCGGCGCTTCGCATCGACCAGGCGGCTGTTGCGGCGGCGTTCCCTGGCTTTAGGGCGGATCTCTCGTTCCCGGGCGGCGTTCCCGCGAAGCTGAAGCTGAAGTACAAGGCAAAGGACGGGACATTCAGCGGCTCGTTCAAGGTCTATGTTGACAACGGTAGTCGCGTGAAGTCCGTGGTCGTCAAGGTGCACGGCGTGGTGCTGGACGGTGTCGGCTACGGTTCGGCGTATGTGAAGAAGGTCGGCGACTGGCTGGTCACCATTGAATAGGCTTTTTGCGATCTACACTAAGGCGCGTTCCATTTGAAATGCTATGGGGGCGCTGACGCGCGACCACGAATCCGGCGAACGTCGCGTTGCCTTGCGGCAACATGCGGCGATAAGATCACTGCGCCCTTGTCATTTTCCCGCGGAAAATGTGATATACTAGTGTAATCGCTTTCAAAATGAATCAGGAGTAACAACATGATGAAACGCAAATACGCTTTCGCCGTGTTCGCGGCGTTTTCGGTCGCGGCGACCGCCGCCGCAGATGAAGGGTCGGTAAAGGCGCTGTTAGACGAGTATGTCGAGAAGGGCCTTGTCGCCGGCGTCGTTTCGGGAATCTCCGACGCGTCGGGAGAAGTGCGCTTCGATTGCGCAGGTTGGGCGGACATGGAGAACAAGGTCCCGATGAGCACCAACACGCTCTTCGCAGTCTTCTCGATGACAAAGACCTTCAACGGCGCGGCGCTCATGGCGGCGATCGACGACGGCAGAATGTCTCTTGACGACGAAGTCGCGAAGTTCCTGCCCGAGTTCGCCGACTTCAAGGTGTCCGTGACCGACGCCGAGGGAAAGAAGTCCCTCGTTCCTCCGAAGCGTCCGCTGACGATTCGCGACCTCGTCACGCACACAAGCGGCTCGCGCTTCTCGCCGCCGATCATAAAACGCGCCGTACCGCTTCGCGAGATCGCGCGTCAGATGGCTGCCGTTCCGCTTGTGGCGCAGCCGGGCGAGACATTCTGCTATGGAAACGCCTGGGTCGACGCATCCGCCGCGGCGCTTGAGGTCGCCGTTGGAATGCCTTACGAAAAATGGCTGAAGGAGCGCATCCTGGATCCG
>CACZDG010000195.1 GCA_902779865.1 uncultured bacterium
TCGTTCGCGGGCAACGACTGGACGACGAACGCCATCCCCACCAACGTCACCTCGATGACGTTCTACCCGCTTTCCGTCGAGGACGCAGTAAACCCCGATCTCGACAACGACGGCCTCGCCACCATCGACGAGCTGTTTGTGTACCACACCGACCCGCGCCACCCCGATTCCGACTACGACGGCCTCACGGACTACGAGGAGCTTTTCGTTTACCATACCGACCCGCTTGATCCTTACTCCGCCGGTGGTCCGTACTGCGACGGCGTCACGGTGAAGATAGGCGATCTCGATCCGTTCTCCTATCCAGAAGGCTCGACGAACACCGTCCTTGAACACATCTTCTACTCCGGCACCAGGCACCACCAACGGCGCGTTCGCCTATCCGCTGTCTGACAACGACACGGCAATCCTTAAGGTCATGGTGTCCGGCACCGGCACGGGGCGTCTCATCGTCGGCGATTCCGTCGTGCCGCTCGTCGCCCCGCCGCAGATGAGGAACGGGTTGTCAGGAAACGCATTTACGCTTCTTCTGCCTGTCGTGAGAGGCGAGACGTACCCCGCATACGTGCGCGGGGACGGCTCATTGGATGTCACGCTCGATTCGGACGACTTCGCGTTCGGAGCATTGCCCACGTTCAACTCCTTCGGGCAATTCAACTTCCCGAACACGCAGGCGACTCCGGCGTGCATACACGACTTCAACTCGCGGAGCAAGTTCGTGTCTCTGCCGACACGGGAGGACGCGGAACTGCTGACCGCCACCTGGACGGGCGGCGAGGGCGTGTCCGTCTCCAACATCCCGCCGCGCTCGACCGTGATCAACGCAAACTTCTATGCGGGAAGCATCAAGAATGTCTCGTACTCGATTTCGCATCCGCAGTACCTCTTTGGGCAGACGCAGTACAGCCAGCCAGTTCGCTTCTGCCCGCGCCCGAAGAAAAATCCGCCGGTCAATCCCGATCCCAATGCGCCAATCAACCCAGAGGATGAATATTCCGACACTCCCAACCCGGACGATCCGCCGTGGTTTTCTTCCGGCGACGGAGACTCGTCTACCGGCAACGACGGACAGGACGGCCATTGGTGTTGCTACTGGGGGACTTGCGGGAGCTACTGCGAGTGCGGGTGCAGCTGCACCAACAACCCCAGCGGCGGCAGCCAAAGCGGCGGCGACGAATACGTGGGCGACAACGAGGACTTCGATGAATACTGCCCGGACCACTACGGGCCGTACGGGGAATGTGACTACGTGCATGAGAGCGAATACTCGAACACGGTGCAGACCGTGCTGCACCTCAACGGCGTGATGTACATCCGCGAACCGCCGCTGTACGAACCAATCTACCTCGATGTGCCAACGGAACACGTCAACTGCTGCCCGTGTCCCGAACATTGGACGAACTACGTTGGCGTCGCCTACAAGTCGTACCGCCTGCGCCTCGTCGATTCCAACGGGCTTCCGTTCGACCGCACGGAAACGTCATGCTACGTCAACCTCGCGGGCGTCTATCCGAGTTCCGCCGTGGGCGACGCGGAGATCGCGTTCACCCGCAACGGCGACATCTACCATCACCAGCACAGGACCGTCCTCGGCGTGGCGATAAAAGGACACCAGTTCGACCTAGCGCCCTACAACGCGCTCAATCCCGACTTCGGCTACCCAATGACCGTCTGCACAAACCTCTGGTACGCGCCTCAGATGCGCCTTGTGACCAATGTCAAGCTGCCGGGAGGCCACGTGCGCCTTGAACTTGCGAACGCGAGTGGGCAGTTCACGGTGTGGTACCATGACTACCACGGCGGGACGTACCGCAAGCTGCTCGACACGTCGTCCACGCGCGTCAAGAACCTCACCATGGCGTACTGGAAAGCGCTGATGCGCCGCGCCTATTGGAACGTCATCGACGACAAGCTCGTGGAGGACGAGGCCGTGCAGTGCATAACGTCCGTCCGCCCGCCGCTCCGTCTCGACATCACCCGCGACGGTTCCATCGACGACGGCGACGCTGCGGCGTGGCTCAGCGGCAGGACGTTCTACTACTGGATGAACGAGGACAAATTCAGCGGCGACCGAATTAACCAGGGGCTGGGAATGATTCCGAATACATGGGACTTTACGGTCAACGGCACATTCGATCTCGTGAACCTCTTCCCTGTCGCACTCGACCTTTCGTCATTCACGAACGCATGGCAGGGCCGTGTCACGTACACGATCAAGCCGAAGTGGGGTGCCATTAACACATTCAACTACTGCTTTGCGGATGTTCCGTGGAATGAGGCCGGCACCATCCAGACGACCAACGTTGTGACAACGGCTGGGCAGTCGCTGTCGTCCGCCTCTCTTACGGCGTTGCCGTCGGAAGGATATACTCTGCCGTATTCCTTCATCACATCATTCTCCGAAGATTCCGGGCTGATGATCTGCGAGGCGAAGTCGGAATATGTCTCGCTGCAAGTCGATATAAAGTTGGGAGAAAAGGTCCTCTACAGGTATTACGCGCCCATGACGATACTTCCCGTCAAGCAGATGTACAACTGGTATAACTTCCGCAACTATTCCGGCGAGGCGCGAAAGCGGACTTCCGAACATCACGTCCTATACGAAGAGCACAATACCAAGTCGCTCATCTTCCTTCACGGCGCGAACGTTGCGGAGGCCGATGCGGAAGTCTGGGGCGACGTGCTGTTCAAGAGGTTGTGGCTGTCGGGTATGCACGCCGACTTCTACAACGTCGATTGGCGTAGCGACATTGGGACTGATCTCAACTATCAGCAGAACGCTTCCAACGCATTTGTTGTGGCGAGTCAGATTGTTTCGACGCTGACGAACAGTATTCCCGGCGAGAAAGTCATCATGGCACACTCACTCGGCAACATGGTCGTTTCGTCGATGATTCACGACTATGGATTGCAGGTTTCGAAGTATCTCATGTGTAATTCCGCCGTACCGGCCGAGGCGTTTGACGTGAGCATGAGCCTTCGCACATCTAAACTCGTCCACCCTGAATGGGAAGAATATCCTACGAATTCATGGACGGCCAGCTGGCATACACTTTTCAAGAACGATTTGAATGACGACCGAAAGTATCTTGGCTGGCCAAGACGATTCTCAAGTGTCTTGAATGTTGCCGTGAATTTCTATTCGACTGGCGACGAAGTGCTCGAACTTGCCATTGACAATGACGTGGGCATCTTTTCTGGTGTGACGAATTCGCTTGCTCACCACAGTTGGCATAAACAGGAACTGTTCAAGGGGCGCGGTTTGGGCGTAGGTGCTGGTGCGACTGACTGGTCAGGGTGGAACATCGAAGAGGACTGGCTTGGCAGAGCAAAGATATCCGTTGAACAGGCATTGGACATGGACGATGTCGACTTCAAGACCAACATGGTATTCTATTGTTACCCCGCAAGCATGAATTCAACAAACATCAGTTTGCTTGTTAGGGGCGCACATCTGGCACTTGGTATTCCTGCGTTGACACCGGCAGCGGGTGCTACAGGAATAGTATCGTCACTAGGTACGGCTCGAAATTACAATCTTGACAGTACAGACGAAAACGCCAATGGAGTTAATCGGCCTAATGGATGGCCGTTACGTGAAAACTATCCTAATCGGTGGTTACATTCTGACATGAAGGATATTTCTTTTTACTACAACTTTAGATTCTATCGTCTCATAATTGAGAAAGGCGGATTACAATGAAAAAAACGGTTATAGTGCTCATCATCGTGTTGATGTCACTGTCAGCGGCGGCTCTCAAAAAAGCCCCAGCCTACCTAAAAGCTCGACGAAATGGTGCGGCGACACAATTAAAAGTGTGTATTGTCAATGATGAGGGCGGTATGGTATCAAACGCCACAATCAAAGTTTTCATGGGAATGAATTTCCGTTCCAAAGGCTATTGGATTGAAGGTGAAACGGATGAGGATGGCATCTTTCTTGCACAAGGCAAGACTTGCGGCGATGAAATTGAGATTCTCGTGTCAAAAGAGGGCTTCTACAATTCTAAGCGAAAGCTGAGTTTTGCAGAAATGGGACATGAACACGAAGTCAAAGACGGCAAATGGCTTCCATATGGTGTTGTTGAGACGCTTCAATTGCGGCACATCCACAATCCCGTAGCATTATGTAGTTTCGGATTTGGGTCTGGTAAGGACGTCCCTTCCACTAACGTATGGATTGGTGTTGACATGGCTTGTGGGGACTTCATAAAACCTTATGGGAAGGGAGAGCGGGCGGATTTTGAGGTTATGGTGGAATGGGATGGCCGTCCACCTGTTGACTGTAAACATTGTACTGCACACTTACGTTTTGTAGGACTTTTGTCCGGCGGTTACTATGCAGCAAATGTACAGGAAAGTGAATATCCGTATGTTTACAGGGCGAACGCAAATAACAATTTCAGCCTTCGACATGTCAAGGTCATTTGTAGAGGTGAGGAAAGGCAGGATAAAGAATGCCCATTGGGAAATGGGAACGTTCTTGTTACACGAACACGTTGCGTTCTTGATGATAAAGGAAGGTTAAAGTCTGCGTGTTATGGTTTCATAAGGATCTTCGATGCGGATGCAAGTTGGGACGGGAGACCTACAATGAGACTTGCGTGGGTTTTCAATGATAATGAAAACGATACAAATCTTGAAACACGGTGATTGAATTGTGTGAACCGAACCAGGAAGAAACACTGAGATGAGAACGGTAATTATTTCAACACTATGGATGTTGATTACAGTGCAGTCGTATGCGATCAAAAAAGATCCGTCGTATAGAGATGCTCGTAAAAACGGGGCGATGGCCAAAATGGAGCTGAAAATCGCCAATGACGATGGAGTCCCCATCCCTTATGCCGATGTTGACGTTTTCATGGGCATGAATTTCCGACCTAAAGGATATTCGATAACTGGACGTACCGATACCAATGGCGTTTTTATTCTCAAAGGTAAAACCTGTGGAGATGAGATAGTTGTAAATGTTGCTAAGGCTGGTTTTTACCGCACATCAAAAACTTTCAAGTTCGCAGAGATGGGACACGAACACGAAGTGAGCGATGGACGTTGGCAACCTTACGGGAAAAGAGAGAGCATTATTTTGCGTGACATACGTAATCCCATAGAGCTTCCACATGAGAACTTCTGGAAATTCAAATATACCAAGGCAATCAACACGTGGATTGGATATGACATAAAAGAAAATGACTTTGTTGCTCCAAACGGGAAAGGCAAAGTTGCTGATTTTGAAGTCTATATCGACTGGAACGGTGAATGGTTGCCAACATATACGGGTATGTCGGTTAAGATCAGATTTACAGAACCGTTTGGCGGTTATTACGCTTATAGCATCAATGGAGACAGTGAGTTCAAGGGGCCATATTCGGCTGTGCCAAGTTCAATCCATTTGACTGAAGCGGATTTTTACGAGCGAGTCTTTGATAATGGTGAAAGGCGTGAGCAGAAGCACTTTAACCCCGGAAAATACTGGATTGTCAGGAGTAGATGCAAAGTGTCGCCTGACGGTAAACTCATCGAGGCAAATTATTCAGTAATATACGATATTGTCTTTACCTGCAAGAGTGGAGGCTATAGTGGTTTTTGTATTACGGGAGCTTTTAATCCTACCCCCAACGACACGAACCTTGAGCCGAAGTAATGGCGTATGCCACGGGAGAGACTGGCTGTTATTGCCTAAAGTAAAAGCGCGGCGGGGGCGCGATGCCTTGGGGCAGGGCGCGCGCCGCCGCGCTGGGTGGGGCGGTTTGCGTCAGTCGTGGATTTAGTGGCAAAACCGGTTTTGCCACAACTCAAGTGAAATGACGATGAAGAAAATCATGGTTTTCGCGGCGGCGGTTTTCGCGGCAGTTGCATTTGCGCAGACAGAGCCCGTGGTAAAGATGTCGGGCTTACAGAAGATTGACATGGAGAGCCTGTTGGATGTTCCGGTCGGAAGCACGCTCCTTGGCACGGGGATCAAGCGTACATCCCTGGAAGAGGATGTCATGCAAATCGGAGTCCCACTTGAATGGAGCGAGGGGGCGAAGTGTCGTGCGCTGCGCGTCTCGCATCTTCTCGTGGACAATCGGCGGCTGATCGTTCTCGGCGGTCTTGGGAGCAACGTCTATCCGACCATCGCGGAAGGGGCGTTCGCGATGACGAACGAGGTCGTTTCCGCAGTGTGTAAGGTGTCCGACGGCAAGGCCATGGCCGTTCCGCTTCGATTCGACAAGCAGAGTGGTTATTGCGAGATGATTTTCACATGGAAACCCGACCCGAAGAAG
>CACZDG010000196.1 GCA_902779865.1 uncultured bacterium
ATCATTGACAAATCGGCGTTGATCCATGTCGGCGCGTCATTCAACCACCTCGGTAAGAAGTGCTTTGCCTTCTCGTCAATGGACAAGTCCAATATCCCGAACATCCTTGCGAAAATCTAAACACTTTAGGAATATCAATTAAGTCAAGAATCTGATTGCGTATTATGCCAACCGTCTATAAAACTGGGAGAAATGTCAATGGGTGGTAAAATGACTTCCGCATTGTGTCCATTGAATTGGTGGATGTAGAGCCGAAGGTGGGGTGGGAGCCGAAGGTGAACCGCTGGACGGGCGCGGAGTTGAAGGGCGCGTCGACGCTGGAGGATTGAGTTGCGGTTCGCGGCGTGGCGAATGGCCGTACGAAAATATGGTATAATAACCGCCATGGCGAAGAAGAGACTTATTTTGTACGTTCGGCGTGTTCAACGCTTTACCGTCTTCTGTGCGGTCATGGCGTTTTGGCAGTGGGAGCCGCAGGAGATGAAAAGTGCGGCCGAGCTGTGCGCCATCTGTACATCAGGGTCCCTCTTTGAACATTGACATTAGCAAAAAAAGAGGCTAAAGATGATTAGACAAAACATTGCATTGGTCGCCATGGTTGGCGGACTTGTCGCGTGCGGATACGGGTATGCTCCCGCGCCTATTGTTTTTGAATCGCCCGCAGAGAACGACCGCGGCGCGATGATCCTCGGCAACGGCGAGCTGGGCGCGCTGGCGTGGGTCTCGTCCGACGGCACGCTGCACACAGTGCTGCAGCGCTCCGACACGTGGAACGAGGCCGCCCGCCACGTCAAGGTGGGTGCGATCGACTACGAGACTGGATGCGCCGTAGATGAGGGCTCATACATGCAGGAGCTTTCGCTGGAGCGCGGCGAGTTTGAGGCGACGTGGAAAAGCGGAGGGAGGGCGGTGACTGTACACTACCGCGTACAGCACGGGACAGATTCAATTGTGGTGTGCGACGTGAAGGGCGCGCCGAAAGCCGAGGCAAAGGTCGTGAACTGGCGGCTCTATCCGGGAGGTGCCAAGGAATTCGGATGCAGCTGGAATGAGCTCGGCAACCAGTGCGATAGGATTCTGGTGGACGGCAAGCCGCTGCGGTACACCGTCTCGGCAGACAGGCTCGTGCCGGGAGGATGGTGTCATGTGAACCGCAACGCGACCGTGGCGGAGATGATGAAGGTCTATGACCGCTTTCAGGCGACGGGCGATTTGGGGCGGGAGGATATGCTTTCCAACCGCGTCTTCGGCGGCGTGACGCGGAAGGTGGTGGGAGAGACAGCAAGCGTACAACAACAAGATGGCGTGACGCGGAAGGTGGTGGTGGAGAAAACAGCAAGCGTACAACAACAAGATGGCGACCGCAAGGTTCGACGGCAAGATGGCAACAATCTTGCTGTTGTACGCTTGTTGTCACCCGGCACATCCACACGAACGCTCTTCCTCACCGCAATCACGTGCTATCATCCGTGCAAGGACGAGGCGGAATGGCTGCGCCGCACGAACGAGCTGCTCGACCGTGACGGCTGGACGCTCGACGCCGAGGCGGCGAAGCGTGCCGCGCACGAAGCGGCCTGGCGCGCATTCTGGAACCGCAGCCACATCGCGGTCACGCCTGCGGCAGGGCGGTCGACCCGCGCCCGTTTCGACTTCCCCTACAACGCCAAGTTGCCCGTTTCGCACGGGTGCGACAGCAAAGGCGGAACGAAGTTCACGGGTGCGCTCACGGTGGACCCCGCCTCGCGCATCGACAAGGACGGGCTCGTCCTCGTCGCGACGTTCAACGCAAAGGACGTGCGCAGCAACCAACGCATCATCGACAACATCACGCCGGGCGGCACCGACGGGTCGCTCGTGGACATCCTCGGCGGCCGGCTTCGTCTGCTCGTCGCCCAAAAGGCCGTCTACCATCCGTCGACGGTGCCTGCCGGGCGCGACGTGTCCGTGGCGGTGCGCGTATCCCCCGACGGCAAGGTGAAGATGTACCTTGACGGCAAGTTCCATACGGCTGATCTTGCCGACGCGTCCATCGCCGCGCCGACGACATGCGCCGCCGTGACGCGCGCGTGGGCCGCGCAGCGGTACACGACCGCTTGCGCCGGGAAGGGCGCTTACCCCATCCGCTTCAACGGCTCGATCTTCACCACCTCCGAGAAGGGCGATCCCGACTACCGCCGCTGGGGACACGGCTACTGGTGGCAGAACACGCGCCTTCCGTATTACCCGATGTTCGCCGCAGGCGACTGCGAGATGTTTCAGCCGCTCTTCCGCATGCATGTGGGGCTTCTTGACTTCAACATGAAGCGCACGCGCAAGTATCTCGGACACGGCGGCGCGTACATCCCCGAATGCATCATGCCGTGGGGCGACCATTTCCCGTTCGTCTATGGCGCGAAACATGAATGGAAGGACCGTCCCGACAAACTTCAGGACGGCGGCTGGCACAAGTACGAATGGGTGGGCCAGCTCGAGGTGTCGCTGATGCTGCTCGACTACCATGCCTACACGCAGGACGACGACTGGTTCAAGCAGACGGCGCTTCCCGCGATCCGCGAGTACGTGCGCTTCTTCGACGAGCACTACAAGCTCGACGCGAAGGGCCGCTACAACATGAACCCCGCGCAGGCCTTGGAGACATGGTGGGACTGCACGAATCCCATGCCCGAGGTTGCTGGCCTCATGCGCGTGACGGATCGTCTTCTCGCGCTGCCGAAGGGATTGCTGCCGGATGCGGACCGCGCGCTGTTCGCGAAGATACGCGCGCGCATTCCCGATCTGCCTACGCGCACGCTCAAGGACGGGCGCGTGGCGTACGCGCCGGCGGAAAGATTCGCCGCAAAGCGCAACGTGGAGCATCCCGAGCTGTACTGCGTGTTCCCGTTCCGGCTCTGCTCGTTCGAGAAGCCCAACGCCGCGCTGGGCCGCGCCGCCTACGCCGCGCGCACGGACAAGCATTACCAGGGCTGGAAGCAGGAGGAGCTGTTCGCCGCGTATTTGGGAATGGTGGACGAGGCGGCGGAGCATCTGGTGAACCGTATTCTCCACAACTCCGCACGAGGATTCCGCTGGCCCGCGTACTGGGGCCCGAACTTCGACTGGCGTCCCGACCAGTGCGCCGGCGGCAACATCCAGAACATCCTCCAGTCTATGCTCCTGCAGTACGAGGGTGACAAGATATTCCTCCTGCCGGCTTGGCCAAAGGACTGGAACTGCGATTTCAAGCTCAACGCGCCGAAGAACACCACCGTGGAGGGCCGCGTGGAGAACGGCGAGTTGAAGAATCTCGTCGTCACGCCCGCAGCACGCCGCGCCGACGTGGTAGTATGCGGAAAGTGAAGACCATTGCCATGGAAGCGAAAACGTATCTTGATCCAAGGGAATACCTCAGGGACTGCTGGCGGCTTGCACGCAAGGTGTACGACAGCGGTTGGCGTCCGGACGTGCTGCTCGTCCTCTGGCGTGGCGGCGCTGCGCCGGGCGTGGCGCTGCATGAGTTCTTCAAGGTGAAGGGCGTTTCGCTGCGACACGAGCCTGTCAAGTGCTCCAGCTACACTGGCATAGGCACGAGCAACGCCGTGGTGGAGTTCGACGAGCGCGCGGAGAGTCTGATCAAGTCGCTCGTGCCAGGAACGAAGGTGCTGGTGGTGGACGACGTATTCGACACGGGGCGCACTGCGGCGGCCGTACACGGGCGCATGGACGCCATCGGCTGCGAGATGCGTCTTGCGTGCGTTTACTGGAAGCCGTCGAAGAACGTCACGGAGTACTTGCCGGATTACTTCGTGGCGCAGACCGACGACTGGATCGTGTTCCCGCACGAGATAGAAGGGCTTGCGCCGGATGAAGTCGCGCAGAAGGATCCGGTCCTTGCGGAACAGCTCTTCGGTTGAAACGCAAAACGCCCTCGCACATTGGTGCGGGGGCGTTGTTCAAAGGCATGCAGTGCAGCCTGAACGAGATTACATTTCCGCCGAGCGGCGGCGCGAACGATTGCGGATGCGTGCACGCGCGGATTTCTTGCGCGCCTTGACGCAGGGCTTCTCGAAGTAGCGCTGGTCGCGCAGCGTCTTGATGATACCCTCCTTGTCGAGGATCTTCTTCAAGCGCTTGAGCGCGCGTTCAACGGACTCGTTCTTTTTCAGTTTGAGCTGTATTGCCATTTGCCTTTTTCACCTCCTTGGGGGTTCTCGACCCTTTGGGCGTCGAAAACGGCGCAAAGTATATCAAAAAAGGTGGCGGATTTCAAGGGTAAAATGCAAAGAAAAACTTTTTTCATTTTTTTGCAAAAACCCTCTTGCATTGGTTCGTTGGATTTGATACACTATTCCCTCGTTCGCCACCCACAGGGGCACGCCCCGACGGAAGCGACTCGATCTTTGAAAACCGACGGTGCTGAAGAACGCCGAACTTGGATGGCTCCCCCGGGAGCCGTCGGAAGGGAGGCGGAACACAAATGGAAGTTT
>CACZDG010000197.1 GCA_902779865.1 uncultured bacterium
TCAATGGAAAGCCGTATGCGGGAAATCCGCACGTACGGTTTGACGAGGGGGAAGTCGCATCGGCGGCAACGCCGAGGCGTGGGTCTCTACTCTACAAAGCGATGAAGAATGTTTCTTTTGTGAAGTCCGCGAGTCGGGTTCTCGCGGTCGCCGCCGTTTCGCTCTGCGCGGGCAATGCGCTGGGTGCGGCATATGAATGGTCGAACACAACTACCGCTGCAAATCTAGGCCATGAGACTTATATTGACTCTACAGGGCAGATTGACGTGTATGGCGGAACGGTCAATATTAACGAGGGTGCGTTCCTCAAACTCGGAGGGAACCAGACCAGTGCTTGCAACTACATCGGCGTGGATAAGGACGCCAACGCCGCAGTGAACATCAACGGAGGTACGCTTTGGTGCGCAAAGTCGAACGGTAGTGGGTACCTAGGCATCGGGATCAATAGTCGCAGTAAAGCATATACCGCCACGCTTACGCTCAACTCCGGAACACTCAAAGTTGATGGCCAGATTCGCAGCGCCGTAGGCTGGAACAGCGCCGCCTCCGCCAACAAGACGGGTACCGTGACAATCAACGGCGGCATCGCGGAAGTGGGACAGTTTGTTCTTGGCTCGACGTCCGGAGGAACCGGTTCCTCCGTGCTCAACCTGACTGGTGGGAGCTTGACGCTGAACGAGATGTATTTTCGCGCTTGCAACGGACAGTCCTTTACGTGGGGGAATGGTTCTCTTGTTGCAGGAGCGGCGAACGTTTTCAGACTTGAAGCCTACACAAGTGTGAACAGCAAGACGCGCACGATGCAGATTACTGGCTCTCCGGCAAGTTTCGACACCGCCGGCTATGCGCAGTCGATTCCCGCTTTCACCGGTACCGGCAAGCTGCGCCTCACGGGCGGCGGCGCCGTCACCTTCGAGCAATCGACGCTTACTTACGGCCTTATCTTTGACGGCATCGCGCTGAACCTTGGTACGCTCGACGCAGGTACGACGCCGCTCACGACTCCGAATCTTGAAATCATCGGCCCCGCCACGCTCAACGTCACGCTTCCGGCATCGCCCACGGGACGCTATCCGCTTATCGCCTGCACATCTTCTCTTGACGGCTCGCTCGGACAGATCACGGTCTCCGGCGGCGGCGTGGGCGTTCTCGTCCGCGACGGCAACACGCTTTACCTCTCATTCGATCCCGCCGACGCGGCGGTTGGACTCGTCTATTCTGCCGCCACTGGTGGCGCGGACACGCCCGCCGAATCTTCCTACTCGCGCCTGGCGTTCACGGACGCCGCCGGGGCGTTTACGGTTGGTGGCGACGGCCTTTCGTTCTCGCAGGACATCGCGGACGCGAGCGCCGCGCCGCAGGCGGTTACCGCGCCCGTCACGCTCTCCACGCAGAATAGTTCCATCTATGTCGCGGAGGGAGGCCGTCTCACGCTCTCCGGCGGACTCACCGCCACCGCGCCGCGCAAGGACGGTCCTGGCACTCTTGTTCTCGCCAATGCGACGATGCCATCGACGATCGTACCGCGAGAGGGCGTTCTTGACCTCGGCGGCAACACGCTTTCAGGCGCGCTCAATTTCGGCGTCCGCCGCTACCACGGCGAGGAGATCGTGCTCACGAACGGCATGTGGTATCCGTCTTCGTCGTACAACTTGAACTATCAGGGGCCGTCCATCACCGTGGCCGACGGATTCACCATCGATCTTACGCGCAACAACAACCGCATTGCCATAAGTTATGCGGGCGTTGACAGCGATGGCTCCGTGGTGACCCGTCTTGTCGTAGATGGTGGAACGGTCAAGGTCGCCGGCGACAAGGCCGGTATATGCAACTTCGTTGGCGTCGACAGGTGGGGGACGGCAATTCTGGAAGTGCGGCGAGGCACGTTCCATGCCAACGGAGCGAACGCTTCAATCCGCATCGGCGTGAACAACAGGACGAGCCAGACGGGCATCGTGCGCGTGAACGGCGGCCTTTTCAAGATCGACAACGACCTCTCCCTTGCGACGCAATATAACGGGACGAGTGGTGCGACGAGCGACGGACGCTTCGAGCTTTCGGGCGGCGTTGCGGATGTCAATTACTTCTACCTCGGCGGCACGTCCTCGTCCACCGGCTCGGGCACGGTGAACCTCACGGGCGGCATCTTGGAAGTCGGGCGGCTTCAGTGCCTTGCGTACAACACGCAGACGCTTGTCGCCGACGGCGCGACGATCCGCGCCAAACGCGACGACACCGCCGCCGCGCCGTTCATGGCGAAGGTCGCGTCGGCGGACAGCTACGCGAAGAGCTACACCATTGGCGCTGGTGGCCTCACGATCGACACGGCAGGACACAACGTCCACTGCGACATTCCGTGGGCCGGCGAGGGCGGGCTTACGATCATGGGCAATGGTGGCTCGCTTGCGCTTTGCGCTCCGCCGGCGTTTACCGGCGATGTCGTGATCTCCAATGCCACGGCGCTCGTCGTGACGAACTCCGCCACGTTCGCGGGCAAGATCGCATTTCTTGGCGCGGATTCCAAGATTCGCATCGACACCACTTCGTATCAGGAGGATTCGCTTACGGTTGCGACGGACGGCTTCACGCTGCCGAGCGGCGTGACGGATGTCCTCGACCTCGTTGAGCTAGTGGGCGACGGCTATGTCGTTTCCGTCTCGGCGGATGGCAAGTCCATTGAACTCAGCCTCGCGGCGAACGTCGCCGCGTTCGCGTGGTGGACTGGCAACGGTGATCCGACCGACCTCGACGACCCGCAGAACTGGGCCTGCACGAACTCGACGGGCGGCGTGGTGGCAAACGCCCTGCCCGTGAAGTCAACCGTCGTCGTGCTTTCAGGCACGACATCGTTCACCGTTCCGGTGGGAACGACGCCTGTGTGGGTGACGACGCAGATTGGCAACGGCAACGGCGGCGCTGTGACGCTCGGCGCGGACTGCGACTGGTCTGCCGCGCCCAACTTGACCATCGCGGACGGCTCGTATCTCGACCTCCACGGACACAGCCTCAAGATTTCCTACCTCACGGCGGCGGAAGGGGAAAGCGGCGCGTACGTTACGAACTCCGTTGCGGGAACGAAGCCCGCGCTCTGGGCAGAGAATGTCTTCTCTGAAAAGAACTACATCGACACGGAGAAGGTGACGGTCTATACAGACTTTTTGGAGGTGAAGAGTGTGAACGACAAAACGTTCACAATCGCGAACCAGGGCCTCGGCTGGTCGTTCGACGCGGGGCTTTTCGTGACGAATGGCACGACGACTGTGACGGGCGATTCATATCCCGGCAGATACGGCCACACGGCGACGATTTCCGTAAGTGGGAACGCTTCGCTGCGATTCCAGGGTTACACGCATTTTCGTGGTGGCGTTTATGACGATTCAGGCGTTTACATTTTCGTGACGAACAACGCGACGTTCTCTACGTCCGGTTACATTACGATCGGCCACCATAATTCAGGTCAAGCGTTGTTCAGGCAGGACGGCGGTACGGTGTCGTTGCCCAGCCACCTCAACCTCGGTGTGGGGAACACGTCCACAGCGCGTTACGAAATCACAGCGGGCACGCTGACGGTAGGCGATAGCTTCGTGATAGGCCGCTTGGACACCTATGAGGGAAATGTTCCTGGAATCGGAATGTTCGTTCAGAGCGGCGGAACGGTGAATGCGAACAAGTATCTCTCAATCGGATGGAACAACGGTAGCGAGGGCGCTTATGTCATGTCGGGTGGAACGTTCACCATGACGGTAAACAGGGTGAATCTGGGTTCCGAAGGTGCGGTTAAGATGGGCCTTTGGGACATCTCCGGCGGCACGGCCACAACGGCGAAAGGCATGAACGTCGCACGGGCTTCAGGTTCTACGGCGAAACTGCGCCTGAGCGGAAGCGGCAAGCTCGTCACGGCAGACATCACGGGAGAAAATGGTGCGTCAACCGTTGAGTTCGACGGCGGCACGCTCGCGGCGAACGCGGACAACGCCGCGTTCATCAAGGGGATCACGAACATCGTCTTCGGCGCGAACGCCGTGACGCTCGACACGGCGGGGCACAACCTCGGCATCACCAACTGTGTGTTGAAGGCGACGCCGGGCGCGCGGGCGATCACGCTCACGGGCGGCGGCACGCTCGACTTCACCAACACGACGCTCGACTTCACAGCGCCGCTGACGCGCGGATTCGTGCTCGCGCAGGTGGCGGCGGACGACGCGGCGACGTTCACGAGCGTGCCCGCGCTCGCGGAAGGCGTGAAGGGCTATAAGATCAAGCTTTCCGCCGACGGTAAGATGATCAAGGTCGTCAGCAAGGGCTTGGTGCTCATCGTCAAGTAGCCCGCGCGCAACAACACGTTCTACATGTTCTACACGGACAAAAGCAACGGCCAAAGCAAAGGCGAAATCCTGTCAAACCAAA
>CACZDG010000198.1 GCA_902779865.1 uncultured bacterium
ACGGGCGGACAAACACGTTGTCACACCTCCCCGACGTCGGCAAAGTTTACCGTGTCCACCCCGTCTTGGATACCGGACGCCCGGCCGGAGTACACAAGCGCAAGCCGGCCGACATCTGGAATGAATTCTGCCATCCGCCTCAGGTTCGCCGTCATGTCGGGGCGGAAGGTCGAAGATGCCTTTACCTCGTAGAGATCCAGGCGCCCGCCGTTCTCCACCACGATGTCCGCCTCCAGACCGGACGACGTGCGCATAAAGTACATGTCCGGCCCGTCGCCCCTGTTGAGGCGCCTTTTGAGAATCTCCATCACCGCCATGTTCTCGAACAGGTTCCCCATCAGAGGATGGTTCGCCACCTGCTCCGGCGAACGGATGCCGAGAAGATAGGATGCCAGCCCCGTCTCCGTGAAATACACCTTCGGCGACTTGATGAACCGCTTCCCGAAGTTGCGGTAGTAGGGACGCATCACATATATTACGTACGACGCCTCCATGACGGACAGCCACTCCTTCACGGTCGGTACGGACACGCCCGCGTCGTCTGAGAGTGCGTTTACGTTCAGGACCTGCCCGACCCGACCCGCTAGAAGCCTCACGAAAGTCTCGAATGCCGCAAGCCGCCGCAGGTTCGCCAACTGCCTGACGTCCCTCTCCACGTATGTTCGAAAGTAATCGCGGTACAGTTCCGTAGGGAGGAGCGCCGAATCGTAGAGACGCGGCATGAAGCCCTCGAATATCCATTCGTCGCGCGACTTCTCCACGCCCACTGCGGCCAGTTCCCCGATCGTCAGCGGCATAAGCTCGAGAAGTCCCGTCCTTCCTGCAAGCGATTCGCCTATTGCCGCCCTGAGGGCAGGCTGGTGGCTTCCCGTAAGAACGTACTGCGCAGGACTACGCGCCTCGTCCACCGCAGCCTGGACATACCGAAGAAGTTCGGGAACATACTGCACTTCGTCGAACACGGCCGGCGCCGGATGCCGCCGCAAGAACTCGCGCATGTCGGAAAGCGCCAGCGCATGCATCTCGGGATCTTCCAGATTCACATACTCTGCATCGGGAAAGACACTCCGCGCAAGCGTCGTCTTCCCCGACTGCCTCGGCCCCGTCAGCGTCAGCACAGGATATTTGCTCCACAGTTCACGAGCCTTTGCCGCCATTTCTCTTTTTATCATGACTTGCTCCTTTGCCCGATATTATACCAAATCTCCATGCAGATACGCAACCATACTTTCATTTTTGCACGGCAAACGAGCGCGGGCAGATTTCAGGCAGAGATGGCGGCGTTACTGGTTTTGGTTTGACAGGATTTCGCCTTTGCTTTGGCCGTTGCTTTTGTCCGTGTAGAACATGTAGAACGTGTTGTTGCGCGCGGGCTACTTGCCGATGAGCATGAAACCCTTTCGGAACGCAAGGATGATGTCGCCGTTCTCGTCCGCGATGAACCTGCAACGATTCGCCGAGGCGTCGTCTGGGACAAATGCGGCGTCCGCCCAAGACGCAGAAGCGGCAAGCAGCACCGCGCCGATCATCACAAGTAGATTTTTCATTCAACCTGTCCTTACTTCACGATTATGGTGAGGCCCGATCTCTTCACCAACCGAAGGCCCGTCTGGTCCTTCTCGATGCGGCACTTGGCGTTGTACAGGCTCTCCTCAAGCACAAACGTCACATTCGCAGGCTCTTCTGTGCCGAACTCGTTGCCCCACTTCAGAATATAGGTCTTCTCACGTACAAGCTGCCAGATGTCTGCACGGTCTGCCAGCTTCAATGTGACAGTCGCGCCTGCGGCAAATTTGAGCTTTTTGTCGCCCGACGTGGCGCGGGAATACATCGGCCATCCAAGCCCCGCCGGCCATCCGACAAAATCGATTGCAGAGCCATCCTGCATCGTGCAGCCATAATAGGCTCCAACGGCGTTCATCGGCTTGAACACGCCATAGACATCCAGCTTGGCAGTTCCTGAATTGCCGGACGTTTTATTCCACAAAGCCTCATAGTTGCGTACAGAAAGATTGCGAACCATATTAAGGCCGCAGTTGATGCGGAAGTCGGTATCCTTTGCCGTACTTGCAGTCCTGTACGTGTAGAACGTCCCTCCTGAGACGATGTCGATCGTGCCGGTTGTGATCGTGGCATTGCAAATCCGAAAGTCCTTTCCGTTCGCGATCTTCACTGTCAGCGTGTGCCCGCCAAGATCAAGCCGCGTGGCCGTGTAGTTGCTGCCGAGAATCGGCCATATGAACGGAAAATCAAAGGTCGAGTCAGCAACTAGCTTCACATTCTTGAATCCAACCGCACCCGAATTGTCACACCCGGAACGCAACGTTCCGCCGTCGAGGACGAAAAGGTAGTCCCCGAAGTTCATCCCCTTCCCCGTGAAGAACTCCGCCCCGGCATCGACTTTTATCTCCGACCCCGACTTGCCAAGGGAAAGGTATTTGCCGTGGTCCACCACACTCACCGATCCCGCCACGATCTCCGTGCCGCCCGTGTAGAGCTGGTTTGTAAACACCGACACCAGCATGCCCTTGCCGTCCTTGACGACTTTGATGTTGTCGGCCCCCAGCGAACCATTCACCTCGCCAGTGTCGGGCTTTATCAAAGGTTTGCAGATATGCAAGCAATCGTTGGTGAAGATGCCGCCTTCGAAAACATAGAACCGCATTTCCCCCGTGGTATCGGTCTTTGCGTTCACGAGCTGCGCAACATGGCTTTGGTCGAAGGAAAGCCCCTCTGCGGTCAGCGCATGTCCGTTAAGGTCAATGACGCCGCCGCCGAAGTCAAGGCACCCAAACGCGCTCCAGTCCTCGTCTTGCGAAAGCGTTGTGCACGGAAGTGCGAAGATTCGGCATATCCCGTATCCATCGCCCGTTGCCGATGTGGTAATGCCCCCATTGACATTGTTGTTGATCGCAGTGCCGTTGTACGTTCCGTCGGCATTCACGAACTGGTATCCAACTCCGACTCCAGACATGTATCTTCCTGCAAGCGCAGTCGCATACACGCCGTCCGCTCCGTTTGAAAGTTCCACCACAACGCATTGCACGATGGACTTTGCCAGCTTCTGAAATTCCACGCGCATCTTCTGGACAGACCCGCCTTCACCGGATTCCAATACCTTAATGTTGCACCCTCTTCCCTCGCTGTCCGTCATGAAGGCCGAGTTGAAGCGACAGGCTAACCAATGATCTTTGACGTCATCCAGCGTGATGCCGCGCCACACGAGTACTCTGCCGCCTCTGGGGATGTACTCATCCGCTTCCATGTCATGGGCGGGAGCCGTCGCCGTAAGCCCATACACCCCAAGACCGGAGTCCGCCGCATAGCTGGTCGCAATGGAGATCGGCGTTCCGTTGTAAGTTCCGTCGTCCTTGGCAAAGGCATATCCAGATTCTTCCGGGCCGGTCAACGCCGCAAGCACCTGCGCATGAACGCCTCCCTCGCCATCCGTGAACTTAACGACGGCGCACCTGCAGTCATCGCCTGAAAGCGCCTGCATCTCCACGACAATGCCCACAATGGAATCCCCGTCCCTGAGAATCCGCTTGTTGTATCCCCTGCATGGCAATCCATGCCGCTCAGACGCGCCGCCGAGACAGCCAGAGAAGTCGTAGTCCTTGATCTCGTCAAGGGTTGTCCCCTCAAAGGCGAGCGTGGTTGACGATGCCGGCACAAACTTCGCGCACTGAACCGCCACCGAGCCGTAGCCGTCCACTGTCCATCCGGTCGCAATGGCATAATGCGCACCCGCGAATGTAACCGTGCCATTGCTTCCAAGCGTCACAAACTTGTAGGATTCATCTGTGGTTGCCCGATATCTCGCATCCAGCGCACGCACGCACACACCTTCCTCTGAATTGGAAAACTCCACACACAACGACTGGCAAATGGCGGAAGTGTGCCGGGCCACGGCAAAGTCGCCGACGATCTTCTCGAGAGTTCCGGACTGTGGATAGAACTGAAGATTGTAACAGGGCACCAGCGACTTGCGGGCGTCTCCGATGAATCCCCCGCACATGTGGGCGAAGATTTCCCATCCGTCATCAACCATTCTCCTAAGTTCATCAAGATCAATTCCCTTGAAGGCAAGTCTCGGCGATGTGGTCACCATGACAGAGATTGACGGCTTAGACGGAAAATAATTTCCCATCGAATACACCGGCATTGCGTACCGGGCCTCCTTGGCAGGCGAAGACGCAGTCACAAGGGCGACCGCGCAAGAAATCGCCACAGCAAGGTGAGCCGTTAATTTACGCCCACCGAATCTGCCCGTTTCTCTCGGTTTGCCCATTTTGTAGAGTAGAGACCCACGCCTCGGCGTTGCCGCGCACACGCTTGCGCGCCCTTCGGGTTGCCTTCGGCAATGTACCCTCCGAAGCGAAGCTTCTGCGG
>CACZDG010000199.1 GCA_902779865.1 uncultured bacterium
GACCAGTTGTACACGCCCTCCTCCGGCTCCAGGTACGCCCACGGGATGCGCAGGTAGCAGACGGAACAGCCGGGGAACCATGCCATCGCATCACCGGGCTCAATGGTGGAGCCGTAGTTGCGCGGTATGTTTGAGTAGTAGTGCATGGTCCAGCCCATGCCGGGATTCACGAGCGCGCGCCCGTCGTCCGCCGGCCGTACCGTAGCGGCACGACCGGTTGCGGCAACCGTCACCACGCATGCGGCAAGAACAATCACTTTTGCCATCTTCAAAACGTCCACTCCTTTCACTGTCACTTTCATGGGACTCATTGCTTCATGGCACGCTCAATGCGCAGGGACGGACGCGCCAGGCGCAGGAGGCCGCGGACGGCTTCACGCCGTGCGGGACCGTGATCTCAAAGACGCGGCCGGTGGCGCGTTGATCCGGCATCGATCCCATGTGGCGGCGCCAGGAACCGCTTCGTTCCTCGATCCGCACCTGCGCGTTGGACGGCAGTTCGTAGCGGACCGCGCCGTTGACGGCCACGATGCCGTCCTTCGCGCGCCAGGACGCGGCGTTCGGCTGGGCAAGGGACTGCTCGACGGTGGTGACCACGGGCAGTTCGCTCGTCGACGTGATTCCCGTCACCGACACGTCGACGCCCTCCGGCGAGAAGCGCCAGCGCGTGTCCGGCAGCACCGCACATTCCGACGCCGTGGGGGCGTGCCCAAGCGACCAGTTGGCCCCCGTGGCCCAGGCACCGCCCGATGCCCCCTGCCAGACGTTCTCCGTCGCCGCCCATGCGGTACCGCAAAGTATCGCCAGGATAACGGCGGAAAAGCACGCCGTCAGGCGTGTGGTCGATCTCAAACAATCTGGACAGATTCGCACGGCTAGTCTCCTTGTTGAAAACTAGCGGATATTATAAGATTTGCGCGTGCGCGCGTCATGTCCCCATTTCGGGGGACACGATCTTGACCCAGATGAAATCGAGCCTGCCGCAGTCCGAGACCTTAAGCATGTCCCCGTCCAAGGACGCCTCGCCACGCCCTCCAATCACAACCGCCTTCCGTCCGCATGCCTTGATCAGACCGGAAAGAGGCAGAGTGTACTCATCGCGGTCGTCCAGCTCTCTGAAGAGAAGCACAGTGCCCTCCGTCCCGTCGCGAGACGCCGTCACAAACCCCGTCCAGGAAACACCGTCCGGCCTCGCCCCCACTGGATAGACGTAGCCAGCGTGGACGGCATCGCGCTCCTGCTTCCAGCGCGCGATCAGCGGCCTCCACGCCGAGACCGTCTCCGACGAGAGATTCTGTATCTCGAACCATCCGAGAGGAGACGAAAGCATCGAGATGGCGAATATCGCGTCGCGCGGCCAGCGCGCAGGGGCGAGCCTGTCGCCCTCTGGATACAGCTCCGGCATCCTCTCCGGGTTCAGAACCTCCATCCTCAGACGCGCCGGATCGACAACATGCGCCAGGCTCCACAAGTTTCTCAAGGTGAAGTGCGGCCACCAAAGGCGAGTCTCTTTCTTCCGAATGTATCTGTTCTCCACGAATACAGGCCCGATCCTCGGGAACCCGAAATACCCCGGACGCACGCCCGCCGTCACATCGAGGTCCACCGTAATCCGCCCGCCCGACTCGTCCATCAGACGGTCCATGAGCATCGCCTGGCGCGAAAGCGCAAGGGGCGTTGGCGTCTTCATCGAGTCGAGTTTGAAGTAGTCGACGCCCAGCGTGCGGTGCAGCTTGAGAAGCAGATCCGCGTCCTTCCCCCAGTTGGCCGCGTCGTTCGACGAGTCGGGCCCGAACCACAGCCCGAACTTCATGCCCTTGGAGCGTGCCTTCTCTATGACCGGCTTGAGCCCGTTCGGGAAGCGCACTGGATCGACGTCCCAGAATCCCTCGACGTCCCACCACGATCCCCAGCGTCCCTTTTCCCCCTTGGCGAGCGCCGCCGAATTGGCCGACCTGCCCTTCTGCCATCCGTCGTCGATCTGTATCACGTCCACGCCAAGCTCCGCGCCCGCCTCCACCTCGCGCATGAGGAACTGCTCGTTGATGCACGCGTCGCGGTTTCCGTCGCCCCAGGTGTTTGAGAGAAAGAGCCCGTCGCGCCCGGCCGCATACGGCCTGAAGCACCGGTGGAAGTCCGTCGCAGCGCGCACGCGCCCCGGCCTGCCGCCGCTGTAGCGCAGCTTGACGCACGGATAGGAATTTGAAAGGACTGCTATCTTCCCGTGCACCGGGTCCACGCGGTAGTCGGGCGACTTGTCGGCCCTTGCATGAGGCAGAGGCGCCTGGCGGAAGAACGCGACGCCATCCCCGCCAAGAGCGTCCTCCACGAACAGCGCCGGCGCGGACACCTCAAACGGCTTCTCGCAGCGCGCGAGAAGGTACTCCCGCTCGAAGTACAGCTCGTTGTGCCTGTCGGTGTCGTCCATGAGCTGGACGACGACTAGCCTCGGATGTACCCAGGAATACGCAAGATCCTGCACCGCGGCTGCTTCGGCCGGCGATGCCAGAGACGCGGCGGCGCACAGCGCGGCCAGTTCTAACTTGACAGAAGTTTTCATTTCACCTCCAGGTCTGTTCCACGATCCAAAGCCGGCAGGGGTCGAATCCTTCCGGCAGACTAACCGGCTCCTTGTCCAGAACGATGCTGCCGTTCTCCCCTATCGGCTGGCGCGTGCGCGGCGTGTCCACGTAGATGTTGTGCGAAAGGAAGTTCACGCACGGCCAATCCAGAATCTCGAAGAGATACGAATACCATTCGCGCCAGACCCCTTCCGACGGCTTCACGGCGGCGGCGCGTTCTCCTTGTTGGATTGTGGTTTGTGGAAAATGGTCATCACACAGGGAACAAAGCATCCGTCCCGACATTGGATCGGCAGTATTCAAGAAAGGACAATCCCACCTCACCCGCACGACGCTTCATTTCTCGAATGCTCTCTATGTAGCGCTTCGGGTCGTTCCCAAAACGCGAGGAAATCTCATGGCGGACAGCATAAACCTCGTCCATAATCGGATCTTCTTCTTTCTCTTTCATTCCAGCTCCTCCTTCATGAAGTTTTCTGGCGTGACGATGGCAGGGCATTGAAACCCCGCCTTGGTCACGACTGCAATTGTCTTCGGCAATGCAAAGCGGTTTGCCAAATGGCGGCAGTTCCATGTCAAAAGAACGTCCATGCCATGTATCGCCGCCGTAGCTATGTGGTAGGCATCGGTAACTTCATCCTTCGGCACGGCACTGTCAGAGAGTAATACCTTTGCAAGAGCATCTATGTCAGGCGTAGAGCCATCAAGTTCATGTATCCCATCAAGGATAGCAAGACGCAGTTGCGACTGTTCGCCGTCACCACGCGCCGCCTCAGCAAGGACATGTTCAGAAACATGTATCTCGCACTTCGGCGCAGCCTCCTCCCACCATTTGCGAGTCCAAGCCTGCTTGACGGCATGATCGGGATTAGTGGATGGCCGTGAGACCAACCAGCTCCAGAACGACGTCTCGCAATAGACTTTCAGTTTTTTCCTCGCCTCTTCCATAATCGCTTCCCGTTCAAGGGGGACAATGCCCCTTTCCAGAAATCGCCGGTATGATACCACATCCCGCCGACGGTTTCAAGACGGGAACTTGTCCACACAGGCGTCTCGCCTGTCCCTCTCGGCTCCCAGCCGCTGGCTTTACTTTGTCTTTGCATGTGTAGTCGTTGAAAAGCCTGACGCATTGAACGCCTTGATTGCATTTGCCATCTGCCATCCCCTCACCTGTCTGCGCGGAGATAGGGTTGGGTCCACGCCACGTGCACCTGTCATGTCCCCATTTCGGGGGACACGCCCCCGAACACACCTGCGAACTAACACACTTTATGAAATGTGATAGTTGCTCGGCGCCCTGATCGGTCCCTGTTGACACATTTCCGCGCCTCGAAGGCGCGAGATGGTCGCGCTTACTTTGCCGCGGGCTTTGCGGCGGGCTTCTTCGCCTCTGGCTTGGACTTGGCGTGCTGCCAGCAGTACTTCTGGCCGGGTTCGGTCTTGCGCGTGCACTTCTTGCCGCCTTCGGTAGGAGATATAACCCAAGGGCTGGAATCACCTTGCAGACGCCCATCAACAACATTCCCAGCTGCGTCAAACAGCACAGTCGCGCCATCAAGATAATCCTTCAACTTCACCTCCATTGACCCAATGCTGGTGCCCCCCATGAACGACCAGACCCCATGGACGCGCCATTACAGTGCCAATGCTACTGTGTCAACGGGGTCAGTCCCTGTTGATCCCGTCGCCATCTTCTCTCCTTACGCTTACCTTGAAATTATACCACACTCATCCTCGCGCCGGTAGGGCGGGCGCCCCGCGACCGCCGACCTTCCGCAAAACCAACGCACCCGCCGGTCCTTCGTTCGGCTTCGTCACCATGCATGACGGCATACTCAAGCAACGCGCCGGACACGCCGTAGCGCACGCGCGAAGGCGGTTCAAGTCGCTTGATCGCCTCTATCGTGTTGCCTCTCTGCGGCATCGCCATAGCCTCTACTCCACCATTCCTACTCCACCAATGGGGTCAGACCCTCTGGGCTCACTACGGGGCGTGACGCTCAGCCGCGAGAGACCGTTTGTACGCACCAGCGTGGCGTTCGAGGTGCCGGTCCACGTCCCCGCGCCGGGAACCAGGAAGTCAGACCCGTCGGAAGGCCATTGGACATAGTCGGAGATCCCGGCGTCAAACCAGTCGGCCGCGCCCACGCCGAGCGCCAGCGCGAGAAACGCCGAAATAACGATCCTATGCTTCATCTTCTCTGTTTCCTTTTATCGTGCCCGCATTGCAAACGTTCGCCGACATCCCCTTCTGCGGCACAGAACTCACCGAATGATGATGGCCGTGCCTGCGACGGGAGAGAGGACGAGGCTGTTCCCACGCACCTCAAGGTGCCACGACCCCTTGGGAGGCAGGCCGGTGAGCGTCGCGGCGGCGAGGCCCTCCGCGCCGGCAAAACCCCTGTCCGCCCGGGCGATCACCAGCGCCGCGCCCTTCGCGGGGAGGCTGGCGGCGTTCTCGAACGCGAACGTCGTCACGCCGCCCAGGTCCACCGCGCCGTTCGCCACGGTCAGGCACTTGCCCGCCGTGAAGTCGTCCGCGTCGAACGTCCACGTGCCGGACGCGAGGACCGTCGCGTTCGTGACGCTGCCCGCGCCCGAAAGGTTCGGCAGCGAGACGGCTGTGGCGGCCACGAAGTCCAGAGCGGCGCCGGACGCGATCGTCACGCCGGCCTGCCCGAACAACGCGGTGTCCGGTTCCGCCGCACTCACCGTGAACAGCGATCCGTCGCCTGGATCCACGGGGATCGTGTAAAGCGTCCCGTCGAAACTGTCGTGTCCCTCGAAGTCGATCGCGAACCCGATGGGCGTGGCGTTCTTCGCCGTCCACTCGGGAGAGGCCCCGGTCGTCGGCCCCGCGCCGCCAGTCCCCTGCCCGAAGCGCGCCTCGAACTTGTGGGGACCGGGGGAAAGCGTGACGGTCGCCTTCGCGGCGTTCTGCCAACCGTCGTTGCTGATCCAGCCGCTCCTCGTGTTCGCCATCACGGTGGAGAGCGTGACGTTCGTCCCCGCCGCGACGCCCGTCCAGTTCTGGTACCCGCTCAGCACGCTTTCCAGCAGTCCCGCGCCGGAACTGCCCACGCGCACGCAACCGCCGCCGATCACCGCCTGCGACCTCGTCCGCACCGTCGCGCCATGCAGCGACAGCACGCCGTCCCCTTCCTTGGTGAAGGACGCGCAGTCGATTGCCGCGTTCGCCACGTTGCCGCTCGTCACGGACACCGCTCCCAGCTCCAACCCCGTATTCGCCGTCAGCGTCCCGCCACGGAGCAGGAGGTCCGCGCCGGAGGGAATCGCGTTCGTGCAGCTGGCGAGGAGCGTGCCGTCCTCCACCGTGACCGCGCCGCCGAACGTGTTGGTGGCCGCCAGCACAAGCAGGCCCGACCCGCGCTTGACGAGGCCGCCCGCCGCCGAGT
>CACZDG010000200.1 GCA_902779865.1 uncultured bacterium
TTTGCGTCCAGTCGCTGGCTTTACCATGCAAATGTCATGAAGCATTGTTTTCTCCCTTCAGTCAATTGTCCAGTCAATCCATTTGGGTTCTTTACCCTGACGTGCAAGATTCCAATCTGCAAGCAGCTCTTTCGTATGTGAAACGCACCAACCGAGAACGCGGTGCAACAACACACGGGGTAGAACCCCCTCTATAACCACCGCATCGCGAATGGAAACAAGGGCTATCGTCTTCTTTCCCTTGATCACATGGAAATGCGGAGGATTGTGATCGCTGTAGTTCACAGCAATCTTAATCTTTCCTTTTTTGCTTTCAGAGATTGTCGGCATCGCCTATTGCCTCCCCCTCGCGAAGCTCTTTCATGATTTCAGCGGTGGTGCAGTGGCCATTGTAATTTTTGCGGCAATATCCGATATAGTCATGCGCAGACTTATGACGCGGCCTCACGGTGGACGAGCCGTTGCCTACCTTGACAAGAATAACACGGTACTCGCCGCTCTCCGGCACGGAAAGCGGGAAGTATCCACCCTCTGCCGATACGTTCTCGTACCAGACATTCTCGGCAGACCCGACATCGGCAACGGTCTGCACCCAGTCACTTTTTCCCATGAGTCTCGGCATGTCTTTTTTCTCCTTGGCGCGATTATTATACCATATCTTGAACGGCTATGCAGCATTGCTTTAAATCATCTTAAGGTTCTGAGGGATGTCGGCCTCCATACGTTGCTTGACGCTCCCAATCAGTTCCTCGAACTATGGATTACCCTCCTTGCGGAGAACGTCAATATTCTATCACATCCCTTTTACATGGCGCAAGTGGGTTTTTCCAGGTTTTGCCAATCGCGCTTACGCTTGCAACCTTCATGGAACGCAGGCACCCCGTAGCCATCATGCG
This sequence comes from uncultured bacterium, assembly GCA_902779865.1. Lineage (GTDB taxonomy): Bacteria > Verrucomicrobiota > Kiritimatiellia > RFP12 > UBA1067 > RUG572. The sequence goes on from CACZDG010000200.1 coordinate 897, forward strand.
CATGTCTGGGAGTGTACCATGCGCATGTCCGGGAGTGTACCATGCGCATGTCCGGGAGTGTACCATGCGCATGGTCAAGGGGATGCCATGCGCATGTCCGGGGGCGTACCATGCGCATGGTCAAGAGGCTACCATGCGCATGCCACGGTGAGTTTTGGCTGGTACATGGGATACGAGACGCGGGATTCGATGTCTCCTATTCCTTATATATAGGCAAATGTCGGCTCATAGCGACATGCCCAAACCCCAATCTCCCCGTCCCCGAAACCAAAATCTACCCCACGGCGCAAGGCGATTTTCGGGCTTAACGTGCAAAGTTAATGTACGCCAAGGTGGACGTATCCAAGGAGACATGTCTGCTTGCGCGAAGGAGACATGTCTGTTTACGCGAAGGAGACATGTCTGTTTGCGCCAAGGTGACATGTCTGCTTAGGCCCATGTACCTTGGAGCATGAAACAAAATGGCCTTGGTTAAAATACAAGGAGGCAATTGCAAAACCATGCGTGTACGATGTGAAAACAGCGCCATTGCCCTTGCGGTAAGGCCAAGACGGCTTTGTCACACCGTATATGCGGGGTTTTGCAGGCGGGATTCCCCGTTCCCCGGTCTGTTCGATGGGCATCGTTTTGAAATTCGATGGGCATCACTTAGAAATTCGATGCGCATCACTTAGAAATTCGATGCGCATCGTTTTTGGATTCGATGCGCATCGTTTTTGGATTTGATGCGCATCGTTTTTTCATGTGATACGCGTCAATGAGGCATAAGGAACGTGGAGTTTTGATATAAGGACGGAGAGTATTGCGTTCGTCATCCGGGCACACTCAGGCACCTAGTCACCGTGAGGACTCATAATGTAAAGAACAACGCCATGAAAATCGAATTCCTGAAACTTGAAGCCGTACTGACCGGCCTTACGGCTCCAACGCGCCGAGCGGCGAATGGTCGTTCGACAGCGCGTGGGTTCACGTCGGTGCCGAGGATGCCTACTTCCAGGGCATGTGGAACGAGGACGCCACGGAGGCGACGATGTCGCCGCGTCAGGGTGAATCGCTCACCAGTGGCACGTACGACGACGTTCTGTTCCATTACACCGTTGTCCGCGACGGCATCACCGAGACGCTCGACATCCCGATCGCGCGCATGGTGGTTCCGTAAGGAGGTGGAGGCAGGTGGGGCGAGGCGTGGCGGAGTCAATGCAATCTGCACAGGGACGGGAAATTTTGGTATAATACACGCCGTGGAGATAGGAGAAGTGTAAAACTATGAAAGCAGGATGGAGATGGTTCGGACCATCGGACGCGATTTCGCTGAGGGAAATCCGGCAGGCGGGCGTGACGGACGTGGTGACGTCGCTGTACAACCACAAGCCGGGCGACGTGTGGCCGCTGCGCGAAATCAAGGCGTGTGCGGACAAAGTTCGCAAGGCCGGAATGACGTGGAGCGTGGTAGAGTCCGTTCCCGTACACGAGGACGTGAAGAAGCGCACGGGTGACTTCCGCCGCTACATCGAGAACTACAAGCTCAACCTCCGCAACCTCGCGTCGTGCGGCATCAAGGCGGTGTGCTACAACTTCATGCCCGTCCACGACTGGGCGCGTACCGATCTGCACCTCGTTCTGCCGGACGGGTCCGTTGCGCTCGGCTACGACGCGTATGAGGTGTGTGCGTTTGAGATGTTCGTGCTGAAGCGCAAGGGGCTTGAGGCTGACTACGACGCCGCCACGCGCGCACGCGCTGCGAAGCTTTGGGCCAAGGCCGCGCCCGCGCAGAAGAGGCGTTTCACGAAGGCTCTTCTCACAGGCCTCCCCGGCACCACCGACGATGCGACGCCGGAGGGGCTTCGCCGCGAACTTGCCGAATACGCCGGCATGGACGCACGTCAGCTGAAGCGCAACCTCTACGACTTCCTCAACGAGATTTCGCCCGTTCTCGACGAGACCGGCATCGACATGGCGATTCACCCTGACGACCCGCCGTTCCCCATTTTCGGGCTTCCGCGCATACTTTCGTCCGCAAAGGACATCCGCGACATGGTGAAGGCGTGTCCTTCGGTCCATGTTGGCGTGACGCTCTGCACGGGGTCGCTCGGCGCGAACCCGAAGAACGACGCCGTGAAGATTTTCCGCGAGTTCCACGACCGCATCCATTTCTGCCACTTCAGGAACCTGCTCCACTCCGAGCCGGGCATTTTCCGCGAGAGCGATTCGCATCTCATCGGCAACACCGACATGCCCGCGCTGATGCTCGAGCTCGTGCTCGAGGAGCGCCGCCGCGGGCGCGAGATCGTGATGCGTCCCGACCACGGGCGCATGCTCGACATCGACAAGAACCGCACCTGCTACTACGGCTATTCCTACGGCGGACGGTTGATCGGCCTCTCGGAACTGCGCGGACTCGAGATGGGCATCAAGTTCGGCTTGGACCGCAAGTCTGCGCGACATCCCCATTCGGCGGCTCGGCGGGACGCCTCGCCCTACCGGAGGTGATCGCGGCACTATGGAAGAAGGCCTCATACGCAACTTGCCGGACCTGAACGAGGCATGCGCCGCGCTCGTGTCGGGCGGCGTCGCCGCGCTGGACACGGAGTTCGTGTGGCGCGCCACTTACAGACCGCACCTCGCGATCATACAGATGGCCGGGGCGGATGGCGTGTGCCGTGCGCTGGATTGTCAGCTTGGCACGGACGTTGCGCCGCTCGCGGCGGTGATGCGGGACGAAACCGTGGTGAAAATACTCCACGACGCGCATCAGGACATCGATCTGATCAGCCACTTCACCGACGCGCCTCCAGTGAACATCTTCGACACGCAGCTGGCGGCGGGCTTCTGTGGCCATCCAGCGAACCTCGGTTTGCAGAAGCTGCTCTTCGAGGTACTGGACGTGGGGCTCGCGAAGACCGAGACATGTACCGACTGGAGTCAGCGTCCGCTCACGGACGCGCAGGTGCGTTACGCGCTGGACGACGTGCGCTACCTCGTGCAGTTGCGCGAGGCGCTGCTTGCGCAGTGCGCCTCATTCGGCACGCGGGAGTGGCTTGAGGAGGATTTGCTCAAGTACGAAGATCCAGAGAACTACGGCGAAATGGATCCTGACGACGCATGGAAGCGCGTGAAGGGCAGTGCGCACAAGCTGAGGCCGCGCGGGCTCGCGGGACTCCGCGCCGTCGCGTCCGTGCGCGAGCGCCGTGCGCGCGAGTGGAACCTGCCACGTGCGTGGCTGGGCGACGATGCGTCGCTCGTCGATCTCGCATGGCGCGTTCAACACGGTGAAACGGCGTTCCCCAACGTGCGATTCCGCAATCGCCTGAAGAACAAAGCCCAGCGCGACCACATCGCGGCGGACTACGCCGAGGCCCTTGCCGACGCCGCGAGTCTGTCGGATGAGGAGTGTCCAGACCCGATCCAGCCGGACTATCCCCGTGAGGTGCTTGACGCGGCGGACAAGGCACTTGACTACATTCGTGCGCGCGGGGAGGAACTGCACGTCGATCCGGGCGTGTTCGCCAACCGCGCGCAGGTTACGGCGTTCGTTGACGACCCGGAGACGCCTGACAACCCGCTTGCAGAAGGATGGCGCTTCGAGACCGTCGGGCGCACGATAATCGAGCGGTTCTATGTGCCGTGAGTTTGACAAGAAGGGAAGCGTGCCATGAAGGAAATGAAGAAAACGGTTGTGCTGTTTGCCGTACTGATTGCGGTTGCCGCATCTGCGTTCGCGAAATGTCTGGTGGTGGGGCTTGTGGATGTCTGTGCGCCCGGTGCGGCGCCAGGAGTGCCGAAGGCGTACAAGGAAGCGTTCGCCGCGCAGGGGGCGAAGACGCATCTCATCAAGTGGAGCGACGATCCAGCGAAAATACGCAAGGCAGTGGAGTCCGTCGATCTTGTATTGATGTGCGGCGGCGAAGACGTAAAGCCGTCCCGCTACGGCGAAAAGGATCTTCCGAAGCTCGGTAAGGTGAACGAGAGGCGCGACGAATTCGAGTTTGCCGTCCTTACTGCGGCCACAAATCTCAACAAGCGCATCTTCGGCATCTGCCGGGGGTTGCAGGTAATCAACGTGTTCTACGGAGGGACGCTTTACCAGGACTACGCTTCGCAGCTGGGCGTGCGGAAACACCCGTCGGGACATGAGATTACGATAAAGGACGGCACCTTCCTCAAACGGCTTTGGGGAAAGTCCAAGATCAAGGTCAATTCGTCGCACCACCAGTCCGTGAAGGACCTCGCCCCTGGATTCTCCGTGGTCGCGAACGGTCCCGACGGCATAGTGGAGGCGATAGCGGACGAAAAACGCGGCGTCTTCGCCGTGCAGTTCCATCCAGAGCGTCTTTTCGCCAAGGACGCTGAATGGGGACGCCTCTTCTCATGGCTGTTGAAATAGTTGCGCGCCCACTCTTGCCGAGTTTAAATTCCGCCGTACCCCCTGTCTCCCCCTTGACACGTAAAAATGAAATAGTGTAAAATATGCGGCGCTTGGGGACGAGGAGCCTCGGGCGAAAACGAGAAGAACATGACGAAGGCAATACATTCTGGCAGACGAAAAGCGTCCGCCCCCGGTAAGACGAGGGCGGGGCGTTCTGCGTACGTCATGAATCCTGAGT
>CACZDG010000201.1 GCA_902779865.1 uncultured bacterium
TCAAACGACGCCCCAAGCCATATCCTCTGCTGACAAAACCACGTTCGGAATATCGCCCGGAGGAGATCGTATGAACCTTAAGTTAGCGGCATTCGGGTCAGACCCCTCTCTCTGCGACATGCGGGCGCATCTTGGCCGTTGGCAACTTCGGGCGGATATGGTAGAATACGCACGTGTTCGAACGCAAGACAAGAGGAGAGACAATGAATTCAGTCAAGACAATGGCGGCGGCGTGCCTGTGCGCCGTCGCGGCGGCGGCGGGGGCGGAGAGCGACTTCCGCATCCGGGACCCGTTCGTGCTGGTGCACGGCGGCGAATACTGGCTGTACAGCGCCAAGGCCTGGTACGGCGGCAAGGGGGTGTTCGTCCGCCGCAGCGCAGACCTCGCCGACTGGACGCCCATGAAGGTGGCGATGAACGTGCCGAAGTCGGTTTCGCCGACCGCCGTGTGGGCGCCGGAGGTCCACACGTTCGGCGGGAAGTTCTGGCTCTTCACGACCATCACGGAAAAGAAGGGCGAGGGCGTCAGGAAGATGCAGCCGATGGGCAAGGGCGTGAAGCCGGGCGGCCTCGTGCCCCGCGGCGTCTGGGTGTTCTCCTCCGAAAGCCCGGCAGGCCCGTTCAAGGCCGTGAAGGACGGCCCGGTGCCGCCGCCGGAATGGCAGACGCTGGACGGGACGCTCTACGTGGAGGACGGCACGCCGTACATGGTGTTCTGCCACGAATGGTGCCAGGTCGGCAACGGCACGATCGAATACGCGCCGCTCGCGCCGGACTTCGCCTCGTTCACGGCGCCGCCGAAGCGGCTCCTCGACGCGAAGAGCGCCATGCCCGGCGCGGGCCCCGTCACCGACGGACCGTTCTTCCACCGCTCCGCGAAGAGCGGAAGGCTGTACCTCGTCTGGTCGAACATGGTCGAAGGGCGTGGCTACTGCGTACTGGTCCGCTCGTCGCCCTCCGGCAAGATCGCGGGGCCCTGGACGAAGGACGCGCTGCTCTTCGACCGGGACGGCGGCCACTGCATGATCTTCACCGACCTCCGGGGACGCCTGAGGCTGACGCTCCACCAGCCCAACAAGGGGCCGCTCGAGCGCATGAAGGTGTTCGACCTGGAGGACGATGGCGAGAACCTGCGGATCGTGCAGCCGAAGTGAATGGCGTGGATCTGCGGGGACAGTCCCCGCAGATTCATTGTTCCCGCAGATTCATTCTGCGACAACAGTCCAGCCGCAGTGGTGGTATCACGCCGCAAAACTCTGCGTTTTCTGCGTCTCTGCGAGAGATATAACGCGGTACTACGGCGGCGCGGTGAAGTCGCCGCGCCCAGCGGCCAAATCCCTACTGTGAAGATGCCGTTATTTTCAAGTTGGACTTGAAAATAACGGCATTTAATGGTACGATACACGGCGCTCTTACAACTGCAAGGAAGAAATCGCATGTATATTGAACGCCAGATGAGCGGGACGCTGCGATGCGTCATGGGTAAATACCCACAGGTTCATGGCATGACAGCAAAAACAGAGAAGGATGAAAATGGCCGAAATTTGCGGATTGGCTGAATTGAAAAGGAGCAGGCAATGAAAAGATGTTTTCGGTTCGGAGCCATGGCGGTTGCGGCGGTGGCGATTCAGGCGCATGCGCTTGACGTGACGCTTGCGCCGTCCGGCGAAGTGCGCTTCGGCGGGGATGCGTCGCCTTGCGTGCTGCGTCCGGCCGCCGCGCTGCCGGGCTGGCGTTCGCTTTCCTGCAAGGGCGGCTGGACGATTGAGAAACCGGGCGTCGCGGCGTTCGACATGTTGAACGGCACGAACGCCCTTGTCAGGGCCGTCGCCACGATCGAGCAGCTGCCGGACGGCAAGGCGCGAATTGTCTATTCGTACACGCCTGTGGAGGACGTTGAGCTCGTCGTCCTCGGCGGCACGCTCTTCCAGCCAGCCGCGTCCGTGGCGGGCAGGCCGTGGAAGGCAGGGGGGCGTTCCGGCGTGTTCGCCCGCCCGAAGGACGGCGGCATCACGTTGTTGCACGGCAAGGGCGCCGAGGCGTCCGTGGCTCTGGGCGACACGGGGCGCACGCTGACGTTCGCGATGGACCGCGAACAGGGGCTTCACATACAGGACAACTGGAAGTGGGGCCGTGAATACGTCCTGCGAATCGGAACGCTTGCGCGGCGGACGTGGCGGAAGGGCGAGACGCAGCGGTACGCGTTTACGGTTTCCGCTGACGAGCCGATCGTCGCGAAGTCCGATCTCCCTCTCGTCATCGAGCCGTGTGACGACTGGATCCCCATCAAATACCGCAGGGAGATCGAGCCGGGCAGCGCACTGGATTTCTCCGGCATGGGCTTCACGGACGCCCCGGCCGGCAAATACGGCTGGATGCGGAACGCCGGCGGACACTTCGAGTTCGAGGGGCGCCCGGGGAAATCCGTGCGCCTCTACGGCGTGAACCTGTGTTTCACGGCCAACTTCCCGTCGCACGCGGTCGCGGACGCGTTTGTGGTGCGCCTGAAACGCCTCGGCTACAACTCGATCCGCCTGCACCACCACGACGGCGGCACGGTCGCCGGCAGCAAGGACGGCCTCGCGCTCAACGCGGAGCGGATGGACAGGTTCGACTACCTCTTCGCCGCCGCCGCGCGCGAAGGACTCTACCTCACAACCGACCTCTTCGTTTCGCGCACCTCCGCGCCCATCACGTGGCGACACATAGGCGTGGACCGCGACGGGGCGGTGCCGCAGCAGCTCTTCAAGGCGCTGTGCGCGGTGCATGAGCCGGCCTTCGCGAACTGGTGCGCCTACGCGCGCAACTTCCTCACGCACGTGAATCCCTACACGGGACGCGCCTACAAGGACGAACCGGCCCTGCCGCTCATCTCCCTCATCAACGAGGGCACGATGACAATGGGATGGGACGTCACGCGGGACGACGCGCGCGTCTGCGCCGCATGGCGAACGTGGCTGCTGGAGAAGCGCGCGGAAGATCCGTCGTTCTACCCTGCCGCAAGTCCCGACCGTCCGCCCAGGAGCGTCTGGTCGTCCGGCGAGGGCGCCGCGCTCGCCCTCTTCATGGGCGAAGTCGAGGCGCGGATGGCGTCGCGCATGAAGACGTTCCTCCGCGGCCTGGGATGCCGGGCGCTCATCACGAACGACAACTGCGGAGGCCATGCGCCGCCGATGCAGATGGCGTCTGCGCAATACGACTACATCGACGACCATTTCTATGTCGACCACCCCGTCTTCCTCGAAAAGAAGTGGCGTCTGCCGAGCCGCTGCGCCAACTCGAACCCCGTCCTATCCGCAAACACCCCTCCGTGCGCAAAGGCGTTTACGCGCATGGACGGCAAGCCGTTCACAATCTCCGAGTGGAACTTCTCCGCGCCGGGGATGTACCGCGGCACGGGCGGCCTCCTGACAGGCGTCATGGCCGCGCAGCAGGACTGGGACGGCCTCTGGCGTTTCGCGTACTCCCATCGAAGCGAGGATCTCGTGGACGGTCGCGATCCGGCGCCCGGCTACTTCAACCTTTCGACGGATCCCCTCGCGCAGGCGAACGACCGCGCGGCCATCTGCCTCTTCTTGCGCGGCGACGCGGCGCCGCTCCCGGCGGAGGACGGCGTCTCGCTGCTCGTCACTCCACAGGGCACGAACCCGGCGGACGGACGGACGCTTCGCGCCGCGCCGTCGTGGGCGAGCGCCGCCTGGAACATGCGCGTCGGCTCCTGCCTTGCTGCGAAGGACGCCAAGGCCAGGCGCGTAATCGCCCGCGATCGGGCGGAAGAGCCCGCCGTGACGAATCTGGTCTTGGCGGCCTCCGGAAGTCCGGCGCTCCGCATCGACCGCGCACGGGGCGCGTTCACGGTCGATACGCCCCGCACGTGCGGTGGCTTCGCGCCTGACGGCACGATCGCCGCAGGGCCGATGACCGCCACGCTCGGCGGCGCGGCGGCCACGGTGTGGGCGACCTCGCTCGACGAGGCTCCCGTCTCGTCTTCTCGCCGCATACTCCTCACGCACATCACCGACGTGCAGGGATCCGGCACGAAGTTCGCCGGCCCGGACAGGAAGATACTGCTCAAGTTCGGACGCGGTTCTCTCGTGCGCAACGGCACGGCGCGAATCTCGCTTGCGCTTGCAAACCCGGAATCGTTCAGAGTTTACGAACTCGAGACGAGCGGCAGAAGGCTCGGCACTCTTCCGGCGCAGTGACTGGCTGGGCCGGGAAAAGCTTTTGCGATCTGTTGGTGCCCTTATCCCGGATTTCCCGGGAAGGCCGGCGGGCATCTTGACATGGGAAGTCGGTATGTTGTATAATGTGCGGCGTGGTGAATAAGCGCAAGATTCCATACGGTGTCATCAACTGGGCCGAGATCGTCCGCGAATGCCTGTTCGTGGACAACACCCGCTACATCCGCGAACTCGAGGCGATC
>CACZDG010000202.1 GCA_902779865.1 uncultured bacterium
GCTTGTGTACTCCGGCCGGGCGTCCGGTATCCAAGACGGGGTGGACACGGTAAACTTTGCCGACGTCGGGGAGGTGTGACAACGTGTTTGTCCGCCCGTCCCCTTGACACCAAAAAAGGAAATAGCGTAAAATACGCGTTGCTTGCGGGCGATGTGCCCTCGGGCGAAAACGAGAAGAACATGACGAAGGCAAAACATTCTGACAGACGGAAAGCGTCCGCACCCGGGCGCGTTTGCGACTTGGAAGGACTTCGGGCTTCATACTCATCGTCAAGTAGCCTGCGCGCAACTACACGTTCTACATGTTCTACACGGACAAAAACAACGGACAAAGCAAAGGCGAAATCCTGTCAAACCAAAACCACACATCAAACCTAAATTAGTCATTTCATTTTCCATGCACTCCGTTATATATCACGCAGAGGCGCAGAGAGGCAGAGTTTTAAGAGATTACGTCGCTTAATTGGCGTCGTAGTTGTTTATATCTTTCTTTCCTTTCTGATTTTTGACTTTTCTCTGCGCTCTCCGTCTCTCTGCGTCTCCGCGTGAGACATTCAACTAACGAGTATAGGATTACGGTTCGGACTGCCATTTTTCTCCGTAAAACGCCGCGCGGGGGGATTGACAAATCATAGAAGGATGTGCTATAATGCCGCCCATCTTCTTTGGGAGACCAACGACGTTGAACGGTAAATCGCAAAAGACGCCATTGAAGAGGCATGGAACGGCATCGGAAACGACGCCGCGTATAACCACGCACAGACGCCCCGTGGCGCGTCCGCGCATGGCGCAAATACCCCCGGAAAGGCGACAAACATGAAAACAAAGATGATTCGTACCGTGATTTCGGCGATCTGCGTAGCGGCGGCGATACCGTCGTGGGCGGCGACCGTGGCATGGAAGAGCAATGCCCAGGGTTACATGAACGTGGCGTCAAACTGGACGGGCGATGCCTTGCCGCAGGACGGCGACACGTTGGACATGAGCATCCTGACATCCCCGTTGAGTATGTACGTGGGCGACTTCGGGGACGAGCGCAGGTTCGAGACGATGACTTTGTGGCGGACGTCCAACCAGCTGGTTCTGCGGGAGGGAACGCTGCGCCTCCAATACCTTACCTATTCCTCCGGCTCGGGTTTCGGGTTGAGCAGTGCCGTCATTCTGGACGTTTCGGGCAAGATTACGTCAACGGGATCGCGTTTCTTCGCCGGATGCGGCGATGGGACCGTCATCGCCGGCGAGATCGAGCATGCTGGTAGTGCGAACGCCGCTTTTTGTAATTCGTCGTCGTCCAGCGGCGGGCTTGTCGTCAAGACTGGCAAGTTCACGATTTCCAATTCAGGATATCTGTCGCTTTCGTCGGCTGGAAATAATTCAAACTATGGCGTGAAGTATGTTGTCGGGGCTGGCGGGCTGTCGTTCGGCGACGGCGCGACGAGCAGTGCATTTTACCAGAATTCCAATAAAAACAAGGTGCGCATCGATCCGTCCGCAGACTATACGCTCGCAGTCAACCCTGCGCGTGAAAGTGCGATGGGGGACAACCTCGCGTTCATGTGCCACGAATCGACGACGTACTTCGGCACGACCGACTACTATGACAACACGCAGCCCCGTACCGTGACGTTCGCCGGCGGCATTGGCGCGGATACTACTTCGGGACGCAACGTGATTGTGGATGGAATCGGAACGCTCGTGTTCAACGCCTGCAAGAGCGGCACTCACGAGTTCAACGGTGCCTTGACGGTGAAGAACACGGCAACGCTTCTTCTGCGCGACACCGCCGCTCCCGGCAAGGGGACGAAGACTTTCGAAAGCGGCACGACGTTCAAGGTGGAGCAGACGAGCCCGACGGGAATCGTGACGCTTAAGGACTCGCTCACGCTCGCGGCGAATTCGACGCTGGAGTTTGTCCTTGCGGCGAACGCCACGACGTCGGCGTTGAGGGTCGCAACACTCGCGCTGCCTGCGTCGGGGACGGTCAAGGTGAAGCTTTCGGAGACGGCCTCGGGCAGGTATTTACTTGTGGAGAACCTGCCAAGCGGCACCACAACAGACAAGTTCACCGCCGTTTACGACAGCAATGGTACATCTATTGTGTCCCTTTATGTTGAGGATGACAGGCTCATAGCCGTAGTATCCAAGAAGGCAATCTGGAAGAGCAATGTGGAAGGGAACATGAGCGATTCCGCAAAGTGGGTCGATGATTACGTGCCGCAGGACGGCGACACGCCGGACCTCCGGGTGATTGCGTCGAGCCAGAAGAACGTCTATATCCCCGACTTCGGCGACGAGCGCAGGTTCGAGACGCTTCTGCACAACGGCAACGTCATGCTGCGCTCGGCCGACGGTCCCGCGACGAACATGCTGCGACTCGCGTACCTGACCTATTCCGCCGGCTCGTCTTTCGGCCTCGGTTCCTCCGCCGGGCTTGACGTTTCCGGAAAGCTGAAGTGCACGGGGGATGTACTGTGCTTCGGCGGATGCGGTGCCGTGGGCGTCTGGGCGGACGAGTTTGAATACAGCGGCCAAGGTGCCTTTATGTGCAACGCGTCGGCTTTTTCCGCGCCGCTTGGCGTCACGGTGCGGAAGTTCACGATTTCGGGAAGCGGCAATCTGTATCTGACGACAAAAAGCAATAACAATGGCTACGGGGTGAAGTACGTCGTGGGGTCTGGCGGATTCACGTTTGCGGACGGATGCGGCGGCGATATAGGCTATTCCGTGAGGTATTCGACCAACACTGCGCGCATCGACCCCTCGGCCGATTATTCGATCGGCATAAATCCGAACAGCGGCGACAACCTTTCGTTCAAATGCATGACCTCATCGACCGTGTACTTCGGCACTACGGACGCCAACGACCGTCAAACCCCGCGCACCGTTACGTGCGAGGGCGGCATCGGCGGAGACGCGTCCGACACCGGCACCAAGGTCTATGTGGACGGGAACGGTACGTTCGTGTTCAACTCGGCGAAAAACACGCTTCGCTTCCCCGGAAGCCTACAGGTGCGGGACACGGCCACGCTCCTCCTTCGCGACACGGCGACGACGGCCAAGGGGGCGATGACATTTGCCGAGGGAACGACGCTGAAGGTGGAGCAGACGAGCGCGAACGGAATTGTGGAGCTGGGAGGCGCACTCACGCTCGCGGCGAATTCGACGCTTGAGTTCGACCTTGCGGAGAATTCCGCCACGTCTGCGTTGAAGGTCGCGAGCCTCACGATGCCCGCGTCGGGCAAGGTGCGGGTGAAGGCGTCGGGAGTGGGCAGAGGTGCCAGCGTGGTGCTTATCGACAATCTTCCAGCCGGGACGAAGGCAAGCCAGTTTGAGTTTGCGGGAAAACCATACGACAATGCGACGCTCGTTGTGCGCAACAACAAGTTGATGGTTGAAAAGAGCAAGGGCCTGGTAATCATTATCGCTGGCGGGAAATCGGCTTCGCCTGCACCCGTCACGGCGAAGATCCTGTTCGCGGGCGATTCCACGCTTGACGACTACGGCCGCGTCGTGAATCCGTTCGCGAGCTGGGGAACGACGCTTGAGGACTTCATGCGTTCCGGCTGCAGCGTGGACAACTATGCCAAGAGCGGCGCATCGACCAAGAGCTTTCGGGCGAACGGATACTGGAGTTCGCTTTTGGCGGCCATCCAGCCGGGGGATTTCGTTGGCATCCAGTTTGGACACAACGACCAGAAGGCGGGATCAAACTATGCCGCGCCAGACGGCTTGTTCCGCGACAACGTGAGGCAGTTCGTGTCGGAGGTCCGCGCATTGGGCGGCAAGCCGATCCTGCTTTCGCCCATCGTGCGCGGCACGTTCGACGACGACGGCAATCTGTACGAAGCGCAGCTCGACAACGGCACGCGCCTTTCTCAATACGCCACGGCGATGCGCGAGCTGAGCGTGGAGCTGGGCACGGACTTCGTGGACATGAACGCGCTCACGCACGACCTGCTCGTGGAGCTGGGCAAGGATGAGTCCGCCAAGCTCTTCGCGGCTTCTGCGGGCAAGAGCGGCGACTACACTCATCCAATCCCCGCCGGCGCCGATGCGTTTGCGCGGCTGTTCATAAAGAACGTGAAGGATCGCGGGCTGGAAGTGGCTGCGCTCTTCTCCTAAGGAGTAGGATAGGGTGGCTCGCCGAGGACGGCTCGCCCCACCGTTTCGCCGCCAAGACCCAGTTAGTACCGCCGCCACGCCCACCCGTTCCGCACCGTGATATTGCGGTGCGGGCTTTAGCGGTTGACAGTTCCTACAACGGTATCCGGCATCGGCATCGCGTTTATCAAGGAACGCTTTGGATGGGGCGTGGCGCTCTGCTCCATCGCGGCGTTCGCGATAGTCGGTATGGTTCTCTTCCTCTGCGCGTGGTCCGCCAAGGCAGACGGCTATGGGGCCAACGCCCGCTGACGAGTACGCTCGCCGCCGACGATGCCGTGATCTTCAGCAGTTCAACACGACGCCGGCGGCGTTGCTTTACACTCGACATGGCGATATCTTACGCTCGTCATGGAGGTCTTTTGTGTTCGTCATGGCGAGGTCTTACGCTCAACATGGCGAGGTCTTACGCTTGACATGGAGGTCTTTTGTACTTGAGTAGGGGGTCTTTTTGGAAAATCAATACTTCTTTTTGGGCAAATCAATACTTGATTTCATATAAATCAATACTTCATTTTGTATAAATCTATAC
>CACZDG010000203.1 GCA_902779865.1 uncultured bacterium
CGCCTCTACCTGGAGCCGCTACGCGAGGTCATGCGCAAAAACGGCGGACGCGCCCGTGCCAACGGGAAGCCGCTTCAACTGGTCATCGACCTCAAGAGCGGGAAGCCGGCGCTTGACGCCCTGCTGACGCTGATTGAGCAGGAGGGGTTCCGGGAATGCTTTGACATCTGCAAGAACCCTTCGGCGGCAAGGCTGAGCGTTGGCGGCGACATTTCCAAGATAAAGGATTTCCTTGAATATCCTGACTTCGTTTTCTTCAGCGTTCCCTCCTCCAGGAAGCTGGACGACGGCCAATACAAGCGTGTGTCGTGGATCAGCGACTATGCGCGCATCCATACCAAGTGGCGCTCTGGCGCAATGGCGGAATGCGACAAGAAAAAGATCCGCGCCGCCGCCGCCCGTGCCCACGCCAAAGGGGTGCCTTACCGTCTGTGGGGATTCCCCGACAACCCGGAGGCGTGGCAGCTTTCGCGGGAACTCGGTCTCGACTACATCAATACCGATCACCCGTCCGCCGTCGCCGCGTTCCTGAGGGCAAAAGACAAAGGAAAGAGTTCATGACAGCAAGAAAAGCACTCAATGGAAAGTCGTATGCGGGTAATCCGTACATGCGGTCTGACGAGGGGGCTGGCGCTTTGAAGCGTTGGGATATAAACGAAAAGCGCGGCGACGCCGCACCCGAAGGGCATGATCCTCGCTGGTGTAAGCGCCGTATGTGCCCGGTGTAGGCTCTTCCCCCCGTTGGTGTAAAAACTTCCCTCCGTCGGTGTAGGCAGTCATTTTGCCGCCATTACATGGTAGTTTTGCCGCCAAAACACGGTTGATTTGGCGGCAAATCTACAGTAATTTGGCGGCAAATCTCTGCCGTACGCAGGGACGGGGCTTCATTACGCGGGCAGGGAACTTCATTGTGCGGGTGGTCCGGCGCGGAAATCACAGGAAGAAAAGGTGTTGGCGCACCTGCCAAACCACTCTGCCTGGTGTAGTCCCGATGCCTAATTCAGGCGGCGGACGTTGACAGGGAACGCCACCTTCCAGTCGGCGGACATGAGGAGGGCAAAATGGGAAAATGAAAAAATCGTAAAACGGGATTGACTAATAAAAAAAAATACTATAATAGCTTTCACGAGCCCAAGAAAGGACAAATCCTCGAATCTTCAACCAAAAAAGCGCCCACACGGGCAACAATGAAAAGGACGAAATAAAAATGAACGCTAACAAACTGATTGCAGTCGCCGCAGTCGCGGCAAGCGCGTCAATGCCAATGGCGGCGACCGCCACGAACATCGAGGTCACGACAAATAGCGTGACATGGCGGTTTATGATTCCGGCACCGAACGGCGCGGCTGGAACGGCGATGATAGGCATCAATCCATCCACCAACGGCCTAGAAAACCGCGACAGCACCACGTATCGCGCCATAGTTGACGGCACAACAAATGGCGGTATAAGCGTGGATGCAGCCAGTATCCCATGGCAGTTCGACTACGAGGGAACCCACTACACGGTCACGACGATTTCCCTGGGTGCTTTTTTGTGGAGAAGCAACAGAACTCATGCCAAATTGATTGGCACACTCACAATTCCTGACTCCGTGACGGAAGTTCGTAATCATGCCTTTAATGGTCAGGAATCTCTGGCGGGCTTTGTCGGTGGCAAAAACGTCCAGAGCTGGGGAAGCGGCACATCAGGCGGTGGAATATTCTCCGGATGTAAAAACATGGTCGGCGTGTTTCCTGACTTCTCGCAGTCAACGCTTTTCGGCGATTCAATATTTCAAGACACTACCAAGATGACGGGGACGCTGAAGTTCAGCGATTTACTGACGCGAATCGACTATTTCGCATTCCAGACTGTTCAGGCTTATGGAAGCGTCGTTATCCCTGCGTCGGTGGACAGCCTCGGAAATAGCATGGGAGCTAATTACAATTTCGGCGTGTTTTACAAATGCCCGAAACTTGAGGCAGTTTGGGTAAAGGGGAAGCCGGCGAATAGTCAGTCTTACACTACGGTGTATTCCGCCTCGTTTGTCAGAGAGTGTTCGTCAATGAAGTTGGTCTTGTTCGGGCGGAACACGAAAGGTGCGTCGATAAATGCGATGAATGGAACCAGCAATGTGCAGAGAATGCTGTACGGCGACTCCAATGTCCAACTGTTCGTACCCGCGAACGGGTATTGGGATGGACTTGACGCAGGCGGGAGCAACAACAAGACCTGGTGGTACGGTCCTTCAGAAGAGTTTGATCTTGAAATCAACGACGATGCGATGACGGCGACGTTCACGCCGACTACCGTGAACGCACTCACGAACGCGCTTTCATGGGTGTCGGACTTCAAGACGCACTTCAACCTCGACACGCGCATCAGCGTCACGAACACGCTTGACTTTACGGGCGTGACGATTACGGAGGACACGTTGAAGAACGTGACGTTTGACAGGCTTATGTTCTCCGCGAAGACGCAGGCGCAGTTGGATGGCATTCTTCATGCGCTCCCCGCCACCACGCCCATTTCGATTGACCCGACGGGGCTGACGGAGAACATGGTCATTCCTGAAACATACAACAACGTTTACGTGAAGACCGTCCCCGGCGTGACGATCAGGCGCACGACCAAAGGCTTCATGATTATCGTCAAGTAGCCAACGGCGACGGGCAGATGCCCGTGCCCGGTGGCAAGCCGTGAGGTTCAAGGGAGGGACGCGCCCCGTCGCGTCCTTTTTTGTTTTGTCCTTGCGGTCACGAGGGACGCGTGACCCTACCGGATTGCGGTCGCGACGGGGCGCGACCCTCCCTATTGGGAAAAATGGTTTCGCCACAAGTCAATAGCCCCGCGCCCGCGATATCACGGTGTGGACCAATCACGCTCTGTCCGTGACATAGCCCGCCGTGAAATCCGCCACGCCTCTGCCGAAATGTGGTATAATATGCGGCGTTCAAGCCGAAGCCTAATATACAAGAAATGGATAAATCCATGACAACACTAAAAGCACTTGGAAACTGTTCCGCCTTGGAACCTGGGCCCACAACGAGCCGATGATCGACGGTCGTCGCGTGAGTGGTCGTCGCATGGATGGGCAGGCTAAAGTCGTTGTTCATTAATGCGTTAAGGAGAAGTAAATATGGAAATCTCAAGAAGAAAGTTCATGCTCGGCGCGAGCGCGGTCTTGTCGTCGCCCATGTTCGCCGCTGGGGACGATGCGGGTGTGACGCCCAAGTCAGGCGGCGTGAAGCGGTTCGAGTTCGGCAAGGACGGGACGTTCACGTTCCTGATGGTCGCCGACTGGCACCGGAGAGTCCGCAAGTCCAACACCGCGCGCGAGATCGCCGTATTCCGCAAGGCGGTCGCGCGCTTCAAGCCCGCGCTTGTCGTGTTCGGCGGCGATAACGTCTCCGGCGGAACCGGCTGCAGCAAACGCGGCGTGTTCGAGAAGCTGATGGAACCGGTGATGGCGGAGTTCAAGGCGACCGGCACGTCGCTGTGCGTCGCGTTCGGCAACCACGATTCGGAGCAGCCGGAGTCCGACAAGACGTTTGTCTCGCGTCAGGAACAGTACGATTGGTACAAGGCGTCGCTGGGCGACCTATTCGTTGACCATGACGTGCCGGAGCTGACGGGCGTGGGGACGGGCGTCGTGCCGGTGTTCGCGCGCGGTGCGGCGAAGCCGTCCTTCAAGATCTTCGTCGCAGATTCCGGGGACTGTCCGAAGCGGGACGCCAGCGGCCGTCTCGTTAGGAATCTCGGCAGCGACAACCCGCATGCCGACCAGATCGCGTGGTACCTGCGCGAATCGGCGGACGGAGTGCCGCACATCTGGATTCAGCACATCATCGTCCCGGACGTCAACTGCAACGGGCTGTTCCTTCCCGCCAAAGACGACGAGGGAATCAAGAAACCCTTCTTCATGCCCGACGGCTCGAAGAAGCGCATGAAGCTTGCCCCCGGCGTAGCCGGCGCCTGCAGGGAGGTGACGTGTCCGGCAGGGTGGAACACGTACCGCGACGCGGAGCACACGGTGGACTCCATGACGCTCTACGACGCCTGGCGCAAGTCGGGGTGCATGAAGGGCGCGTTCTTCGGCCAC
>CACZDG010000204.1 GCA_902779865.1 uncultured bacterium
GTTGCCCTCGTCGTCGAGGACGGCGAAGTAGTTGCCGTTGGTGCCGCCGCCGCCGAACGAGCAGAGGCCGCTCGACTTGAGTACCCACACGGACGAATTCCCGACCTCGAGGTACTTGTTGAACGTGCCGCCGCCGGTGAGGAGTATCGTCGGCTGGTTGACGATCACCACCTCGCCCGGCTCCGGGTTGTCCGTGCCGTCCGACTGGTAGTTACCCCACGCCCTGGAGGGCATGGCGTTCGATACGGCGTGGATGCTGTTGGTCAGTTCCGTGTGCAGATCGCGGGTCAGCGCCTTGACGGTGTTGGTGATCTCCTCGCGGGAGTCGTACACCAGGTTGGTCACGCTGTCGCGCACCTCCCAACACGCTCTCGCCCAGGACGATGCGCAGGGCGCTCGCGGCGTCGAGCGCGGCGGCGTTCGCCGTGTTTGAGACGGACTCCACTTCCGAGAGGTACGCGAACGGCCAGTATTCATATTCCGTCGACGAATAACCATACCTCATACCCCAGCGTTCGTCATTGACAGTCAGCGCCCACGGCGACTGATTAATAAAAAGTTCCTCAGCACTTTCGGCGTGCTGCGCGGTCCCACGGAAATATGGATTGTATATATACGGCGGATGTCCATCGTCGCTGGGCATGGAAATTTGCATGGCGCGGTTGCTCACAGATTCGTAGTCGCCCGGCACCTCCTCGGCGAGCGCTAGGCGCGTGCCACGATGGAGCCGGTAGGTCATCGGATAACCATGCCAATCAAGGGTGAATGAGAGCGTGGTTGCGTCGGCGGGCGCGGCAACTTGCTCCGATAACTGAATGGTTGAATCTACAAACACCCACTGATCGGCCTCCCATCGCAGGGATTGCCTGAAGAGAAGAGTTGCCCAGCAGCCCCCATATGCGACCGCGTTCCACTCCATCCATTCCATGCCGCCTTCGGGGAGGATTAACAGCCAGGCGTTTGTGTTTACGGAAAGGTCGGAGTAGTCGCGCTTGCCAGACAGGGCGTCGGGCTGCACCGCGTTCATCGCCTTGTTGCTCACGGTCTCGTAGTTGCCGGGCGTGGGCGCGAGCTCGGCGATCTTGGATTCCACCTCGTCCTTGGTGTAGTAGTTTTCGAGCGACACGACTCCGGCGATGCCGGGCGCGGGCATCGCGGCGGGCGAGAAGCCCGGCGAGGGACGAAGCTTGATTATCGCCGAGGCGTAGGCATTCGACGGCGCGCCGAAGAACACGGTCACGCTGTCCGCGCCGGGGTCGAGGTTCGGGGAGAACGTGCCCGTGACGACGTTCGACGATACGGACGCCGGCGCGTTCCACCACGCGGCGCCCATACCGTTCGTCTGGTAGTAGAGGCGCACGTCCGCGCCGGGCACGAACGGCAGCGTGCCGAATCCCCGGAACGTGGCCTTGAGTTCCAGCGTCTCGCCGTGGTAGCGGTCGAACTTCGCGGGCGTGGCTCGCGTGGGCACCTCGTCCCAAACGAGCGGGACGGCGGCGGTTGCGGCGAATTGCAAAGCGGCTGCAAGGGCCGTTGCAAGGGGCTTGAATAGGTGTTTCATGGTGTGTTTCATGTTGGTTTCCTTTCTGTTTATTGCCAGCCGTCGAGCTTCGACGATGGGCTGATGCGGTAGAAGATCGCGAAGCCGTCTCTTGAAATCCACCAGCTCTCGGCGCGCTCCTCGCCGGGGTCGCCGTCGAGGCTGGACGGCGGAGCCGGTGCGCCTGCGGCCTGTGCCGCCGACGCGCAGATGGCGCGGGAATCCAGCTGCACCTTCACGGTCGCGGTCTTGCCGGACACGTCCAGCACCGGCCCGGCCAGCTGCAGCACGACATTGGTGAAGATTTCCACGCCGTCTTCGTAGTTCGAGAGGCTGTGGTTGTCGTAGTGGAACAGCACGGAGGCGTACATGGCCTCCACCGCGATCCTCGTGGTGCCGCCGATGGTCGCGAGGTCGGAGGGGAAGCGGGTCTCGAATACGGCAGTACCTGAAACCCGTCCCTGTTCACGTCTGCCGATAGTGCGTTCCGTCACGTCCGCGCCCTCGATCCACTCGTAACCATCGCTGTCATGCGTTTTGTAGCTCACAGACGTTTCCCGCACGCTATGCGACTGCTGGAACGAATAGGCCAGCCAGTCGGAGGCGGTGAGGTTCGTAGATACGCTCGTGTAGTCGCTCGTCCAGTTCCACGGCGTGACGTCCGCGAGTGAGGCGTACAGGTCGTTCGTGTACGCGACGCCGGAATAGTGTTCGCGGTAGGTTGACCTCGCAGGCGCGTTGGTCGGCCAGCTAATGCGATCCGCGAGGCGCACCGCGCCGCGAAGCGCCACGTAGTCATTCGAGATTATGGCCGTGGTGCCAAAGCGCCGGAGGTCGCCCGTGTCCCAGGTGGCAATAGGCTGCGCGTTGGTGTAGCCGGGGAACGGACCGTCGCCGACGTGGCAGAAGTGGATTAGGGATTCGCTGGCCTGTGTCACGTTCGTATAAACTATGTCGTGAGGAGCCTGGAGGAAGCCGTGCCACTGGTTCGTGTGTACGCTTACCGTGCCGTTGGTCATGGGTATGGAGATCGTGGAGAAGGCGTTGGTCAGGGCGTTCGTGTAGCTGGCGATGGAGAAGGTGTTGGTCCATACCTGGTTCCGGTTGTATGCATGTGCGCCCGTTGCGAGCGGCACGTCCGGGTCGAGGTAGTAGTCGGTGTGCGTGGTGGGATTCCATAGCAGCGCAGCGGCGTCGCCTATCAGCCCGTAGCTGCCTGGAACAGTCGCGCCAGGCGATCCGCTTGTCGGCGGCGTGTTGGTGACGAGGTGGTAGCCCACCACGACGTTGGTGACGCCTGCTGCGTCAACGGCGGTGGTCCAGCGGTGGAAGCGGTTCGTCGCGTCGAGATCCCACTTGCCGAACTCCGCCGCGAGCGTGGTGTTCGTGCCATTGGGGAACGTGCCGCCCATGTAGCACAGCCGCTCCTCTAGCGCCTCGTTGAGCCAGTTGAAGTCCTCGCTGCGCACCACGTAGTACGCAGGCGGCGAGCCCATCACGAGGCCGCGTATGGACGCGGGATGGCTCGGCGTGGTGAAGAGGTAGTTTTTGGCTGCGGCCGGAGTGGCGGTGGCCGCGTGTGCTGCGGAAAACAGCAAGCGTACAACAGCAAGCAGGGCGGCGTATCGACTGAGTTTCATCATGCGTGGAACAGCTGGAGGTTGACGAGGGACTGCGGGCGGTGGTCCGCCGTGACGGTGTTGCGCTTGAGGTCGTAGAGGTGCAGCCACACGACGTCGGGCGACGGCACGTTGACGCCCTCCGGGTCTTTCAGCACTTCGACGATGTTGCTGGTGCTGCCGTAAAGCAGGGAAGTCCCGATGCGCGCGTAAACGGTCTCGGCGTCAAGCACGTCGGTCATGGAGTCGCCCATGAGCGTGAAGCCGGCGGCGGAAACGTTCTGCCGCACGCTGTAGAGGGCCTTGACCTCGAGCTTGCCGTCGCTCCCGACCGCGAGGTTCCACACGAGGTCGAATCCGGACACGCCCGCGCCCTGCGGAAGTGCCACGTCCACCGGCGTCGTGCGGCGCTGCACCACGCTCCACTTTGTCTCCTCGTCGCCCTCGCCGGACTGCTCCTGTTCGGCTTTCCTGACCGCGCGTATCTCCGCCACCACGCACGACCAGGTGTCGCCCGGCGTGTCCTTGTAGCGCACGGAGTCAGGGTAGCTTTCCTCGCCGCCGGCGTCGTTTGCGCGGTTGAAGTCCACGACGCCTATCCAGAGCAGCCGCCGCGCGGGCGCGTCGATCTCGTCAACGCCGTACTCCTTCGCGGACGTCTTCGCGTGTGCGGACACGACGAACCTGTTTGCCTGGTTGCCGTCGCCGTCCTCCGTGGCGTACTCCATGCTATGGTCGAAGTCGAACCGGTACCAGCTTGCGTCGTCGTCTTCGTGTCCGGACTTCTCGTTTGCCTTGGTGTTCATCGGCTCGCACGTGCCGCCCACGTTGCAGCAGCCCGGAGGCAGCCATATTTCCCACTGGCCGTCCTCGTCGTCATCGGTCTTGTGCAGGCGCACGGCGAACGGCGTGAGTGGCGCGTCGTCGCCAGCGCGGAGCGACTCCCACTTGCCGGGCTGGCGGAGCGCCTGCAGTTCCGCCTCGTGCGCGTCGATGGCGGAAGAGACGGACGCGCCCCAGCCGGCGCGCAGCTTCCCTCCCATGACCGGAGACTCTACGTTCGGGTAGGTCATTGGTTGTTGCCTCCGTTGTTGCC
>CACZDG010000205.1 GCA_902779865.1 uncultured bacterium
GTAGCCCTTCAATTCGCCACTCTCAAGCGCACTGCCAAGCGAGACTGGATTGCAGACCCTCGCCTCAGACCGCGGCGAAAACCGGTAGCCGTCGTACCACGAGAGGAGCGCCGCCTTCGCCGCCTTGAAGTCCATGCCGTTTTTCTCTCCGAACACCTCGACGTTCTCGCGCAACGCGCCGTCCAATTCATCCGGCGTGTAGCCGAGGAGCGTCGCGAAACGCTCGTCCATCGACCGGTCCTTGAGGTGGTTCAGCCCCGAAAACACCGAGAGCTTCGTCAGCTTCGTGACGCCGGTCATCATCAGGAAACGAATTGAATCCGAGCTGAACTTCAGTTTCTCGTAGAAGTCGTGGAGCAACTTGCGGACACGCTTCAACGTCTTGAGGTCGTCGAGGAACGCCGCAATGGGCTCGTCGTACTCGTCGATGAGAACGACGATCTGCCCAGTTGGCGACTTCTTCGCGGCGGATACGAGGAACTCCCTGAACTTCCCGGGTATCGTGCCCTTTTCGGGAACGGGAAGCCCCGCCTGTTCAAATAAGCCGTCAACAAGTATGCCCAGCTCTTCTTTGACCTCTGCGTAGTTCTCGCCGGACACGTCACCCATCGTCAGACTGTACACCGGCGTCGGCTGCGTCCACCCCTCCCATGGCAGCTTGTCGATGGCAAGGCCCTTGAACAGCTCGCGCCGCCCCTCGAACATCGCCTTCAATGTCGAAAGCATGAGCGACTTGCCGAACCGGCGCGGACGCGAGATGAAGTACTGCGAATCCGTCTTCGGCGTTGCAAGTCGGTACAGCAACTCCGTCTTATCGACGTACTTCCCATCCCCTCCGAGTATCAGCCTCGGAAAGTCGCACACACCCGTAGTGGGCACCTTGATTCTGCGCTCTTCTTTTTCCATCGGCACGTATTATACCAAAAACACGCGCCCTTGTGCGGGGAACAGTGAAAACGGCCTTAGCCGCCATCAAGGTGCTGTTCCCTTATTTTTGCCGCATTTCGAGAACGCAGCCTACGATGCGATGGTCGCTCAGAAGTCGTTCGTTGTCTGCGGCAAAGAGCTCCTTTACGTCAAACCCCTTCACGACAACGTTGTCGAGTACCGCATAGCGTCCGTCGTTGGCGACCACGTACCCCGCCTTCTTGAATGCGTTGAAATGCCCGATCTCCGGCACGTTGAAGTCGGCCGAGATGATGACGTAGGGCATGTCTTTGAAATGCTTCACGAGCTGACGCATCTGCGGCAGCGCGTAACGCTTTCCATCCGTGGTGCGATACCAGTCGAGGTGGCTCTGGACGAAATGTACCTCGTTCGTACCGAACCGGAACACGGAGTCGATAAAGTAAACATTCTGGCGATGCAAGGTGTAATTGACGATCTCGTACCGGACGCACGGAAAGCGCGTGAACAGGGCGTTACACTGGTAGTGGTTCTTCGGGCCCAGGATCATCGTGGGGAACGAGGAAAAAACCTCATTCGTCGAAAGCCGCCCCGCCTTGTCAAATATGGGGTCGAATTCGCTCACGCCAAGGAAGTCGGGCTTCAACTGGGCGATCATCGCCCGGTACGCCGCACGACGAGCAGGCGATTCTTCCGGCGAAATGGCCGTATGGCTGTTCTTGCCAAGCGCGAAATGCCCGATGTTCCACTGCACAACGCTGAAGCGCACCGGCGACTGGTTCGTACCGTTGTCCACCTTCTGCTCCGCAGCCGCATATGACGGCAATGCCGCCGCCACGCAGAGGGTGACAGCAAGCGTACAACAGCAAGTCTTTACAATCTTCATAACTACTATCCTTTCATTCTTCATTCATTCAACGCCTCACGAAACGCGACAGCCCGCCGACGGACGTCTCGCGATAGAGGCGCGGCAGGTCGTGTCCCGTTTCGAGCATCGTCTTAACCACCGTGTCGAACGAGACGACATGTGCGCCATCGGAAAGGACGCTCATCTCGCCGGCCACGACGGCGCGCGTCGCCGCAAGCGCGTTACGCTCGATGCACGGTATCTGCACGAGCCCCTTCACGGGGTCGCACGTAAGGCCGAGGAAGTGCTCAAGCCCAATCTCCGCCGCGCACTCGCACTGGCGGGGACTCCCACCCATGAGATACGCCGCCGCCGCACTCGCCATCGCACACGCCACGCCCACCTCTCCCTGACATCCGACCTCTGCGCCCGATATGGAACCGTTGCGCTTGACGACGTTCCCGACCAGGCCCGCGACGGCGAGCGCGTGCAACCGCTCGATCTCGGAACTTCCAAGCGAATCGCCAAGATACCTGATGACGGACGGCAGAACGCCGCACGACCCGCACGTCGGCGCCGTCACTATCTCGCCCAGCGAAGCGTTCTCCTCGCTCACGGCGTGCGCGTATGCGACGAGGAGCCCCGTGCGGCGCATGGCCTCGGACTGCATCTTCGCCTTGATGTAGATCGCCCGCGCCTTTCGTGGCAGACGCAACCCGCCTGGAAGCACGCCGTCCGCCGCAAGCCCCCTGTCGATGGCGGACATCATCGTCGAAAGCACGCGCTTGAGGAAGCTCCATATTTCCGGTCCCTCGGCATCTTCGACAATCTGCCAGAGCGGCATCCCCGCCCGCGTCGCAGCCTTGACGATCTCCGTCATGTTCTTGTGCCTGTAAACGAGCTTCACCTGCGTCGCCCGCCCCTTCTCCGCAATCGCCCCTCCGCCTACGGAATACGCCACGCGCTCGGCCACTTTCATGCCGCGGGCGTCAAAGGCCGTGAAGCGCATGCCATTCGGATGGAATGCGTCGCCGAAGTCAGGTTTCCAGATGATCTTCGTCCGCTTCGGACCAAGGATGTCCTTCACGGCCCGGTCGGTGAAGTGTCCGCGACCGGTCGCGGCAAGCGAATCCCAAAGCTCTACTTCATACCTGACGGCATCCAGCCCCTTCGTGGCCGCGAGGAATGCCGCAGCGACGAACGCCGGGCCCATCGTGTGACTGGAACTCGGCCCTCGCCCTATCCTATACAGTTCTTTAAGCGATTGCATCATCGGCGCGTATTATACCAAAAACACGCGCCCTTGTGCGGGGAAAAATGGCCAGGTTTTACCACTCGCATATTATGCCATAATTTTTGCCGAAGTCACGACGAACATCAATTCACCATGCGCTTTGCCAGTTGGCGCGTTTTCACTTTGTCAGTTGGCACACGCCCGTCCTACTGGAACGTCAGCGACCCGCCGCCGCCCGCGCCGTAATCTCACGCAGACGCGCAGAGAAAAACGGACCACGATATTACGTTGCGGAACAAGGTGAATGCGGCGGCGGTACTAACTGGGAAAGCACCCCCTGCTAGGGCATCCGCTTCGCGGACTCGCTACGCTCGGGGGATATTCCATCTTGGCGGCGGAATGGTGGGGCGAGCCGTCCTATCCTCCTCCTTAGGAGAAAAGCGCGGCAACTTCCAGCCCGCGATCCTTCACGTTCTTCACGAACAGCCGCGCAAACGCATCGGCGCCGGCGGGGATCGGATGGGTGTAGTCACCGCTCTTGCCCGCTGACGCCGCGAAGAGCTTGGCGGACTCATCCTTACCCAGCTCCACGAGCAGGTCGTGCGTGAGCGCGTTCATGTCCACGAAGTCCGTACCCAGCTCCACGCTGAGTTCGCGCATCGCCGTTGCGTATTGAGAGAGGTAGATACCGTTGTAGGGCGCTTCGTACAGATTGCCGTCGTCGTCGAACGTGCCGCGCACGATGGGCGAAAGCAGGATCGGCTTGCCGCCCAATGCGCGGACATCCGACACGAACTGCCTCACGTTGTCGCGGAACAAGCCGTCCGGCGCGGCAAAGTTGGTTCCCGCCTTCTGGTCGTTGTGGCCGAACTGGATGCCGACAAAATCCCCCGGCCGAATGGCCGCCAAAAGCGAACCCCAGTATCCGTTCGCCCGGAAGCTCTTTGTCGATGCGCCGCTCTTGGCATAGTTGTCCACGCTGCAGCCAGTGCGCATGAAGTTCTCAAGCGTCGTGCCCCAGCTCGCGTACGGGTTCGCGATGCGTCCGTAGTCGT
>CACZDG010000206.1 GCA_902779865.1 uncultured bacterium
ACAGGACACGACGGGACACTCTTGCCGGCATTTCTAATCTCCATGCAAACATCCCCCATTGTAGGACGTCTCCCGTCGTGAGTCTGCATAAACTTTTGCGCCTCGGCCTGCAGCTCATATCGCTCACACGCACACTGTCTATACATCGGGAATCCGCCATTACTGCAACTAACGCCGCAATGTTCTTTCAACCACTTGTCAATGTGCTGTCTCGAGCTTGTCGCCAAGCGCCAATTGTAACCTTCCCCATCGACTCGGAGAGCTCTTCCATGATGAAGTGCCGACACTATTATCCGCTTCCCGTCTCGCCACCAGTCAACTCCTGGATATCCACAGCACATGCACGGCAGACTTGTCCCCGAGAACTGAAACATTGAGTTGAACTCGGCTATCTCCGCCCTGTTGGTAATCTCATAGAGCGATGGTTCCATGTCAGGTTTGGAATGGCAAAGCCCACCGCCATCACGGATCACAATCCGGTCGGCGTCCTTGACCATCGCTGCGAAACGCGCGTTCATCATGATGCCGAAGTAACCAAGTATGAAATGAAGCCAAAGACCAACAATCGCAAGGTGAACTAACGCAAAGAAGCAGACGAGCGTTTGAAATCTTCCCGCAGGTCGCCGTGGGGACATTAGTCCAAGGACGATAGCCACAAACACAACGATAACAGGTACCGAGAGGAAATAAAAGGACACCTGAAAACAGAGACAGGCAATGTTTATGAAAAGCCCAGCACAGAGATACCGAGCGATACCGTATAAGCGCTGTTTAGCTGTTGCCTTGTTCTCCTTCATCGCCACTACTTCCTCAGAATCTTCCTAAAACTTTCCACTCAGCGCAGTTTGGATTTCATTGCAGAGATTAGGATACCACTTGAGCGGCGAACGTTCCAGTTCCGGCTTGCGGCCTTTGCGCATGTCGTATGGCGCGATGACGACCGAGACGTTCTTTATGCCCACCGCCGACGCGAGATAGAAGATGTCTTCGATCGCGTCGTCGCCGACGGGTACGCACCCGATTGTAACCGCCTTGCCGTGGATCATGATGTCGCCGCCGAGATTCGCGCGCCCGTCCGCTTTCGCGCGCGCCCTGTCCGATGCGTTCGGATATGTCACCTTGAGCGAAAGATAGTAGCTCGAGTTCGGGTTCAGGAATCCAATCCCGTAGATGCCCTCCGGAATCTGTCCGTCGCCCTCGCGCAGCTTCGGACCGAGCGTCCCGCTGAAGGCCGTCATCGGATAGATGCGCGGAGCTTTCCAGCCAGGTGCGTGGACTTCGACGGATCGCTCGTTCTTGAAGACGAGTATCCGCAACTTTCCACCCGCGCTTTTCACCACGCCTTTCAACTGTGGCTTCTTCGCGAGGATCGCCGCCGTTCTGTCCGCGATCGTGTGCCGCGACGCCTTCGCCGCAATCACGCCGGCGCCAAGCTCCACTGTTTCGCGGATAGACCAACCCTTCTGCCACGCAACCGCCGCCACACCACCGGCGAAGATGACGCCGACAACAACAATTCCGACTGCAATGTTTCTGATTTTCATGTTAAAACACCTTTGAAAAATATCCACAGATAATAAACTCCTACTTATTAACGGCTCATATTCTACCAAAAAAAGCGTCTCCAAGTCAATCCCCTTCTCGCTTTCGTGCCAGTTCCGGACAGACTTCGGCGGAGTCTGGATTGGTCCATTCAAAGGGGAACGTTCGGCACTTCTCGGGCTTCACGGGATTGATGCGGCAGAGGTTGTCCTCTGTCAGATAGGCGCACGAGCCGTACGGACGGCTCTTGAGAATCAGACTTTTCCGATCGGGCGCGACTTCGGTCTCACGCTCAATGAATTCCGTTTCGTCCATTCCAAGAAACGCCGCGATGCACGCGATCTCCGCGTCAGAGACGCGCACGATTCCGTCCTTGATGCGGCAGCACGCCCCGCACATCCGACACTTGAAATCATCCAATTTCATCACCTAGTCCCCGCCATGGCATTTAGAACAACTCGCCGTTTCACGGCGCCTGCACATCTGTTTCACAACCGACGATTATCATCACCGATGCAAATTAACTCCTCTTCATGGCAACTCATTGTCGCATCCTCTCCATTCTCTTCTTTTGGTGTAATTCAGTGACTTGTCAGTGCTTCGTAAAGCATACGGACATTTCCTCCTGCTCACGGCGCGGGATGCCAAGACGCACTGCCACGTCGCGCCACTGGCTGACTACTGATCGGATACGTTCAAGCTCCTCGATCGCCTCTTCCTTGCCAAGCCTGAAGTATTCTGCGCCGTCAAGGAGCGTGTCCACGGACTCGATCGGCACACCGGCGTCAAGCTCAAGCGAGAGCGACTGCGGACGCTTCACGTTCGCGTTGAGGTCGTAGGCGGGCGAAAGACGCCATCTACCCTTCTCCGACACGAATCCGTGGTTGCGCAGATGGTCGTCTGTGTTCGAGACAAGAAGTGAAAAGGACATGCGTCGCCAGAGTTCCGGAATATCTGCGTCGGGATTCGCGCCATGCTGCATCAGGAACCCTGCAATGTCAATGTATGTTCCGTTGCCGTCCTCCTGCCGATCTTCGCAACCAAGCATGGTCATAGCGGAAGCAAACGGTATGCGATGCGACCCTTCTCGGTCAAAGCGGCGGCACAGGAACGTCGTTCCAGTCTTTGAGAACTTCTGTGCCCGAGCCTCCGGGACGCGGATGCCGGACTTCTCGGCAAGAATGTGAACGAGATATTCCCATGCACCGGCGTCGTAATCGTCTTCCTTGGAAGGGAACTTGGCAATCCACAGACTTCCATCCGGAGCGGTCACGCTCGCCTTCGGACGTGCGCCGCCGAGGGATGTGCCGGGACGAAGAAGAACGGCAAGTGCTGACTCGTCGGTATCGTCCTCCTCAAACCGACGCGAGGAATCCTCAAGCGTACGGAGCGTTGTCCAAGGCGGGGCAGGGTTATCTCCGTCAGCGTTCACAAAGGTATCCGAACCTTCGATCTTGAAACGGAGCGCTCCAACGCGGGTCAGGTCGAACACGCCAAGGAGATAATCGCTCTCTCGGAGATTGCCGCGTTTCTCGCGGCGGCGGATGATCTTGCGTCCCCAAGAATCGGGTGCTGCATCCTGAAACAGACCGAAGCCAAATGAAAGCGTCGGGTACTGCTTGCCCCGGAAAAGGCCAATGTCCGGCCCGAGGAACGACACGGACGGATGAAGGACGAAATCTTCGTCAAGCTCAAACGACGAGACCTCTTTACCGCGAAGTTCGTCGTATTCGAGCGTCCCGATGCGTCTATCACCATCACACTCGGAAATGAAAACCTCTATGCGCTTCATGCATGAACCCTCTTTGGAAGCTGCAAGTCCTGAAGTTCATGTCCAAGGGCATCGTCCGCCGCGACCTTTTCAATGTCGGTGTGCATGTTGAGGCAGAAGAGAACGGACATATACCCGGCCATTGAAACCGATGGCTTGCCCTGCTCAATGGCTGTCAACGTTGCATGGCTTACACAGGCCCGTTCACACATCATGGCAGCGGATATCCGCCGGCGTATGCGAGCGAGCTTCAGGTTCTGGCCCAGAATCGCAAGAGATTTTTGGGCTTTAGGCATCAGCAATGTTCTTTTCTGTTTCACAATATCCTACTCCGTCCTTGATTTAATATCTTATATTTTAGCATTAAACCGCTTCAAAAGCAATAATCTAAGACAAAAGAATCTTCACATATTTTCACTGCCTACATGCAGATCGTAGCCATCATGTGCACTAAAACATTTCAAGCGTACCTGCTAACGGCTCTGCCATGACGGTGACAATGGCGCCCACTGTCATCATTCTATTCATCTTCGTTTTCCTTTCTTTGCGTCCTTTGCGGCCAAACCTCCTGGGGAATCTGTTTTACGTCTCAAATCTCAACCGAAACGGACACATCATCGTTTGTCGGCTGCGCATTATCCGATGACTCCTCTATTATCGGCAAGTTC
>CACZDG010000207.1 GCA_902779865.1 uncultured bacterium
CTCCGCGACGTTAGGTTCATCGACTTCAACGACGATCGTATAGATGAGCCGATCGAACGAGTCAGTGTCGTAGTATGCGAGGACGAACTGTCCGCGCGGCCCCTGGTGCTCGCCGCGATCAGGGTTCACGTCGTGCTTCGCAAAGGCACGGATCGTGTGCGAGTCGGAGTCCACCAAGACGCCGGAGACCAAGTTGGTCATCGTCTGCTGCACACTCACCGGGACGTTTGTCGCAACAATCGCCGGATCGCCGAAGAGTCGCACGTGCCGATACACCTGCCCGTTGCGCCCTGCGAGGGATACCGTGGGCCCGTCGAAGCCGTCCTCCGTCCAGAAGATGCGGTAGGGGCGCTGCGACGTAGTCCAGGAGACCATGTACGTGCGGCGGCGCGGGTCTTCCTCGCCCTCGACATACCAGTTTATGGTGACTTTGCCGCCACGGGTGAACATCACGCGCTCGAAGTCGTTCGTCGCAGATTTGTTGTAGAGAAGCCGCCCTTCCGACTTGAACGCCACCGAGTCGAGGATCGCGGCGCCGGTACGCTCCCAGTCGATCCTTTCGTCGCCGAAGACAGGCAGACGGGTGCACCAGTCGCCAAGGTCGAAATCCTCCAGCGGCTCCGATACGTTCATGCCGTAGGCGGCGGAGACGAGGCGGTAGACTGCCTTGCCGTTGTTGTCGATAGATTCGGGCTCGGCCGTCGGCGTGGCGCCACCGGTGACGAATCCGCCGGCCGTCAGGTACAGGCCGGAGGCGTTCGCCGCGCTCCACGCGCTCGGGGTGGGCGAATTGTAGATGTCGATCGGCTGCGTGTGCGTAGTCTCAAGATTGTCCTCGCCCCACAGCGCCAACGCCGTGGAACAGCACAGCAAAACCGCGAAAAGATGTTTGGCTTCCATATTGTCGCCCCTTTCGTCAGTTACCGCTGTAGAGTGTACCGAACACATCCCCGCCATCGAAGCTCGCACCGATTCCCGACGGAAGACTTAAAACAGAATTGTGATGCGGGAATGTAACGACGAACGGTACGGTGTTCGTGGAATGGTCTTTCACCACCGGCGTACGCGAGACGTACGTGTAGAACCCGTGGGGCGTTTTCGGGAAAACCGTCCCACGGGGGTATTCGCTCGTGGCGCCGAAAAGAATCACATGTCCCATCTGGGGCTTGCGGATTTTCAGTGTCGCTCCGTTTCTGGCGACTGCTCGGCTCAGCGAAATGCTGCCCGTGCCGCCGAGATCGAGCCTGTTCGTCACGTTAAGCGTGCCAACGCTGAACGTCTCAACATTCGCCGACTCCACCCTGGCGTCCTTGAACGTCGCGCCGGCCGGCGCCTCGGCGACGCGCTCGGCGAAAAAGGCCAGCGGCGAAGCCAACACTTCCTGACGAGGATACTGCTCTCTGCCGCCTTCGCCAAGCGTCACGCCGAGGAATCTGGCCTTTTCGTCGATGAACGCCGCCTGGAGCCCACCCCCCGAAAGGATGCTCTGGAACGCGCCGTCGGCGCTGGGCCGCTCTGTTTTTTCCTGTGTCCAGACCGGCGCTGCGCCGTTCTCGGTCTTGTAGAGCGCGTATTTGACTCTGAGTTCCGACGGGATCGAGCCGGACTGGGCAGTTATCCTCCCGCGGTACACGAACGCGAAATCCTCGGTGGCGGACGCCGCAAGTAATCCCGCCGAAACTGCAATCACGACAAATGCTTTTTTCATGCCAAAAACCTTTCTTTGTGGTTTACTCCGCTCCTACGTAGAACAGCTGCACCTTGGCCTCCGTATTCACGTACATATGAGTGCTGTTCCGCTTGTTGGTGACGGTAAGCTTGAATGGTTTCCCCTTCAAGACAGGAATGGTCCACGAATGGAAATGCGTCAACGACCACCAATCGGAGACTTCTCTAGCAGTGAACGACCCCTTCTCCACAAACGCATCCTTGAAGAACGTTGTCTTGCCGTTGGACAGTGTCGCCGTCACCTCCCAGAAGCCATTGTTGGCAAAGTAGTCCTTGCTAATGAAGTTCCGCACGAGTATTACTGCGATGCCATCGTCCTCCGCCTCGAAAGAAAGCGTCTCCGTCTGGCTTGCTGGTCCGCTTTTCCAATTCGCCGTCTGTGCCACAGACAGACTCTTGTCGGCATGGAACGCATTCCAGTTGAGAGTGGCGGTACCCGGGCTGGTCGCCCTGAAGAGACTCATGTAATGGCCGGAGCCATATGATCCACTCCAGTCCAGCTTGTTGATGTAGATACTGTCGGCATTGGTCACGTCGCAATGAAAATCGTTGCTTTTCGTGGCGACCACCGTCCCCGCCGTCATGTTGGAGGCGACTGAAAGCGTCGTGGCGGTGACTGTTCCCTCAATCTTCAGTTCGCCTTCGACTTCAAGGTACTTCGCTTCGGCGGCGCGAATCGCGAACGGCGCGGGTGAAACGCGCATCCGCGGCTTGATTTCCTCGCCGCCGCCGGGTGTGACGCCGAGCCAGAATGTCGTCTTGTCCTTATGGTCCGACAGGTTTATCTCGGCGCTGGCCACGAAGAACCCGTCCCCGTCCGTGTTGATCGTCACAGAATTGTTTTGGGCGACGGCATTTGAGTCCGTCTCGCCAAGGTACACTTTCATGACCGCCTGGACGCTTTTGTTCGTCTGGGCGTTCCCGTCCGCATCCATCCATCTGCCCTCGAACGTCAGAGTCTCGGCAGACGCCGCGCCCGTAGCCGTCAAAAGGAATATCAAGATTTTCTTCATACCGGTCTCCTTTCCGCCTCACTCTCCCAGTTTGTAGACTATGGCAAAGCCACCAAGGTTTTCGAGCGTCGCGCCTTTCGGGTAGAAAAGCGCGGCAGGCGTTCCTCCAGTCGCAGTAGGCGACTTCCAGATGATTATCATGTCCGAGGAGGCCGTTCCAGACCCAATGTTCACGTCGTACTTTGTGGTTATCCAGATGGAGTTCAGGATCTTGATGTCGTTTACGGCTGAGATTTCGAGCGTCTTGCCTTCTTCCGCAATCAAATCGCGAGTCTCCGTCAAGCGGAACGCGTTCGTGACTGTCAGCGTACCGACGGTGGCAGTACCGGCCGTGAACGCATCCGCTTTGAGCGCATCCGCCTTGAGGGACTCTATCTTCGAGGCGCTGACCGCGTGGAGCGCGCGCGGAACGGACGCGAGCTTCTGGCGCGGCGCGAGTTCCGAGTAGTCGCCGGGCGTAAGACCGATCCAGAAGTTCCCGTCGCCGGACGCGAACGCATCGGCGATTTCGCCATACGGGAGGTCCCTATCGCTCGGGCTGCCCTTTTCATCGGAAAGCTCAACGTAGAACGTGCCGTTCGTCTCCACCCTAACTGGCAGTGTGCGCCCCCAGAGCGGCGAGCCGCCGCTTTCGCCGTCGTATAGGCGGAAGCTCATCGTCATCGGCAGCGCCGCATTGAACAGGCTTCCGTCCGTCCTCTCCAATCTGCCGCGGTACGCGAACTTCTCCGCACCTTCGGC
The DNA here is from genome assembly GCA_902779865.1 of uncultured bacterium. Lineage (GTDB taxonomy): Bacteria > Verrucomicrobiota > Kiritimatiellia > RFP12 > UBA1067 > RUG572. Next base: position 3,483 of record CACZDG010000207.1, read on the forward strand.
GCTGTATGAAAATACGAAAACATGCAAACATGAAAATATGCAAAAGGCCAATGCATACCTCCATTCTCTGATTCCGCATTTCCGCATTTCCACATTTCCATAATTCCGTAATTTCATGTTTTCACTCTCCCTGTTTGATTTCCACGGCGTCGCAGACCCGCTTCAAGGCGAAGATTCCGCGCATCATGATCGGATGCTTCGCAAGGCCGGTCAGCTTCCAGTCAAGCCGTCCGAACGTCGTTTCCTCGGGCGTCTTCGAATATGTGTTCCGCCCGTTGTCGTCGGACCACGCGAACACAACCTGGTTCGTAACCGAGAAGCTCTCGGGCTTGATGGCGCCGATGAAGTTCGACGGCACGTCGCCGCTTGGCGAAGGCGCGGAATAGTCGGCCTGCTTTCCGTCGTGGTCCCGTCCGAACTCGCTTGCGGACGTGTCGGTGTTCGCTTCGCCGGGAACAGCCCTGTTGGCCGTGTCGATGAAGACGGACGAGACGCGCCGCGCCGCAACGCCGCTCGGCACGTCGTCGAGATCCCCGTACAGCGTGGTGCGCCATGCGCCGTCCGCGTCCTTCTCCTGCGCGACAACGATGCGCTGAAGGAGCGTCGTCTTCCCTTCGCCATCGACGTGCAGCAGCAAGGTCCCCTTCATCTCTCCTCCTGCCTTCTTGAGGTTCCCCTCGACGTCGGACACCTGCGTCATGCGCGCCTGTCCGATCCAGAGACCAGTCGGGTACGCACCCGCGCCTTCGCGCTCAACGTCCTTCGCAGCCGATACGGGCAGCCTCACGCGCATCTTCGTTCCGCTCAGGTCCTCTACCGCAAGAACTGCCGCGTAGTTCACGCCATCCGCCATCGCGGACTTGTCGCACTGGAATATGAACGTGCGCGACTCGCCCGCGGAAAGGACGGCGTTGGTCGCGGAAAACTCCGTCCACGACGAGCGGCTTGCCGCACT
>CACZDG010000208.1 GCA_902779865.1 uncultured bacterium
AATTCGTCCGTGTGGGTACTCAAGTCGAGCGGCCTCTGCTCGTTCGGCGGCGGCGGCACCAACGGCAACTACTTCGCCGTCCTCGACGACGAGGGCAACACGCACTTCAAGGTCGCGAAAACTGACTCCTACGACCTCCCCGCATTCATAAGCGACATCCTCCCGCGCCAGTCGCAGAACCACATCTTGATTTACACGGCTACAACCAACCGGCTCGGAAACGCGGTCACGGAGCATCCGACCATTTCCGCGTGCAGCGACCTAAAGGAATCCGTGTGGCACGAGGAAGTTGACGGCGAGATCGACGCGCTCGGAATATCCGTTTCGTGGACGCGCGACGACACGATTCCCGCGTGGGTCGCAACCGTCACGCCGGACACCTATCCTCCGGCACTGTTCCTCAAGGCCAAGGTCAAGCAGGAAGGCGGCGTGTCCATCATCAACACCGCCCCCGTGCGTTTCGACGCGGTCGTGCTGATTGCCTTCTGTGCGACGGTGCTGCCGCCGCTGTGCGAGGCGTGGCGGCGCGCGCGGGCGAAGTCGAGGACGGCGAGCGCCGTGTTCGCCGCCGGAGCCGTCGCGGCGATCCTCTACGCGGGCACGAAGCCCACGGCGCAGGTCACGTGGGACGAATATTTCTCCAACAAGTCCTACTCGATCGACACGAACGACCTCCGCCATATCTCGTTCGCGTGGACTGCTCCCGCGTGGATGACTGAGACGGCGAACGCGATCCTGAACGCCTATAGCCGCACTGCGGGCATACCCGACGTGGAGGCCGCAACCAATGCGCCCATGTCCGCCGGCGCGATGTCCGCAGTCATGCCCTACGAGTCCACGAACTACGTCTACTTCGTCGCGTGCGACTGGACGCCCGCGCCCGCCGTCGTCACCAACGGCGTCTACCACGTCCGCGCCGTCGAGAACGCCGAGAAGGTCGTTCCGATCGGCGTAAGCATCAAAACCCCAAATCAAGAGGAAAACCCGCAATGAAGAAACTGGCAACCATAGTCCTAGCGGCCGCGCTGTGTTCGGCCGCTTCCGCCGCGCAGTACTCCAAGCGCGCCATCGTCACCGCCGCGAAGTCGGCGGGCAAGTGGGATGCCCTGAAGTCGTGGATGGACACCGCCGGATATACGGACGAGTGGCTGGCCGCCGCGTTCTTCTCCGACCAGTACCCACAGTTCGCGCAGATCACGAACGCCGTGGTCGCGTCCGGCGTGGCCACCGTGCAGGAGGTCGAAGCCACCCTCGCCGCCGCCAGGGACACCGCTCCCGACGCGCTGCTCTCCGTCGCGTACGCCCACGACATGCAGTCATCCGGCGGTCGCGCCCGCTGGCACGGCGGCAATCCTGTGCAAGAGTTCCGCACGAACGAGACAACCCGCATCATCGAGCGGGTTGACATCTACCCCGATGGCTGGGAGTATGTCGATCCCGCCTCGCGGCGCAAGGCGCTCACGCCGGAGGAGGCCGCAGCGCGCGCGGCGTCGCGGCGTACCGCCAAACAGGCGCGCATAGACTCCCTACAGGCGCAGCTCGACGCGCTCCGGGAACAGCTCACCGTCCCCGCGACCAACGACGAGCTCATAGTCTCGCAGGCCCAGGCGCGGCTTCGGATCGCGTCCATACAGCGGACGCTAGACCGCCTGACCGTGCTGGCCAGCACCAACGAGGTAGTGATCACTGTCACTCCGCCGAACCCCTAACGCTTTCCCGCCAGGGCCCCCACTATCCGATCTGTCTGCTACATCGAGCAATCCGTGACGGGCACAGCGGGATCTAACATCAAACACAAGCAATGACAGCTTCCGAATACATACTCCGTAAATCCATCGTGACCAATGGCGAGATGTCATCCGCCGACTGGGACATCATGGACGCTGCGATCAAGGAGCGCGCGTTCGTTTCATCGCGCGTGGAATCCGTCAACTTCCTCGACACATGTCGGAGCCGCATCGCTGACCTCCTTGAAAATCGCCGGGATGCCGACGGCGCACTCGTCTCGCGAGCCCGCGTCGTCTCCGATATCATGCGCGCCGCCCGCGACGCGGGAATCGCGCGCGGGACTGCCTCGCTGAAAGATCCCGGCTCCTACGCCCGTGCCAACGTCATCATTGACACAAACGCCGGCATGGCCGCCGGATACGTTCAGGCCGAGCTTGCGAGTTCGCATGGCGCGCGTATGGCGTTTCCAGCCCAGGAGCTGCTACGTTTCGAGGAGCGCGAAAAGCCCAGGGACTGGAAAACGAGATGGACCGCAGCCGGCGGCAAGCTCTACGGTGGTCGCATGATCGCACTCAAAGGCGACCCAATATGGATCGGCATATCTCGCTTCGGCAATCCTTATCCTCCATTTGACTTCAATTCCGGCATGGGCGTCGAGGACGTTTCATACGACGAGGCCGTTGAGCTTGGCGTTATCCAGGAGGGCTACGAGCCGCCCGAAAAGTCTCCCCTCGCCGAGTTTAATGAAAAGCTCGAGTTGTCAATGGAGGTCTCTGGGCCAAAGAGCGAACGGCTTAAAGAAATGCAGAAGACCTTCGGAGACCAGATACAGTACAATCCGCATACGAAAAAGATGTACTTCGACGGTGCCATGATACACGACGTGGTGAAACAGGTGCGAACGCAGTTTGACGCGGGACTAAAGCAGACCACTGTCAAGGCTAAGCCGTCGGTCGGCTGCCCGTCTCCATTGTTTTGCGAGAAGGCTGGAACCGCACCTGAAGCCGCAACCAACCCTCTAAGGCTTTCCCCTTCAGCCATCTTCCACCTGTTTCAAGACCATATCGGCAAAGACAAAGATTCGCGCAACATCCCGTTACTGGATAGGGAACTGATGCTGATCGGCCATGTCTGGCGGACTCCAGACTCCGTCGATCCGGCCAAAGACGGAAAATGGATGCTGACGAAAACAGCTTCGGACGGTAATCTCTACCGATTGGTCGTGCTACCCGAATCAAGCGGGGGCTTCTCATTCCATACATTCTACAAAGAGAAAGCGGTAAAATGATTGAGCGCCGTGGCATAATCCGTTCATGCCGCATCGCGGCCAACTTTTTGACATGCATAAGGCGCTCAAACGCCAATAGTCTATCAAACATCAGAACCGTGTTCAACCCCAAAAATGAGCGTAGAAATTACATTTGACGAACGCCTGTTTGACGAGACGCGCAAGGCCGTTGAAAGGCATATCAATCAGCTCAATCGGCCAGAATGCCGAAAGGAGCTGATCGAGGCGGCGAACCAGGGCGTGGTCAACGCTCTGCGGCGTCACTTCGCAGAACGCCAGAAAGAGCAGCCCAAGTCCACGGGATTCCCCTGGTTTGGGCAGGCATACCCCAAGCGGTATTTCTGGCATGGGTCTCGCGGTAATTCACTTTCAGATAAGATAAGAAAGTCTTCCTTTCCTTCTCGAATGGAAGGATGGGTCGGTATCGACTCCCCGGCCTTGAAGCACAAGCTCGCCGTCAATCCGCCGCCGATCACGCCGAAGGGTGGGAGGCGCTATCTGGCCATCCCGGCGAATCCTAATGCGGCGGAATGGGAAAAAGAACCGCGAAACTTCCCAGCTGAACTCGCTTTCAGGTATCGTCCAACGCCAGACGGTCATTGGTTGCCTTGCCTCGTGGCGGAATCAAACTACAAGAAAGTGAACGGTCGTTTGGCGTCAAGCGGCAAGGGCGGAAAGAGCGGCGAGCAGACGGTTGTCTATTGGCTCGTCCACCAAGTGAGAACGAAGCGCGATCCGAACGCCCTCCCGACCGAGGAAGTGATGAAGGATTCGGCCACGAGCGCGGTGGCATCAGTTGTCCGCCGGTTAGTAATTTCAACGGGGACGACAACTCCAACCTAAATTTCCGGCAATTCCGCCGGGACAACAACAAGAAAGGAACAACCCCAAAATGGGCAGAACAAAAAAGTACCGCATGACGCCGATCTCCAAGAAGTTCTCGGAGAAAGGCGGCTTCACGGCTCAGTTCGTCGGCGACGGATATTCAGTTGACGCCGAGACGGAAATACTCCCGCGCATCATCGAGGCGACGGGAATCAGGATAGGCAACGGCGCGGCGTGGGACCTGATCAGCTCCTTCGTCAAGGCGTGCGCCAGGCACACGTCCGAGACCGGCGAGACCGTGACCGTCGGCTCGCTCCTGACGTTCGGCCTCTCAATCCGCGGATGGTACGCCAACCAGGACTCCAGGGCCGACCGCGACAACGTGCGCGTCACGGCCACGCTCCTGGGCGACCTCAAGCCCGCCATTGACTTCGGCATGTCCAACATCCAGGACGGCGTCAAACTAGGGCGACACCGTCACCGCGACGGCGGTCACGCCCAACGGCGAGACCATCGAGCGCGCGTGTACGGTTACGTCGGCGGAGGAAGACCGCCTAGACGCCATTCTGCCCGCCGAGTTCGCCGTCCAGGCGCTCGTCGGCCGCAACGTCACCATCGCGGTCGTCAGCCATTGCGGCGACGCCACCGCGACGCCCGCCGAAAAGACCATCACCGCCACGATCGACGCCTCAACCGCGCCCGCGCCCATCGCCCAGACGAGCGACGGCAAGTGCAAGATCACGTCCATAGACGATGAAGGCAGCACGACCGACTTCCTGTACGGCAGTGCGTGGAACGTGAACGGCA
>CACZDG010000209.1 GCA_902779865.1 uncultured bacterium
CCGCGCCGGAACGGATCCTTTCAATCCGGACGACAAGCTTGAGATCAAGGCATACGCCGGAGCGCAGAATATGCTGAACTCGCTCAGCTTCGAGTATGTCGGTGGCCACATCTATGGCGTGGAAACAACGCTCTCGCTCACGAATCCCGAGTGGGCCTTGCAGAAGGTCAAGAAGACCGAAACGGACTCAGAGCACGAGCAGATAATGCCGTCCGCCGACGAGGAAGACGTGGGTCTCGCAACGATCTACGTCGTGCCGGCTGAGGGCGCGACAAGCCAGTTCTTCAAGCTGGAGGCGAAGTAGGAGCTTGGAGCTTGGAGCTTAGAGCTTAGAGATAAGAAGTTGAAAGGTTGAAATATGAATAAACCATGCAAATCTGCGTTTTTGCTTTTGACGATGCTGCCGATGGCGGCCTTTGCCTCGCACATTAGCGAGACGATGACGCTGAAGAACGGGTGGAACGCGATTTACCTTGAGTCAACGCCGACGAACGCACTCTGCGATGCGTTCTTCGAGGGCGCGCCGGTGAAGAGCGTCGCGTCGTACCAGTCCGACGCCTATTCTTCAACACGTCAGCTCGCCGACGACGGAGCCGAGATTGCCCAGAAGCCGCTTTCCTACCGCGTGTGGGTTCCTGGTGACGACGTGGCGTCCACGATGAGCGCACTCTCAGGTGGCCACGTCTATATGATCTATGCGACAAACGCCTGGTCGAAGACGTTCGTCGGCGTCCCGTCCGCTCCGAAACAGACTTGGCGCGCCACGTCGGGCGACGTCGGCTTCATGAACCTTGTGGGCGTTTCGGCGGACACGAACGCCTCCATGACGGCAAAGGCGTATTTTGGCGAGGGTCCTTTCGGCACCGCCAATGGCATCGCCTACCAGATCAAAGGGACAAAGGAGTCCGATCCTACCTTCAGCAAGTTCCTCAACGCGCGCGTGACGATGCAAGGCGGCAAGGCGTACGCTCTCACGGCTACGAAGGACAGCGACTGGCCAGGCGTGATCGGCGTGCAGGGCGAGGGGCTCGTTTTCGGCTCGGATGCGAACTTCGCGTCCATTCGGATACGGAACTGCGGCACGACCAACCATACGTTCCGCTTTACGGTGGAGCGTTCGGCGCTTGACGCGGATACGCAGCTGCCGCCGCAGTCTCTCTCCCGCCGGTTGCCGCGCGTCGATGCAATCAGTGAACCGGACTACACGAATGTCGAGGAGAATGTGGAATGGACGGTTACTCTCGCGCCGGACGTGCTTTCGGAGCAGGTGTTCAAGATTGACCGTTCCAAACTCGACAATGGGATCACCTACGGCGCAATTCTGGCGATTGAAGACCTCGGCGCCAGCAAGATGCGCGTCCGCCTGCCTATTGTCGTGCGTCATGCGGCGACGGGTGCGGTTGCCTATCCGGCAGGGCTCTGGATTGGCGAAATCGCGCTTTCGCAGGTTTCCGAACTCGGCGACACCAATCGCGTGCCCGTCAAGGCCGGCGGAACGCTGAAGATGAGCGTCATGATGCACGTTGACACGAATGGCACGTGCAGGCTGCTTCAGCGCGCAGTGGCGGGAGTGGATACGAACGGCGTGACGCGTCTTTTCAAGAACCCCGCAGACGTTCCCGAAGATGTGGAGGAATCGCGGCGCATCTCGACCGTGATGATGAGTGTCGATACGCCGGTCGTTGCGGCGACGGAGATCACGAATCCGAAGTTTGGCGAGGATGTCGATTTTTCGTGGGTTGTCGGCGCGACGGCGAGCGACAATCCGTTCCGTCACGCCTGGCACCCGGATCACGACGGCAAGAAGGCCGATTATTCGGATTATCTGCCATCAGGCGACGACTTCTCGCTCTATGCAAACCCGATCAAGCCCGAGCTTTGGAGCATCTCGAACCGCCTCGACTTCTCATGGCACGAGCTGGGGAATCGCGCGCTGCCGGAGCACTTCCCCTATAATGCCGACGAGACTACGTCGGGCGTGGTGACCTGGGAAGTGGGAGGGCTGATTTCCAAGGGTCCGATCAAGTCGGTCGGCACGTTCACGCTCCGGCGCGTCTTCAAAGCGGCGGAGCTGGAGTAAGTTTAAAGTTTATAGTTTATAGTTGGGAGGATTAAAACAATGAATAACAAGTGCAAGATATCTCTTTTATCCCTTCTGTCCCTTATATCCCTTTCGTCCTTTGCGGACGTTCCGCAGGTGCTGACATACCGCGGCGTGCTGTGGAGGACTGGCGGATATGAGCGCGCAACGTCATTGGAGCTGACGTTCCGTCTCTACGACTCGAAGACTCCCGACACCGCGCTTTGGGCTCGGACCATGCGCGTGCCGGTCGATACGAACGGCGTATTCTATGCTGAACTGAGCGACCGCAACGGCAACGACCCCGACGGCATCGGCTACACGTTCGCGGATGCTATGGGCGCGATCAAGGGAACGCCCGAAATCGGCCTCACGCCGCCTGATTCTCCCGAATTGAAGCCGCGCCAGAAACTTGCCACCGCGCCTCGCGCAGCGCGTGCCTCGCGTGCGAAGTCGGCGGATGTTGTCTATGCTCCGACAGGCGCATACGCCCAGGGCGTGAATATCGACGTGGCGGCTGTCGCCAGTGTTACCGTGCAGGAAGGCGCATCGCTCGCGGCATTCCCGCCCAATTGCTCGCTTACGAGTCTCGAGAAAGGGACGGTGCGCGAACTTGGCGGCGGCAAGACGCAGATCGTCGTGCGAGACGTGAAGGCGTCGCGTCCCAACTGGCCTGCTTGCTTCACGCAGGAAGGTCTCAATTATACCGCCGGTTCCGCGCCTTGCGACATGATCCTCACCTACGAGGGCGCGGACGGCGCGTTCAACGTGATTGTGCCCGCAGGCGGCAAGATCAACGACGGGAACGCCGACGTGCAGACAATCTACGGCACGGCGTTCGGGAATCCGTAAATCTTTATTAGACAGGATTAACAGGATTGACAAGATTGAGAAAGTTCGGTTAAGTCAGATAAATCCTGTAAATCTTGTGAATCCTGTCTAAAAGAAGGAAGAAAGTCTTAAAGAGAAAGCGAGAAAGAGATGAAAAGAAGTTCGATTGTTTTGGTGCTGGCGATGATGGCGGCGGTCTCGGCGCGTGGCGATATGGCCACGGGCACGATTAACGGGCCGATGGAACTTGTCGGCGGCACGATCTATACCATCGTAAACAACGTCACGATTCAGGCGGGCGCCGGCCAAAGCGCGCTAACGGTCAAATCCGGCACCGGTGCCGCCGGCAAGTGCGTTGTCATTGACATTCCGGCAGGGAAAGAACTCAACGTCACGGGCGGCAATGCGTCTGGCAGGACAGGCGCGGGCGCCGGCATCGCGCTCCCTGCGGACATGACGCTCTATATCACCGGCAGGGGCCGCCTCGTCGCAAAGGGCGGCAAGGCGGCAAACGGCGGCAACGGCAGCGGCGGCGGCAATGCCGATTTTAATGACGATGGAACCAACCACTTCAAGAACGGTCCGGGCGGTGGCGGCGGCGAAGGCGGCGGCGGCGCGGGTGCCGGCATTGGCGGAAGCGGCGGCAGCGGAGCGAGCGCCGGAAGCGGCGCAGCCCAGTCCGATTGGAGGTATGCAGATCACGGCAAGTACTTCCCCGCCGACGGAAGCGAGGGCGGTTCTGGCGGAAGCGGCTCGAATGGAAACGGGTGCGGGAGAGTGCTCATTCTTGGCGACGTAACCGTGAACGTGAGCGGCGGAGCGTCCGGCGCGGCTGGCAGCGCATCGCGGTCTTGGGGTGCGACCAAGGACGACATAAAGACCGACGACTGGCATGCGGGCGGCGGCGGTCCTGGCGGCGGCGGCGGCGGCGGCGGCGAGGCGATGGCCATCGGCGGCG
>CACZDG010000210.1 GCA_902779865.1 uncultured bacterium
CTCGATGCTGCTCAGCTGCAGCGTCACCGCCCACGCCAGCAGACCCACCGCGCCGACCGCCACGATGAAGCCGAATATGAAATGCGGGGGATGGTAGATTGCCTTCAGACGCGCTTTCACCTCCTCCGGCGAAGGCGGCTCCATCGACGGGGCGACCGTGCGCTCCAGCGTGCTCTGCACCATCGCCTGGCGGCAGTAGGGACAGATCGTTGGCGGGGCTGTCCCCAGGGTCTGGACGTCAATCAAACAGTGCGGACACCGACTGGAGCGCACCTCCACCGAACCTCGGCGGCGGCCCCCTGTGACGGCGGGACGGCCCCCAGCGACGGCGGTGCGGCTTCCGGAAACGGCGGGACGGGGACTGGAACGCGTAAAAAAACTGCGCTTTCCCTCCGCCTCCGCCTTAGATGTCATGTCGGTTGTCATCAAACCTGAAAGATGGTTGCCAGAGAGATAGTTGAAAACCCTTGTGGCTAGCGCTGGTCGACGCGGAGCTTGAAGAAGTTGTAGCCAGCGTCGAAGCCCACCGTGTAGGTGTTCTCAACGAGGCCAGACTCGTCGCGCGCGGAAGGAATGTCCGTGACAACGGCCTCCCAGTTCTCGAGGTCGTTGCTGCCGAGGATCGAGTACTTCTGGCCCCAGCCGTTGCTCCACGTCAGCGTCACACCCTCGGCGGAGACGTTGATTTGGAGATTGACCTGCGTGAGCTCGTAGGTGAGGTTGTTCTGGTTGTCGCCCTTGCTCCATTCGGACTGGACCTCTTCAATGTCGGCGTAGGCAATCACGTGGAAGACGCCGTTCATGTCGGGGGTCGTAAGGCCGCCGAAGGAGTAGACGCGGGACTGGCCGGCGGGAATCCGCCCAAGCTCGACGGTGCGCACCGCATTTGTCTTCTCGGTCGAGGCTATCGTTGCGTCGTGGTCGGTATCCACAAGGTAGAGCCCGAGGATGGCACCCTCGCCGTCGGCGTCGCCCGCGTTCGCAACGCGGACGTTGACCGTGAAGGTCTCGCCGGCGAAGGTCGGCACGCAGGAGAACCACATTTCCGTAACGCCGTAGTCGGCCTTCGCCACCGGCGCGGGCGGAGCCGAGTTGGCGGCCGTCTCGTTCGAGACGACGCCGTTGATGACGGTGGCCACGCAGGAGCCGGCGCTGAACTCGACGACGGCCACGTCGGACGCCGTGACGCTGGGACGCGACGCAATTGCGGCGACATTGCCGGAGTCGAACGCGGCGGCCGTAACGGTCGCGGAGTAGGTGTAGCGGCCTGCGGCATCGCTCGTGATGGTCGTCGTCGCAAAGGTGCTGGCACCGGGGGCGAGGTCGCCAAGCGCAACCGTCGTGCCGTCCGAGCCGACGAGGGTGACGGAGCGGAGCCAGTATTCGCTGGGGTTGGAGACGTAGTTGGTGATGATGACCGTCGCGCCTGCCGCAGCGCCGAAGATCGCGCCGTCTGGGGCGAAGCCGGCCGTGGTGGTCAGGGCCACTTCGGGAACCGTCGGGCAGAAGAAGACGTCAAGCCCGAAGTTGTGGAACTCGAAGCCGCCCTTGCTCACGACCGAGCCGCCGAGAATGGCAATGCCCTCGATCGATCCGCCGGTGAAGGTGCCGGAGGCGTAGGGGGCGAGAACGGAGCCGTTGTGGGAGAACTGGGCAAGGGAGATGCCCGTCGTGTCAACGTAGTTCACAAGGACGTCCACGTTGGAAACGCCATCGGGGAGAACCATGCGGCCGTTGGCCATGTCGACGAAGTCGCCGACGACATTGACGATGATCTTGCTTCCGGACGGAACGTCGAAGATCCAGTCGCGCTGCGAGCCGCTCCACTGCGCGGCGGTGACCTCGAAGACGTTGCGGCGGGTGTCAGTGCCGGTCAGGAGGAGGCTTCCGTCTGCCGTGTTGGTGACGACGCCATTGGCCTCCATGGCCGCCACGCGCTGCGAAAGCTCGCAGACGGCCGCTAGCAGGTCGGCCGCCGTGCGGCCCGATCCGTCGGCGGGGACGTTGCCGAGGCTGTCGATCGTAACGGGTTCGACATGGCGGAGCGAGTAGTTGTACCAGCGCGCCGGCCCCTGAAAGGTGCCGCCGTAGACGATGTTGCCGTTGACGGGCTGCGCGCCGATGACGAGGTTGCCGCCGACGATGAGCCCGTCGTCGCGGTCGCTCACATCGGGAGTCGGCTCGCCGGCGCCAGAGTAGTACCCGACTGTGTAGCCATCGGGAAGGGTGGCGTTGCCCCAGACGAGGATGGCGCCTTCACTGTCGCCGCCGGAAACGGTGAGATCGCCGAAGACAACGGCGTTGAAGCGCTTGCCAAAGTCCATAAGTTCGCAAAGGGTGAGGGCGTTGGTGATGACAGGCTGCGGAACGTCCGGCGGAGACGGAGGTGTCGGCGGAGTTCCCGGAGGCGGCTGGATGTTGGGCCATGTCAGAGCGATGTCGTCGCCCGCGTTGACGAGAATCTGCACCGTCCAGCCATTTTCGGGCTGAACCGTTCTTCCGGGTACAGTTGAAACGACCGATCCCAGCGTATAGAGGGGATTTTCGGATTCGGTGATTTCATGAAGGCCCGGCTCAAGATCGGCGATTTCCACATTTTGCCCGCCCGTCAGGGTGTACGGCACGCCATCGACGGAAATGACAAAGGTCGGCTGGGCCTCGTAGGGGATGCCCGTATGATACCAGATCCGCCCGTTGTTGAACGTGATCCAGTAAAGGCGCTCGCCAATACGGATGTCCGCGTAGGACATTGGCTCCTGGAAGTTCTGCTTGTACTTCGCCAGGCATTCCGGACGGTCGGGATTGCCGATGTTGGCGATTTCCTCGTCCGTCATGGGTGCCTTCGTGCGATAGACGACCGTCGGCAGCGTGCCGCCGGTTGCACCGGACTTGATTTCGTCCATTCGGTAAGGCACGCCATTGGTCCCCACCCATATCACCCAGTTTTCGTGGTCGCCGCACTTGTTCTTGCGGTGGCCCTCAAGACTGGTGACGCCATTCGTGTTCGTGATCCAATCCCGCTTCCATGCATTGCCGCTGAAGTAGCGGACATCGCAAGTGGTTTGATTCGTGACATCCATGTAGTCGCAGCCGACACGCCAGAGACCTCCGTTGACAGTCTTGGTGATCGTTATTTTGCCGGGCTCGGGGTCGGGTTCGGGTTCCGGCTCGGGCGTGTTGTCCGTGTGCTTGCCGTAGTCGAGGTGAGACCACTTGCGCGGCATGGTGACGGTGAGGCCGATGTCGCCGTAGGCGAAGGTAACCGTGCCGTACATGGAGTCGATGTAGTGGTCGCCCGTACCGGAGATGAAGATGGCATTACGGTCCATGAGGCTGTTGTCATGCGCACGCGCATAACTCTCAATCACCGTGAGCTGGGCGCTGGTGAGTTCGTCGCGGGTCCAGATGACGAAGTCCGATGAGGCTTTCTTGACGACGACGAAGTTGGCCGTTGCGGGAACCGTGTACGACGAGGCTTCGCGATCGTACTTCGTGAAGTTCTCGACGGCGAAAACGTTGTCCGCAAGGGCGGACAAAGCCGTAAGAATCGTCGTTGTCAGCACGACGACAAACGAAAAGACAGTCTTTTTAGTCATAGACGTAGTTGCAAAAACCTCTTTCATGGCAGTTGCGGATCAAGCCACCCGACCTGAAACGAGCCGCATAACTGCAAAAGCACAATTGAGGCGTGAACAGCAATAAGTATAGCAAAAAAACCACCGGTAACACAAGCGCGAAAAGGTGAAAATTATAATCCGGGGTGCAACGAGTTTTTTCTGTAAAAAATTCATCTGGCCCCTTGACTTTGCGCGTATTCTTTAGTATACTAAAGAACATGAAAACTGCAACAAGAG
>CACZDG010000211.1 GCA_902779865.1 uncultured bacterium
GTCACGGTAAAGACGTCTGTTCCAGCCGCAGCCGCACGCGCCGCATCGATCTCATTCAGCTTCGGCTCCACAAAATCGTCGAACGGATCCGGCTCGTTGCCGAAGGTTGTCTTGTAGAAGTCCCCTGCGAAGTACGCATAGCTGCCGATTCCGCGATTGCTGTAACCCGCTTCCTGGATGTAGGCGTACTCGTAGGTGTACTTCCCATAGTACCAGCCCGGCATGTACAGCACCGATGGATTGCTCCACTTTGTTGAATGCCGTCCCCATCCGCGTGCCTGAATCGCCAGACGCAGATACGGGTCGGGCATCTCCTTCTTGACCATTCCTTCCCATCCCTCGCCTATCTTCGCGTACTCGCCGAGAATCTTCGTCCTGTATTCGTTTTCGTTCTCGCACAGATCGGCGAAAATCGCCATTTCCGTATCGTGCGCCTCGTTGCGGTTGTTGAAATCTCGCCACAGAATAGCCAGCTTTCCTATATTGGCATGTTCCGACTCCGAGGAATTGGACATCGCAAGTTTCGCAAGCGGCTTGGCCCGTATCTTCTTGCTCTTGGAATTCGGCTTAGCTTTGGCCTCGACTTCTCCAAGAAGATCGGCCGGAATGTGATTCTTGTAGAGCTTAAGAACGAAATCGGCAGACATGACATCATGAGCCAGTGTGTCGTGCTGGTCTTTCAGTTCGTTCAGCTTATTGCGGTAGTTTTTAGCCGCAGAGGCGGCCTTTGTCTTATCCGCAAGGAGCAACGCCTTGCCGAGTTCGCTGTTCTCGTTGAGGATCATCCGGTTGTTACCGCCAATCTGCTGCTCGGTGACATAGATCGGCAGGGTTGATTCATACACGCCATAGTTCGTACTTGCATCTTCCCATCTGCTGACAAGCTCCTGGTACTTTGTCACATATTCCTCGATCGTCTGCGTCTCCTTTTTCTTCTCCTGCTTGGCGCTGTTGTACCAGTTGACGAAGTTTTCGATCCTGATTTCCCAGCCACGATACGTGGGGTCTTCCTCCGCCGTGTAGCCGCTCAATATCATGTAGCAGTTGTTGAGATTGCTGCACAGCACCTCAAAAGGAGTCAAATTGTCCTTGTAGGCCACAACCTCATAGCCAATCATTGCATGAAGCGCTTTTATCACGCCGCTAACGTCCGCGCCAAGATCAATGGGGATACCACCATAGTCCTCAAGCTTCAAGCCCAGGCTGTCGGCAATGACCGGGTTTATCTCCGCCATTGCCGCAGAGACAAACGCAACCGCCTCGTCATACAAGGCCTTTTGCTTCTCATCGTAATTCTTGCAGTCTTCAATGTACTTCTCGGCGGCAGATTTCAATTTACTGACATCCGATTCTGAGAGTTCCGGCAGCGATGCCACACTGCCGAACAAAACCGTGCTGGCGTGCTCGTTTTCAAGGATTGGCCGCGCCTCTCGCATGGCCTGACCTTTGCCCACATAGGGGGCAATCGCGCCGCCAATCGTACCGTTGGCCGACGAGAATCCCGCGCCAGCATAATGCTCCACCCACGCCTTCGCACGGCTCCTGCAGCTTTCTGTTGTCGTTTTGCAAAAAGAATTGAACGCCCCCGCCGCCGCCACATGCGCATTATCTGCGGCAGTCCGTCTTTCCCAGTTGCTATCGGTTGGATTGTTGCGGTACGCCTTATCTGCCTCAAGATACTTCAGCCAGAGTTCCTCTTTATTGTTAAAGAGACTGACATAGGTCCCCCACACATCCGGATTCGGATCGATCTCCGTCCCGCATTTTTCGAAGACCTTAATATTGTGCTTGGCAACACGATCCAACGCCGCCTCGTCTTCCGCCTTGTACTTCGCATACTTGGACTCTATCTCCCCCTTCAGCGCCTGCGCCCGGTGCATGCATGTCTGGATTATGCCCTTCAAAAGGCTGATCGACTCGTTCGAATTGTCGATGATGAGCATTGCGATGTCGGGAGTGATCCTGTCCCCGACAATGCTGTTGACAAGATTGTCCTGCGCATGGCTAAGGTTGTTGGCGTAGTCGAGCGCCGTGCTGATGGCCTGGGATATGTAGCCGCCAGCCCCTGCCGGAGTGATGTTTGGCACCAACACCTTGTCCGTTATCAGCTGTATGAAGTCTGCGGACGTTGATTTCAGCGCAACCCCTGTCTTGCGATACTCCGCGTGCCCAAGCGACTGGTACGCCTCAACCGCCCACATGAACACTACGTCCTGCTCTGCGGCAAGCATGGAAAGTTCGGGGAACCTGTTCAAGTCTTCGCAACCCTCTGGCGCCACATTCTCGTTGAAGTATTTTCTTGGGTTGTTGAAACGCTCGTAATAGTCGGGGTGGTTCTTTTTGAGGAGCCGCTCGATGAGGACGTTGGCGCCTTCCACATAGCCCATCTTTTCGTCATACCACTTGCCCATTTCAAAGGCAACTGATCCGAACTGTACCTCTCGTGCGTCCCAGATGCCATAGACACTCGTAACCGTCGTCATCTTGTCGTCGTCGGACATGTGCTTCCACGCTATCTGATTGATCTTTTCGGGAGCCTGATCACTTCGGTACTCGACACCGTTGATGGTGTACTTGACCCAGTACTGGAAGCCATTGTGCCGGGAACCGGTCACCTTGACGTCCAGTTTCGCCGCCGCCGTCGCAGTCGTTGCCGCGAACGCCAGCGCGAGCATCGTTATCAGTTTCTTCATTTTCTTTCGTTCCTTTCTTGTCGTTGTTCCGCCGCTCGCAATCGGAACGAAAAGAAAACCTCTCTTCGTATCTTTAGGGGCTGTGAGAATTGCCTGTAGGAAACACGAAGAGAGAAAGCGCATTTGCGCTTACTCTGCTAAGTGTCGTCCTACGTAGAACTTCTCACATTCCTAAACGACTGCTTTGCAGCATTGCAAATTGATTCTGTCATTCCGCTTTGTCGGCGGCGCGCTCGGCGAGCGCGCCCTACCATCGCGGCGACCGTGGCGAAGCGTTCGCCCCGCCTATGACCGTTTCACTGTTCTATGATCTTGTTCCTTTCATTTCAGTTCCACGATTTCCAAGGCTTGATATAGATGCCGCGTTGGGCATAAATCGGCTGAAGCCGACGTTGCAGCTCTATGACGCACTTCACCTTTTCAGAGTACGGCAAGTCGGCAAGATTTCGGCGTCCCTGCGCCTTTGCGTACTGTCCTTCCGAGAGTGGTCGCATCGTCGTCATTTCGAGCCCCCATCTATTGGACAGACAAGTCCATGCGCAGAACAGATGTCGGCAAAGGCTTTTTTGTCAAAACGGTCTGAAGCGAGGAATGCCAGCACGCGAAGCTTGTCTTTTGCGCGTCCCGTCTGTACCGATATTGCCGCCAAATATTCCGCAGGGAGCACGCGCGCACTCACGCCGTCATAATCGAAACTGATTGCATGCGCCAAGGCTTCTTCGAGCAACGGGTTATATACGGGCAGAAACTGAACCGGCGTTCCGCCTATGTCAATGCATTCAGGCATCCGCTCATCTGGATGATATCCGCGTTTCTTCAACGCGTCATAAATGGGCTGAAGCGGCAAAAGGCTCGTGTTGTCCTTGAACAGGACAAACACATCCAGATCCATTGTCACGACAGGTTCAAGATAGAATGTTGCGCCCATCGCACCACCGATGGCATAATCTTCTATCACACCTTCCGAGACAAGCTCTGCCAGAACTCTCAATGCCTCTTTCATCTTTGAAACGCCGATATTATACCATAAATCCTTTCACTCCGCCGCCTGCGGCAGCTCCTCGACAAGCTCCTCAACGATGGTGCGCTTCGCGGACGAGAAGGATATGCCGATCAGCGTGATGCGCTTCTTTGAAAGCGCATACTGCTCCATCGCCTCGGCGGCGGGACGGTCAAGCTTGAACTCGACGATATAGATGTCGGTGGGCAGATCGACCACCATGTCGATCCGCCCATCGTGCGTCTTAACCTCGCCGTTCACGTTCACGCCGATAGAGCGTAGCACCACGTACACGATCGTCTGCCACATCTGCTCGTTCTGCCTGTCGGTCAGGTCGTACGGGATGTTCGCGAAGAACGCCTTGAGCGCCTTTAGGAACTTCGTGCTCATAGAGGGCCTGCCCCGCCGCAAACGCATAGCCGGAAGACCGACTCGAATCCTGGCCAACATACGCCCCTACGACGCGCTTGAGAAACGAATGCTCGATCTCGCGGTTCGGGATGCGCAGCGAGAACCTGCGCGCAGATCCCATTTGCACAAAATCCTTTATGGTCAGGTAGCCCGTCTGGTAGAGAAGCGTCACGACCCTCGGAGCTTCCGGCTCGTATGTCATAAGGTCGTCCTCATCGATGTCAACAGTCGAGAAGTCGAGCGGATGCTCCTTCAGGATGTCGATGAGGAACGTCGGCACGGCCGTGGCGGACCAGTAGTCGGCGAACTTGCAGTTGTCGAAGCAGAGCCCCAGCGATACGGGGTTGATGACATGCTCGGCGTTCTCCTCGAACCGGTACCCGTCATACCATTCGACTATCTTGTCGAACGCAGTCTCATCCGTGAGCCCGTTCGCCTCGGCGAGCGCATGGATGCGGCCGGGGAAGTACCGCCTCACCTCGTCATGCGTGTAGCCGAAGAGCGTCGCCACCCTCGCATGCATGGTCCAGTCCTTTAGGTTGTTGAGGTCAGAAAATATCGACACCTTCGAGAACTTTGATACGCCCGTGATGAACGCGAATCGCTGCTTGCATTCGAGCGTCTTGATGACGGAATAGAACGCCTTCAAGGCATCGCGGAATTCCGTGACGTCCGGTTTCATCAAGTGGCCGAGAATCGGCTTGTCGTATTCGTCCACGAGCAGCACCATGCGCCCGTCCGGCGACTTCGCCGCAAGCGCGTCGATAAGCCGCTTGAAGACAACTGCCGGGGAAGAACCCGAGAGACCTTCCACGCCTAGCTCGCGTGCACGGTCAAAGAGATGATCCACCAGCAGCTCCCTGAACTCGGCCACATCACTTGCCTGCATGGAACCCATGTCGAGGTGCAGCACTGGCCACTTCTTGGACCAGTCCCACTTCGGCTCGATGGCAAGGCCCGCGAACAGCTCGCGCCGACCCTCGAATAGCGACTTCAGCGTCGATACTGCAAGCGATTTTCCGAACCTGCGCGGACGGGCGATGAAGAACTGTACTCCC
>CACZDG010000212.1 GCA_902779865.1 uncultured bacterium
GTTTATCGCAGTGGTGCCGCCCCAGCGCTGGACGACGGCGGCGTAAAGCCTTCCCTCGGTGCTGGACGAAAGGATCGCCAGCTGCTTCGTGCCGTTTGCGGGAACGTCGCCGAGCGAGAGGAGCACGCCCTTCTCGATGTCGCACGACTTGAAGGACGTCGCGAGCGACCATTCGCCGGCGAGAGCCGTCTTGATGTCGCCATTGTTTATCGCGTAGCCTACCGCGTGGACGGCGGTGCCGTACCCGTTCGTGCCGTGGACTGCGGTGTAGCCGGGCGCCGTCGTGACGGGCTCTTCGAGCGTGCCGCTGTACGACTTCGCGCCGGACGTGAACGTATAGTCCATGAGGCATCCCGAAGGATGAGGCGTAAAGACCGGGCCCGCGGTCAGCGGGGCGGCGCCGTCGGAGAACAGCACCTTGCCGGACACCGCGTCGTAAAGGGCGGCCAACCCGTTCTTCACGCACGGCTTCAAGTCGGCGACGAGCGTGTAGTCTCCCGTGCCGTCCGTAGTCGCCGTCTGCCAGATCTTGAGGCTGTAGAGCTTGCAGGAGGCGCGATTCGCCGCCGTTCCGTTGTTGTTCAAGGCGAACACGTACATGTCGAGACCGGTGTCGTAGGCGGTTTTGTTGTCATCAGACAGTTTATTGGGGTTGTAACCGTCATTGTACCAGGTCGAGTTGCCGTTCAGATCCAACGTGAACTCCGCCGGCGAAATCTGCGACGTCAAAGTACCCTTGCCATTGACGTAGAATGTGCTCCAACCACCATTCAATCCCCAATCGGTTTTATCTTTATAACCCATGCCGACATAGCCCCCGCCGTCGTCCTTCCACGAGATGTGGCCTGCGCTGGAATACGAGCCGACCAGCACCTGCCCGCTACCGCCGAATCCGCTGATTACGGCCTGGATCTTCGTGCCGGTGCGGCCGGTGACGCCGGGCAGCTCGACGTACTGCGAGCCGGTGGACTGAACCCAGTGCAGATAGCTGTCGGGTTCGACAGGCGCATCGAAATCGATAATCGTGTCGGGGCCGTTCTTTGCGTTCACGGAGAGTTCGCCCGCCGTGAAGGCGCGGCTCCAGATGCGGACTTCGTCGTATTCGGCGGCGGGGTTGGCGTTGTGCCACGGGTTGCGGCCGAGGTAGAACGCATACTGCATCAGGGTGGTTGCGTTCCAGCCGGTGATGCCCGTCTGGGCGCCGCTGCCGACTAGATTGCCCGCGTCGTCATGGACGTAACCGGTGATGGTCACGGTGTCGCCCGCCTGCGGCTCGACGACGAGCGAGATATGGTAGCGCGTATCGACCGTGAGCGCCGTGGCGCTCATCGACACGTTATTGTCCTGGTAGTTCGAACCGAGCGCCTGGAACACGGGCGCATTCTGGGCATTGCCGTTGGGCCTAATCTGGCCGTAGCCGTGGAACACGAGCATCAATGCATCGTTGGAGGCGCTTGAATCGTCCGGCTTGCCGAACGTGAACGCCGGGAGATAGACTTGCAGGTCGCGCGGCGTGGCCCACATCTCGATGGTGAACGGCGTATTGCCAAGGGAGGCGGGAATCATGTTCGCGCCGAGGCTCACGTAGGAAGTGTTCCAGCCGCCGTCCTTGTACGTCGCCACGGACGTTCCGTCCACCAGTTTCGCGGTGCCGAACGTAACCGCGTCGGAGCCGCCGTAAACGCCGGTGTCCGTGAGGCTGCCGTTGAAGCTCCAGCGGTGGAGAAGCGTTGCGGGCTTGCCCTCTTCAACCACGGGGTTAACCGTCGCACTCGCGCCGGGAACCACGTCCGGGCCGCACCGGACGCTCACCGCAACCTGGTCGGCCGTGAGCGCCTTCTTCCACACGCGCACTTCGTCGTAGTCCGCGCCGGGGTTGTTGTTGTTCCAGCACGTCGTGCCGAGGTTGAACGTGGACTGGACAAGCTGCGCCGTCGTCCAGCCGGTCACCGTGCGCATCACGCTCTGGCCCACCAGCGCACCGGTGTAGGCGTTGTACACGTAGCCCATGAGCGTGGCGGTGCCGTTGCCCTGCGGCGTCACGACGTAGGCGAAGTAGTACGCCGTGCCGGTGGAAATACCGCCTTGCGTCATGGCGACGTTCGACATCGAGCCGCAGAGCGGCTGCATGCACGCGCCCCATTGCTCATCTCCGCTTTCCCTCACCTGCCTGAAGCCGTGGAACACGCCCATCAGACCCTTGACCGAGGGATCCCCGCCGGTTCCGCGCTCGCCGAGGGAGAACACGGAAGCGTAGTTTTGAATCGACGTCGGCGTGGCCCACACTTCGATGGTGAACGGCGTGTCGCCGAGGCTGGAGGGAATCGGATTGCCGCCAAGCTCCACCCAGCTCGTGCCGTTGCCGCCGGCGTTCACGCGCACGAAGTTGCCGTTCAGCAGTCCGGCGTTGCCTTTGATCGTCGCGGTGTTGAGGCCGATCGAGCCGGAGTCATCGAGATTGCCGTTGAAGCTCCAGCGGTGTATCAGATCTTCGGGAGCTTCGGGGAACGAGGGGTTGATCGTCGCGTCGGCGCCGGCCGCCGCGCTCTTGAGGACTTCGGCCTCGGAGAGGACGCCGTTCCACACGCGCACTTCGTCGAAGTCCGCGTTCGGAGCGCCGTCGCCCCAGAACGACCAGCCGAGGTTGAACGTGTTGAGCGTGACCTTTTCGCGCAGCTTCCAGCCGGCGAGCGTCCGGGAGAACTGGCCCCTGATCGTGCCGGGATTCGCCATGTCGATGCAGTAGCCGTTCAAGACGGTGTCGGTTCCGTCGCAGGAGAAGGTGAACGTGAAAAGGTACGGCTTGTCCGATTCAAGGGCGTTCGGGATGCCGTCCACATAATGGCCGCCATTCTTGTCGTAGATTTCGAGGCCCGATACGCCGGCGGCGGGGTTGCCGCCGCGCTGGAACGAGAAGCTGATACCGTCGGTTTGACCGTTGCCGAGGCAGAACAGCTTCTGCCATCCAAGACTGCGCGTCGTGGAGAAGAATTCGAGCGTCACGCTGTCGGACGGCATATTCGCGCCGAGAGCGATCTCGTAGTCGCCCTTGTTGCCGCCGGCGAAGCGGACGGCGCCGTTGGCGGCGTAGTACCCGCCCTTCATCGTCGCGCTCCCGCCGCTGACGACCGAATCGGCAAGCGAGCCGTTGAAGCTCCAGCGGTGCGCGAGGGTTGCGGACTCCGTGCGGAGGCGCCCGTCGGATACGCTGCCGTCGCCGGGAATCGCATCCGGGCCGTGCGCGACGTGCGCCGCGACCTGTCCGGGCGTGAGGGCAGTCTTCCACACGCGCACTTCGTCGTAGTCCGCGCCGGGAGTTGCGTCACCCCAGGGCGTCGTGCCGAGACCGAACCAGGATTGCGCCAACTGCGACGTCGTCCAGTCCGTCACGGTGTACATCCCGCTCTTGCCGACCTGCTCGCCGGTGGATGCATTATAGACGTAGCCGATGATCGTGGCGGAAGCGCCGTCGCCCTTCGGCATCACGACGTAGGCGAAGTAGTAGGGCGTGTTGGCGGAAATGCCGCCCGGCGTCATGGCGACGTTTTTCCCCGTGCCGCCGTTGACCGTGCCGGCGACGGCATGCCAGACCGGACCGTTATCCCCGCCATATCCGCCTGTATAATTGATCTGCCTGAAGCCCTGAAACACGCCCATCAAGCCCTTGGCGCTGGTGTTGCTGCGCTCGCCGAGGGAGAACATGCCGCGATAAGTGTCCAGCGACGTCGGCGTGGCCCACACCTCGCGCGCCGAGTTCCACGGGGTCGCCACCTCTTTGCACGCGTACGGAGGTTTTATTGTACAGCGCGGCGTTGCCTTGGAGCGTGACGGTCATGCCGCCGATCGAGCCGGTGTCTTCAAGGCTGTTGTTGAAGCTCCAGCGGTGTATCAGCGCGTCGGGCGTGGCGGCGAACGACGCCGTCACGGCAAACGCAAGCGCCGCGCCAAGCCAGCGCTTCGCTTTTTTTGGCAGTATTGATTTCATTCGTTTTTTCTCCATTTATGTGGTTAGATTGTAGTGATTAGGCAATCAGGTTCATTGTCACCGCACGAAAATGGTGATTGCGCGCATCTTGGACTGCTCCGCGAAGGGGAACTTCGCCGCGTAGTCCTTCGCCTCCGCGCTCGTCCACACCTGCGGGATGAAACGCAGGTCGTAGAACGCAAGGCCGCTGTCCTTGTTCGACGATTCCACGAAATTCGAGCTTCCCGTGTACGTCCTGTTGTAGATTGCGCCGTAGCGCATGGTCGGGGTGAAGGTCGGCCCCTGTCCATCCACTCCGGTAAGCGCCCCCTTGTACACGCCGTCCCAGTAGAAGGAAACCATTCCGCTCTTCCAGCTCGTATTCCACTGCTCGTCGGTCTTGACGTCCCTCTCGTTCACGACCACGAGCGTGTGGAAGCCGTTCGTCGTCCCGCCTCCGAGATCGCCGGAAGCGATTGTCAGCGAAGCAATGCTGCCAACGTCATTGACGGCGTCCTCGCCCGATCCCCAGCGCTGCACGATTTTCGCATAAAGGCCGCCGTCCGCATTGGAGCAGAGCACGAGAGCCTTTACAGGGGTTGTCCACTCATCGACGTCCACGCCGCCGATCGCGAGCACGATGCCCTTCTCGTTGTCGACGACAGCCGGGGCCTTCACGCTCATCGCGAGCGTCCAGTCGCGGTTGAGGCCGCCGTCGACCGAACCGTAGCCGTCCTTGGACGGGAACGACGCCTTGGTGATCTTCCCTTCGACCTTCGGGCCGGGCACGCTCGTTCCCGTGCCGACGATGCCGTTCGCGCCCTCGCCGTCACCATCAATGTAGCCTTCGCCCGCGAGGACAAGCTTGCCGGACGAGAAGTCGTGGCGGAAGCCGTAGTCGTCGATGTCGCTCTTGGTCGCCGCCGCCGCCGGGAACATGGCCGCATACGCCGCGATCTCGTCGGCGTCGAGCGTCTTCGTGAAGAACCGCACGTCCTGGAACGCCGTGTCGGGGCAATAGGCCGTGGACTTGATGTCACCGGGGAGCGAGGTCGTCCGCCCGTTGTCCATGAGCGCACCGAAGCGGAAGCCGCCGCCGAAGACGCGTTCATAGCCCAAGTTGACGGTGGTGAACTGATGCACCTGGACGCCATCGACGTAGATCGTCAAGACGCCGGTGTGCGTCGCGTCCGTCGGCACGTGGGTGACGACGAGCGTGTGGAACTCCTTCGCGAAGTCGGCGCCGCCCACCTCGATGGTCTGGTCGCCGAAGGACCGGTTTATCGCGTCGGTGCCGCCCCAGCGCTGGACGACGGCGGCGTAAAGCCTGCCCTCGGTGCTGGACGAAAGGATCGCCAGCTGCTTAGTGCCGTTTGCGGGAACGTCGCCGAGCGAGATAATCGTGCCCTTCTCGATGTCGCACGACTTGAAGGACATCGCGAGCGACCAGTTCCCGGCGAGCGCCTTCTTGATGTCGTCATTGTTTATGCCGTAGCCGGTCGCGTGGACGGCGGTGCCGTAGCCGCTCGTGCCGTGGACAGGAGTGTAGCCAGCCGCAACCGTGACGGGGTCGGCGAATCCGTTGCCGTAGAAATGTTTCTCGCCGGACGTGAAGCGGTAGTCGAAGAGGAAGTCGTCGCACGGCACCTGGCGGTCGATCGCATACACCTTGGCCTCCGCAGAAGTCCAGACCTTCGTCGCGAAACGCAGGTCGCGGAACGCGAGGCCGCTGCCCGCCGCCGGCTCGGTCATGCCGTCGAAGGTTCTGTTGTAGATCGCGCCGTAGCGGAACATGTCCATCAGCGCGCGCTCCTGCCCGTTGACATCGGTAATCGCGCCCACGAACTCGCCGTCAAGATAGAACGACTGCATGCCGGACGCCCATCCACCATCGTATTTGGTCTTGACGTCGCGCTCGTTGACGATGACGAGCGTGTGAAAGAGCCTGTCCGCATCATCGCCCAGTTCGATGCTGGAGGTAGCGTTGACGGCATCATCGCCTCCGCCCCAGCGCTGCACGGTCTGGGCGACGAGCTTGCCTTCCGCCGTCCGGCATATCGAAATGGAGCGCCTGCCGCTCGTCTCGATGCCGCCGTAGGAGAACATGACGGCCTTGCCCTCCGCCACTTCCGGCCCTCTGAACTGCATGGCCATCGTCCAGTCGCGGCTGAGGCCGCCCACGACCGTGCCGTAGCCGTCCTTGGACGGGAACGCCGCGCCGCCGGGCACGCCCACGGCGGTTCCGGTGCCGGCGAGGCCGCTGTCCGTCCATCCGTCGCCGGTCGCAACGAGGCTGCCGCCCGTGAAGTCGTGGCGGAAGGTAACGTCGCCGATGTCGGACGTCGCCGCCGCCACGGCCGGGAACGCAAGCGCGTATGCGAGCGCTTCGTCGGCGTTGAACGCCTTCTTGTAGAGCCTCACGTCCTGGAACGCCACGTCGGGGCACCAGGCAGTGGGCTTTATGTCGGACGGAAGAGAGGTGGTCCCGCCGTTGTCCATGAGCGCGCCGAAGCGGATGCCGCCGCCGAAGACACGTTCAGAACCCAAGTTGACGGTGGTGAACTGATGCACCTGGACGCCATCGACGTATACCGTCAAGACGCCGGTGTGCGTCGCGTCCGTCGGCACGTGGGTGACGACGAGCGTGTGGAACTCCTTCGTGAAGTCGGCGCCGCCCACGGCAATCGTCTGGTCATCGAGAGACCGGTTTATCGCAGTGGTGCCGCCCCAGCGCTGGACGACGGCGGCGTAAAGCCTTCCCTCGGTGCTGGACGAACCATTCGCCGGCGAGAGCCGTCTTGATGTCGTTGTTGTCGATGCCGTAGCCGCAGGCGTGGACCGCCGTGCCGTATCCGTTCGCGCCGTTCACGGCGGTGTAGCCCGCCGCAACCGTGACAGGGTCTTCGATCGTGCCGCTGTACACCTTCTCGCCCGTCGTGAATCCGTAGCCGAAGAACTGTCCGTCGATGGACGTGGTCGTCGCCGCAGCGGACGGGAACTTCGTCGTGTATTCAGAAATCGCGTCGCCGTCGAGCGCCTTCGTGTAGAACGTCACGTTCTGGAAAGCGGCGTCGAGGTTCGAGGCGGTGGAGACGTGCGATGCAATGGTGTTGTTCAACGAACCGCCGAACTGGAGGTTGGAGCGGAACACCTTGTCCGCGCCCATGCCGCTCAGCGAATTGAACTCGCCCTTGAACACGCCGTCCCAATACAGCTTGATCTTCGCGTCTTCCTTCGTATGGACGGCGACGAGCGTGTGGAACGCGCCGGTCGTGTCGCCGAGATCCGTCAGCGCGATGCTCGAGCCCCCCGGCAGGTTCTGGTTGTAGCTTACGTTCCACGTCTGCGCCATGGCGGCGCTCAGCTTGCCGGGCGTGGAGGAGGAAAGGATGCGCAGCTCGCGGCCGATGGACGCCATGCCGTTGCCGCCGAGGGCGAGGAGGATGCCGTTCTCGACGTCGCAGGACTTGACGGACATCGCGAGCGTCCAATCGTCGTTGAGGTACTGTTCGCCGAGCGTGATCGGGCCGTATCCGGCAGGGTGGACGGCGGTGCCGTATCCGTTCGTGCCGTGGACGGGCAGATAGGAGGCGTCGTTCACGACGGGATCGGCCACGACGCCGCTGCTGAAGCTGTTGACGCCGCCGGTGAAGTCGTACTCGAAGAGAACGGCGTCCGAAGCGGATTCCGTGGTAATGACAGCGTCGGCGCCGGCGCGCGAGCTGGCGAGGATTTCGGTGGCGGAGAGGATGCCGTCCCACACGCGCACTTCGTCAAAGTCCGCGTCCGGAGCGCCGTCGCCCCAGAACGACCAGCCGAGGTTGAACGTATCGAGCGAGATGCTGTCGCGCAGCTTCCAGCCGCTGAGCGTCCGGGTGAATTCGCCCCTGACCACGCCGGGATTCGTCAAGTCGATGCAGTAGCCCTTCAAGACCGTGTCGGTTCCGTCGCAGGAAAAGGTGAACGTGAAATAGTATGGTTTATGCGCCACGAGGGCGTTCGGGATGCCGTCCACGTAATGGCCGTCATTCTTGTCGTAGATTTCGAGACCCGATACGCCGGCGGCGGGGTTGCTGCCGCGCTGGAACGAGAAACTGATTCCATCCGTCGTGGAACCGCCGTTGCCGAGGCAGAACAGCTTCTGCCATCCAAGACTGCGCGTCGTTGAGAAGAATTCGAGCGTCACGTTGTCGGACGGCATCTTGTCCGCGCCGAGGGCGATTTCATAGTCGCCTTTGTTGCCGCCGGCGAAACGGACGGAGCCGTCGGCGGCGTAGAACCCGCCCTTCATCGTCGCGGTGTCGCCGGTTACAGAATCCGCGAGCGAGCCGTTGAAGCTCCAGCGGTGCGCGAGGGTGGCGTTGGAGACGCCGAGAACGGGATAGTCGTCGTCGCCGGGAAGCGCGTCCGGGCCGGCCGCGACGTTCGCCGCGATCTGTCCGGGCATGAGGGCGGTCTTCCACACGCGCACTTCGTCGTAGTCCGCGCCGGGGGTTGCGTCGCCCCAGGGCGTCGTGCCGAGACCGAACCAGGATTGCGCCAACTGCGACGTCGTCCAGTCCGTCACGGTGTACATGGTGCTCTTGCCGACCTGCTCGCCGGTGGATGCATTATAGACGTAGCCGATGACCGTGGCGGAGGAGTTGTCGCCCTTCGGCATCACGACGTAGGCGAAGTAGTAGGGCGTGTTGGCGGAAATGAGGCCTGGCGTCATGGCGACGTTTTGTCCCGTGCTGTTGTTGACCTTGCCGGCGACCGCCTGCCAGACCGGACCGTTCTCCCCGCCATATCCGCCTGTATAATTGATCTGCCTGAAGCCCTGGAACACGCCCATCAAGCCCTTGGCGCTGGTGTTGCTGCGCTCGCCGAGGGAGAACATGCCGCGATAAGTGTCCAGCGACGTCGGCGTGGCCCACACCTCGGGTTTCGCCGTACAGCGCGGCGTTGCCGCCGAGCACTGCGGTCTTGCCGCCGATAGAGCCGGTGTCTTCAAGGCTGTTGTTGAAGCTCCAGCGGTGTATCAGGGCGTCAGGCGCGGCGGCGAACACCGACGACGCTGCAAAGGCAAGCGCCGCAATGAGCGAGCGCTTCGCTTTTTTGAACTGTATTGTCTTGTAGAGTAGAGCCCCACGCCTCGGCGTTGCCGCCGATGCGACTTCCCCCTCGTCAAACCGTACGTGCGGATTTCCCGCATACGGCTTTCCATTGAGTGCTTTTCCTGTTGT
>CACZDG010000213.1 GCA_902779865.1 uncultured bacterium
ACTATACGGCGTACCGACGAAGGTTCTCAATCAGGCGGTCAAGCGCAACTTAGAGCGTTTCCCAGAACGCTTCATGTTCCAGTTGACCAAAGATGAACTCGCCGACTTGAGGTCACAAATTGTGACCTCAAATATAGACACAAGTTTAAGGTCACAAATTGTGACCTTTCATCATGGCGCGGATAAGACCGCGTCGTGCTAGCACCCCTCTAGCGACATTGCTTCGCAATGCTCGCTTCGCTCGGGGGATATGCCTATGGCCTTGCGCCCGACACGCCCGAACCCGAAATCGTCGCCCACCTTTTCAAGCTCTACGCCGATAAGATGAAGTGGTGTGGATGATCCGGTCTGAAAGCTCACCCGCAGCGCTTTTGGGCGCGGCGGGCGTGGGTTCGACTGGGAACGTCGCCATCTTGGCGTCTATTTGACGATGAGCATGAAACCCTTGGTGCGTTCAAGCCGTAAACCTTCGGCCCTGGGACGTAGCTTGAACCCAAGCATGGCTGTTTCTGCGTCAAGCTTAAACGCCACGTCTGACGGCGCGGAGTCCCATGTGACGATATACGGCTCGTTCGACTTCGCGAGCGCCATCAAATCCGACCGCCCGGCAAGGTTCACGTTCACCGTCGAGTGCGCGGCGAACTGGACGTTCGTCGTACCCGTCTTGAAACCCGATGCCAGCGGCCAACCCGCGCTTTCAGGCCACGCGCGCAGATCCATCGTCGAACCGTCCTGCATCGTCGGTCCGTAGAAATTCGTCGAGACCGGCTTGAACGTGCGATAGACGTTCAAGGCGCCGGTTCCGGCGTTGTTTGTTCCCGTATAGAGCGCTTCGTAGTCACCGACATCGAGCGCCCTGGTCGCATTGATGTTCAACGCACACGACACCTCAAGGTTCACGGTCTTTGCGTCTATCGCGATGTCCTTGAACGTGTCAGTGTGGAGCGTTCCGCCGGAAACGCGGATGGTTCCGTTCGTGATGATTGATCCGACTGCCCCTGAGCCGCCAAGTTCGAACGTCACGCCGGATGCCATCGTCACGTCAAGGACATGCCCGCCGAGATCAATGGTATGCGTACTCCAGAAATGCGGGTGTGAGCCGGATTGAGCCACGAAATACGAGTCGGCAAGAAGGCGTGTCGCCCCGAAAATGCACCCGTAGTATCCGTCGGAAGTTTTTTTGTCATAGTCAAAAACAACCGTGCCGCCGTGCAGGACGAGTCTGTAAATGGTGTACCAGCTGTTGGCAAGCTCGAAATACGCCCCGGACATGATGTCAATATCCCTGAGGTTTGAAACCGTGCCGTGCCCGAACGGCTCACAGTCGGAAGCCTTGGTAGTCGACCTCAACGTGCCGGCGCGGATCTCCGTCATGCCGGTGTACGTCTGCTTGGCAGTCGTAGATACCGTAAGTTTCCCAGCGCCCGTCTTCACGAACTTCAAGTTGCCGCCGAGCCGGACATTGGAGTTTTCACTCGTGGTGTTCGCCGCCACGTCCACGCAGAATTCCGAAAGAGTTGACGTGTTGCCGTTTGTCACCGTGGTAGCCGAAGGAGCGTCCAGGCCCGCGACCACAAGCGCATGTCCGTTCAGGTCGATTTTGCTTCCTGCGGCAGAGGACATCACGCCCGTCCCCAAACCCCGCCAGTCGCAATTCTCCGACAACGTGCAGTCGCCTATTGTGAGCGAATAGCACGTAAGAACCTGTCCTGTGGGAACATTGAACGTCGTGGCGCCGGAAACGGAAACGTACGTGTTCTCCCCGGGAATCGTGTCGGCGAGCAAAGTCCCTTCATAGTTTCGGCACTGCCAGTTTTGCGGGTCGGATACATTGTTTCTGTCTCCGCCGCCTATCCATTCAGCGGAAATCGGCACGTCGGCGGCAAATGTAATCACAAGCGTCTTGCCGTCCGCGCCAAGGACTACGCTGCCGCGTGACGCGGAAACGAAGTCCGCAACACTCTTCCCCGCAGGGACGCTAAATCCCTCCGCAGCAGTGAAGACAGTCACGCCAGGCACGATGTCGGCACTTCCCATGTCGATGACGAGAGACGAACCCTCGGCAAAAGCGACCGCGCCCGTGATAGAAACATCGGGGGGAATGGTGAGCGTCACGCCCTCGCCGATGTTCAACGAGCCAAATGAGTCCATCGTCTTGAGCGCATCGTTCGAGTATGCAAATGCGGCGTTCACATATCCTTCTCCACGACCGCAGTCAAGCGTGAGCGAACGCGCTTTCGGCTGGGCGTCGAACGTCAGCGTAAGGCCGTCGGCTACAAACGAGATTATCGGATCCCCGAATATGCCAGAGCCCATGAAATGCCCCCATTCCATGTTTTCCTTCAAGGGGGTGAACGGGAGGGCGTAGAGGTTGTAGGCGGAGTATGTGCCGCTTGCATCGGCGGTGGTACCTGGCACGAAAACGTTCCTCTCCGACGAGAAACCGCCGTTCTCGGTGAAGTAACGATACGCGAACCCCAATGAATGTTGCGCACGAAGCGCATAGCCATAGACGTCCGAGCCGTCGTCCGTGAAGTCGGCGAGTATGTGATGGTCGTAACCCCATGGGCGGAAGTCCACCTTCAGGTCCGTGACGGTGCCGTTCCCGTCCGATGTCACGATTCGCTGCAGACCCTGTGCCGGACGCCCAGACACCCCCGCGCCGCCATTGCGCCGGATTGAAAGATACATGTCGCGGATGTCGTCGAGCGAACATCCTCCGAACACCTTTGTGCTGGACGTCTGGAGGTAACCGGTGCAATGGTAGAGCGGCATGTCGTCCCATACTTCCACGGACGAGATGTACAGCACGCCGTCACTCACTTTGTCGCCGCAGAGAATGAATCCGTCGCCTGTGAAACTTGAACGCAGGTCCGTCTCCGACTCAAGCGACACGGAGCGGACACCGTCGAGAGTGGACGCCGTTCCCGCGGCGCCGAAATGCGCCGTGAAAGAATGCCATGCGAGGGTCGTGACCGTGCGCGAGAGAAGCGCGCCGTCTTTGTTCTTGTCCGCGCCGCTGCTTGCGTAGTTGTTCTTGTTCTCGAACTGCGACGTGCCGAACTCAGCCTCCCTTGCGCGTATGAGATTGTATCCGTTCACAAAGTACAGCTTATCGGCGGCATTGCCGTAGTCGGGCTGGATAAGGCTGCGCTGATGCCCAGCCCCCGCTGGCACGTAGAAGCGGATGCGCACCATCCATTCCTTGTCGCGCACGATTCCCGCCGGCAGAGGCATCTTCAAATGCGAACCCGATGGGATGTTGAGCGCGTAGTCGCCGTCTGCGAGGCCAGGCGCCTGTTCAGCGCCCACAACGGTAATTGAGTTGCCGAGCGTACCGTCGGTGATCGCCGTTGAAGATCCTTTGCCGCTGCATGGAATCGCCGCAAGGCTTCCGACAGTCGGCGCAAGAATCGCCGCGCTTCTTGGGTTTTCAGGGTCATAGTTGTTGAAGTCCCACTTGGCGACAAGCCCCGCCCACGACGGCGACACCGCCGCCGCGCATATCGCCGCCGCCAAGATGGCGGCTTTCCCAGTTAGTTTTCCCGTGTTCATTTTGTTTTCCTTTCGGTGTTTGCCCTTGTGGGCGGTTTGTTTGAAGTTGTTTGATTGGAGTTTGAAGTTCAGAGACAGAAACACGCAAGGCGGCTCGTCGCGCATGGTACGCGGCAAGTCGCCTCTGATTCGCCTTTTACGGCGGCATAGAACGCGCTA
>CACZDG010000214.1 GCA_902779865.1 uncultured bacterium
CGAGAGCGTCCTCACGCACCCCATCACGACCGCCGCGCGCCGACGCGGCACGGCGTCCATGCTCGCACTGTCGAATACGCGCCCAGACGACACCGCATAGACAGCAATCGCCGAAGCGCCCCACGCAAGCACCATCACCGCCGCGCCTATCACCGCGAACTTAACGATTCTCAATCTCCGCTTCTTCATCCTTTACCTACTCCTTTCGCTTGCCACCAACAAGTCCTCTTCATTTTTATTCCCCGTAATCCTGCGACTCAAAACGTTGTAAGAGCACAAAGCTTGGGCACGAATATGATACAACCGACGATCGCTACGCTGATAGCCGCGACAAGGACGGCACCAGCCGCACAATCCTTGGCCTTCTTCGCGAGCGGATGGATGTTTGGAGAAGCAAGATCGACCGCCGCCTCAACGGCGGTATTCAGACATTCAAGAGACATGACAAGCGCACAACAGATGACAATCGCCGCCCATTCGCGTCCGTCGAGTCCCAACCACGCGCCAAGCACAACTACTGCAACGGCAGCAGCGAGATGGATGCGCATGTTCCGCTCGCTCTTCACCGTCGCGGCAATGCCTGAAATTGCGTATATGAATGATCGTATCATATTTTACTTCTCGCTTACGGACGTAGCGCGGATATCGGGCAGACGATGATTCCGTCAGGACGCCTGTAAGCGCAATCGCCTGTCGCGGTCAATACCATTTTGAACGCTACTGGTTCCTGTCGCGAAGTGTCGATCAGTCCTGAAAGCGCATTCAGCGTCGCCGCGCCATCTTCAATCAGCGCATGACCGCCTAACTTGACCTCCACGAGTCCGCTCGTGCCATTGCGCAAATGGACAACGGCGTCGCACTCCAGTCCGTTCCTGTCCAGATAATGGCTCACCTGTCCGTTCAGGGCATCCGCGTACACACGCAGATCCCGCACGGCCATCGTCTCGAAAAACGATCCGAACGCCCTTATGTCATTCATGAGGTCTTCCGGTCCGAGGCCGAGCGACGCGGTTGCGATTGAAGGATCGGCGAAATATCTGGTGTCCGTTGTCCGTATCGCAGCCTTTGATCTCAGCGCCGGACACCACGCCTCGGAATCCTCCACGACGAAAATCTTGCGCAGCGCGTTCAGATATCCAGACACCGTGTCGTCGTCCGGACCATGGCCTTCGCCCATCGCCATATCCCTGCGTATGTTCGGAATCGACGACTGCGTGCCCTGCAACCTGGCATAAGACCTCATCAACCGACGCGCCCTTGCCGGGTCGCGTGAAACACCGTCAACCCGCGAAATGTCGGAATTCGCGACTGCCTTCACATAGTCAAAAGCCTGATCAAGCGCAACATCTCCGTCCAGATTCACAGCCTGCGGCCATCCGCCGCGGCATATCAGATAGGCGACATCCGACAGGGACCGCTCAATCGCCTTCCCTGGGCCGAACGGCCTGCCGGCGAAAAGGTCGCCAAGAGAAACCGTGCCCGACGACTCGCCGGATTCCCATAGCGACATCGGAAGCATCCTGATTCTTGCAATTCTCCCTGTGCCCGAATGCACAATATCCTTCTTGCCACTCCGTTCATTGCGGTCATCGGGTGGGACGGCAGAGCCTGTCAGAAGGTAATGCCCGAATCCTGCGGAGTGATCGACATCGTAGCGAATCGCATCCCAGAACTTTGGAACGTCCTGCCATTCGTCAATAAGCCGCGGCTGCTCTCCCTTCAAGAGTTCGGTTATGTCCACCGCCGCCTGTGTGAGATACCGGTCACGCCGCACCGGATCCGCCATGTACAGAACGCTTTTAGCCTGCTGTTCACAGGTAGTCGTCTTGCCGCACCACTTGGGCCCCTCGACAAGAACCGCGCCTGATCCGGAAAGTTTGCGACGCAATACATCGTCTATTGTGCGTTTTTTATACACTTCACCGTCTTTCATGCCGCATATTTTATCATTTCCTGCAGGCGCAAGTCAATCACATTCGGTGATTTGACGCGATTTCGTTCGGTGATTTGGCATGATTCCGTTCGGTGATTTGACGAGCCTTCGCGACTCTTTCGCTTTCGCTATACCGCGTTAGTGCCGAAACGGAGTGGCGACGACGCGCCGCTGATTGTTGCGCCACCGCGTACCCGACCCCGACATGGACATCTATTGGTCATGTTTATCCAATTCCTTACCAGACCAAGAGAGATGTTTATCAAAAAATTGCTTTATCGATTTAGGCTTGGGCTTGACTTCGACCACGCCGTCACAACGGAAACACATATACGCCCCGACAGATTCCGTCACCCGCTTGAGCGCGTCCAGCAGGGAGATGTTGTTGGCGAAAAATTCCGGCACAACGGGATATGCGTCACCCTCCTTCGCGGGAAAGACGGCGAACAACACGGCTTCTCCTGAGCCATCGAATGGAATGGCGCAAGCTTGAAAGAAAAGCATGGCGTCCATCAGAGTCGCAGGTGGACGCAAAGAGACAGATGGAAGACGAATTTCCTTCATCCTATTGTAGACATCGAAATCGGCGACAGGTTTCCCAAGCGGCGAGAGGACCTGTCCGATGTGCGGGCATCTGTATCGTTCTTCAAGCTTCTTCGGATCGGCGAAGTCGCCCAGTTCTTTCCATGCGATTTGCCTCTCGCCCTTGATCCTCTCCGGACAAGGATGCAGATCGCAAAGCGCGTTCTTTACAGCCCCCGCGATAGCATCCACATAACGATCAATCGTAGGAGGTATGTTCGATGCCGTGCCCCGGCAGACATACAGGCGTTCAGAGCCGTTTCCGATGCGTCGGCTTGCGTAGTAGCCAATAAAGTTGTTCAAAGCATAATGAGTCACAACTTCAATCTTTATTTGGAGATAGCACGTCTCGTATGGCGATGACGGATCCTTTTTCGTGTGCCACTCCTGTTCCACTATGCGGACACACATGGCAAGCCCCCCGTCACGTTTGTTCACATCCCTTTCCTTCCCGAACCGCCCGGTCGCCTCAATGGCCGATCTTACAGCGTCGCGGACAACTGCCGCATCAGGTACTTTGACTGACGCACTCAAGTCAGGACGAACGACATTTCCATCTTCGTCCTCGGCTTTGCGAATGGCTTTATCGTATGCCTTACGATCAACAAGCCTCACTTTACGCAGACGATCCTCCAATTCCGGCATCTCAAGCGAGAAGCCATCGCTTTTGATTTCAGGGCATTCGATGATTTCGTCCTGTTTGACCCAGATGAGTTTTTTGGCATCGTAGCCACGGCTGTGGATTTCATCAAGGATTACGACCTTCGCATCATCATCAAGCGATGGCGTGCGCGAGAGAATCCAGAGATAATCCGAACTACCGCTGCCGACGAGCGCGTATGTGTAGTCCTTGTCGATCAGCATCACGCGGTAGTCGGCGTAGAACGGGCCGAAGAACGAGACGCGCAGAATTCCGGGCGTGTCGGTCTTCTTGCCCTTCCCGACCGCCGTCTTCGGCTTGCCGTCCTTGACGCCGGAGTTCACGACCTTGATCGTGCCGTCCGCATTCTGCGTATAGTTGGCCTTCGCCTGCTCCACGCCGCGCTCGAAACTGTGGTCGAACCGCGCGATCTCGTACCACTCGCCGAGATAGCGGTTCAGGTCAAGCACTGCCACCGGCGCATTGTCAACCTTCGGAACGCTCACGCATCCCGCTGCAAGCGCGAGGGAGTCAACTACTCCTTTCTCTTGCCGCCGCAGGGCGCGGTCCGCCCGCGTCGTTTCCAAACCAAACCATAGACGATGCGTATCCCCACGACTCAACCGAAGTCCAATGGCGTGGAACGAGTCCTACCTTTGTCATCAACAGTCAGTTCGACATCGCCCTGCTCCGCCGCAGAATAGAACTCTTCGCGTTCCTCGTCGCTCATCTCGCCGACCATCCTCTGCACCTCGGCGACTTCACGCCAGCGACGCACGACATCCCATACGCCCCATGCGAGTATGCCGCCGAACGGTATCGCTGTTATAAGAGCAAGAAGCGTGAACTTCCCGCCGACACCCCCATCAACCCAAAGATACACGAGGAGTGCAAGTGGAAGGCTCGCGAGAAGGATTATGATAAACCCTCCCAATCCGGCAAGTAGTCTATTCAAGATTAGCGATGTCTTCGTCCGTTTCATTGCATAACTTATGCGTAGCCTTGCGCCTCCTGCGCCATGTCAGGAGGCAAATCTATCATTATGCTCATTTGCGTTCCTTTCTTCCTTGCCCTTCATTCGTTTACTTTCGGGACATCTACCCCGCGAGACACCCATCCCACGGGACGGGCTATATTATATCACAATTTCCTGACCACCACGTGGCGCGTTCCGTCCACGCCACTATCGTGCCAAAGTACAGTTGCGCATCCTCATGTGACAATGTGATGCACAAACAATGCAACCGCCCTGTACATAAGATATGCAAATATACATGGTAGCAGCATTCCAACAAGCCAGCAGGCAATGTTTAAACGTCGGTCTTTCTTGATTGGGTTAGACTTCTCCCTGCCCTCTTTTGCAACCTTCGTCAACAATGTGGAAAGCTCTCCGACTGTTTCCATTTTGCAGACGCGGTCAGTCTCCTCTTCCGTCAGTCTGCCATACATGCTCTCATACATATCGAAGAGGTGCAATATTCCCAAATCATCGTACGAATCACCATCTACCATTCCCCAGATGGTTCGCCATGCGTCATCTGGCATCAAGAAAAGGAACAGCTTCCCGCGCTCTGGCCACATGCAGAATTGTTCGTACGTCTGTTTGAACAGCGACGAAACCATCTCTACATGTTCATCTGGCAAGACACCCATATCCGCCCGCAGCTGTAGTTGAGCAATCGCAATGTCTTCGCGGTGGCGATAGGCATGGTACGCGCGAGTTTGCCATAGCCAGAACGTCTTGCGCTTGACATGCACAAGTGGCGCAATAATCTTCGCTTTAGTCTTGCGCTCCAGTTCAAG
>CACZDG010000215.1:0-1010 GCA_902779865.1 uncultured bacterium
CTGGCGACCCGTCGGGGACGCCTTTGGGTTTCATGCCCATTTCCGGGCATCCCATTCAGCAGAGCATGGCAGACCGCATCGTCTGCTCGACGACGACGACGAGAACGCCGTACATGAGATGCTGCCAGACCTTCTTCGGATCGCGGACGCGCACATGCCGCCCGCCGTGGGCGTCAAGCAGATGGGCGAAGAGGCGTTCGTCGTTGCCGCGGGCTTTGTAGGCCTCCCGTTCGGCTTCGGTCATCTTCGGCGCCTCGTCTGCCTTGCGCCGATTGCAGTCGATGATGGGCTGGTTTCCCTCCTCGACGCTGCTTTCGCGGATCGTCTCGGAATCGTAGGCAGCGTCGGCGAGGTCGTGGATGTGCGGAACGCGCTCAGACGCCTTCTTCATCAATGGAATCATTGCCTGCGAGTCGTGCAGCGAGGCGGAGGTGTAGGCTATTGCGACGGGGATGCCGTCGTCGGTGACGGCGGCGTGGATCTTGCCGCCTTTCCAGTGCCTCGGCTTGCCGTGCGCATCCCGTTTCGTGCCCCAGTCGCAGTCTTGCGGAAGCTCCTCGAGCGCGGTGTCGGCGTCCTGCCCGGCCTGCCATTCTAGGCGGCTCCCGGGTTCCGGCTGGTCTGGTTCAAGTTCCGAGAGGACGCGCTTTCTGTTCGCGGCCTTCGCCCTGACGGGTACGGGCGCAGAGTCGTAGCAGACCGACATCCGCCCCTCCGTCCCGACGAACGTCTTCACGAAATCGCCGAACCACTCATCCGTGAATCCCATCTGGGAGAACTCCTTGTTCACCTCGGAGAACTTGGCCTCGCACGGCACATCCTCCGGCCAGATCCATCCGCAGAGCCGCCGCGACTGCGGTTCGAGCATGAGGCGCTCGATCATTTCCTTCGTCGTGGGCACGTCATGTACCGCCTTGAACAGGAAAGCCTTGTATACGGCCATGTGGTCTACCGGCGGACGCCCGATTCCTTTCCATTTCGCGTACTCGAACGTCTCCGGCTTCACGGCC
>CACZDG010000215.1:1023-7715 GCA_902779865.1 uncultured bacterium
CATGAACGGGAACAGCCCCTGTTCGAGTGCGCGCCACAGGCAGTGGATTTTGCCGCCTTCATACCCGACCGTTCGGGCATCCCCTTTTGAATTGCTTGCCTTCATGCACATAGTATGTCATATAACTCATAATAAAACAAGGAAGAAATGAGAAAAATACAAATACCCCCCCCCCCCCTCAAAGAAATTTCATTTTTCCCCTTGCGCCGGAAGCGCGGATTTGGCATAATAGTTGCGCTGAATCTTTCAGCCGCGCAGATGTGGTTTTGCGAGTTCAATCAGGCCGCGCGGCCTGGCTCGCAGACGGCGCGGAAGAGGGGTTTTGCAACTACTTCGTAATAAAACCTAAAGGAAGGTAGGTTCATGATGAACTGCAACTTGATGAAGGTGTTCGTTTCGGCGATTGCGGTAAGCGCATTCATGCCGCTTTGCGCGGACGAGACGATAAGCGCGAATACGACACTCGTTGAAGATCGCATAATTGACGGGGTACTCACGATTGCCGAAGGCGTCACCATCGATCTTGCGGGGTACAAGCTCACCGCGCACTTCGCAGGCCAACCGGAATCGGCTGCCACGATAACTAGCTCGACGGCTGGCGGCGAGCTGCATGCGATTGTGGACGAGGCGTACAACAACGACAAGATAGAGCTCACTGGGTCGTTGAAGCTGGTGAAGGAAGGCGTTGGCACATGGACGGCTACGAAGACCGACCAGTCCTACACTGGCGGGACGCTGGTTTCACAAGGCGTGTTGCAGATATCGCAAAGGGCGAACATGACAACTTATGTGATACCGAGAAGCGGTGCCACTGAAGTCGGTCCAGATGGTAGGCTTGAGGCGAGCGGAAGTTACGTGTGGGGATTACACTCGACGATTCTCAACGGCGGCACTTTTAGCAACTACGTTGGTGGATATACGGGCAATCAGTCGATAAACGGCGCGAGCATGACATTGACGGACGATTCGTCTTTCCGCATAGGGGTGTTCACTGTGGAATGGAACGTCCTCTCGTTGGGAGGACACACGCTCTCCGTTAACATAGACGAGGGCGCCACATGGAGCCGCGGCAATACGTTGACGGGGCCTGGAACGATTGACGTCTCCGGCTATGGAGTGTTTCACACGCGCGGTGCCATGAACGCGCCCACTGTCGATCTACGCGTTGCATGCCCGATGAACATAGCGAACGAGTTCAATGTCAAAGACTACTACGCCAACTATTCCGGCACATCCAATGCCGGTACTGCCGCGCTAAAGGTGAACGGTGTCTTCACGCCCGTGACGGACAGCTTCTATGGCTGCACGATGATGAACGGCTCGACCATCGACCTTTCGTCGAAGACTGGTGTGTGGTCCGCCACAAGCACGTTCACCGCCGGAAGCAGCGCAGTGTTATTCGCGTCCGGAGCAACGGTGACGATTGACGTGCACGGACGCACATTTGAAGTGGGCGATCAGGTTGTCTCATGGGCCGTGGCGCCTGCGGGCACCACGTTCCAGTGGGACGAGGCGACGGCGGCGAATGGTGTGGACCTTGTGGCTAACGAAAACGGCATCTTCTACGGCTCGCCTGACGGAAGCGTGGCCACGGCGATATGGGCAGGTGCGGTTGACGCCGACGTCTCCAAGCCCGGCAACTGGGTATGCCGAGACGGCGACGGGCAGGTGGTTCCCAATGCGCTCCCCGGAGTGTTCACGGCGGTCGAGATTGCAGGGCCGGTGAAGGTCGAGATCCCGTCCGATGCGACGTTCCGCTACGCGACTCTTTCGCTCAACTGCTCGCTCACGGCAGACTGTGACTGGAGCGGACTCACCAGAGTCGCGGGATCTGTCGACTTGAAGGGCAAGAAACTTACGCTCACCACGCTCGCGGGTTCCGGCACGATCACAGATTCGACGGGGAGCGGCGAACTGTACGTGGACGTGGCCGCTGAATCCACATCGGACAATGCGGCCGTGGCGCTCACCGGCAAGCTGACGCTCGTCAAGAAGGGCGAGGGCACGCTTGTCGCCACGAAGACAGGCCAGTCGTACACCGGGCAGACGCGCATTGCGGAGGGCACATTCAGGGTCAACAATCAGGCTGCGAGCAATTTCGTCGTCCCGAGGAATTCATTGATTGTGCCGGAACAGGACGGAACGCTAGACATCAACGGAAGTGCTAGTTGGGGTTACCATTCCGTCTCCAATAACGGCGGGCGCATCTACAACGCAAACCCGAACCACACAGGTTTTCGGTCAATGAACTTTGCCCATCACTATCTCGGTGCGGACTCGACCATTCACGTGGATGCCGACACCGTTTACTGGACCCCACTTGACCTGAACGGCAACACCTTGAACGTCGAGATTGCAGCCAACAAGACGTTGCACGTGGGCCTTGCCGTCAATGGTCCTGGCATGATCGACATCAAGTACGGCGGATGGCTTCATCCGCGCCAGGCGATCAGCATGCCGGATGTGGACTTCAAGGTGGGCTGCGCCTTGAATCTGGAATATGCGCTCACGGTTCATGACTACATTCCGGCGTACGCATACAATGCAAACAAAGGCGCGGCGGCGCTCAACGTGACGGGAACGTTCAAGCCGCCGACGGGGCATCACAATTTCTATGGCTGCACGATGCAGAACGGCTCCACGCTTGACATTTCGTCCGTGAGCGGTCCGTTCAACATGAAGTCGGCCTTCACCGCCGGAAAGAATGTCATTGGATTCGAGGAGGGCGCCACGGTGTGCCTCGACGTCGGTTCACGCACCGTCTCGTCGCGCGAGCCGCTTCTGGAATGGCCTGAGGGCTCGGAGCCCGAAAACATCGACAGCGTGAGGTTTGTGCTTTCCGGTGGACGCAAAACCGGGTATTTCGTAAAGAAGGACTGCGGCCTGTACTTCAGGAGCGGCCTCGTCATCCTGATACGGTGACGTCTATGGACTGAAAATGAGCAGCTGCGAATCGCCGAGTCTTAGTATGGTGATTCTCGTTCGTGATCTTCAATAAAAAGGAGCTACCTATGCAGTTCAAGAAGTTGGCTGGCTTCGTTGCCGCAGTGGCGGCGAGCATGGCGATCTCTTCGCTGGCCGTGGTGGACACTACGGCGCAGAAGGGGAATGGATGGGTCAAATACGCTGGCAATCCCGTTCTGGGCGATCCCGTGAGGCTGGGAACGTGCTTCGACGTGAACATCGTAAAGGGCAAGAGCGCGAAGTTCGACATGTACTTCTCGTGGCGGCCGAAGAAGTCGATTGCGGTGTGCTCCAGCGACGACGGAATCCACTGGACCGAGCCAGAGATCGTGTTGCGTCCCGACTCCGCCTGCGGCTGGGAGCAGATCATCAACCGCGCGAGCGTTGTGCGCAAGGACGGCAAGTGGCACATGTGGTACACTGGCCAGGTGATGAAGGAGCGCGCGAGCAGGATCGGCTATGCGATCTCGGATGACGGCCGCACGTTCCACAAGGTGCAGAAGGAACCGGTGATGGTGGCGGAGGCTCCGTTCGAGCAGAAGAACGTGATGTGCCCGCACGTGATTTGGGATGCGAAGCGCGGCGTATGGCGGATGTGGTATTCCGCCGGCGAGATGTACGAGCCGAACGTCAACTGCTACGCAGAGTCGAAGGACGGTATCAAGTGGGAAAAGTCGCCCCTCAACCCGGTGATGGCGAAGGGAACTCGCGAATGCGCGAATGGGAACAGAACCGCGTGGGCGGATGCGAAGTGCACCCGCTGCCGGACGGTACGTTCGTCATGTTCTACATTGGATACAAGGACATACACACGGCGGCTATCGGCGCGGCAGTCTCGAAGGACGGCATCTCCGGCTGGCGGCGGCTCAAGGCGAATCCCCTCGTCACGCCCACGCCCGGCACGTTCGACGCCTCTGCCTGCTACAAGCCGTCAGTGTTCTGCGACGAGAAGAACGGACGCTGGATGCTCTGGTACAACGGGCGCAATGGCGGCAAAGGCGAGTACATCGGCCTCGTGCTGAAGGAAGGCCTCGATCTTGGCGACCTCGAGCATTGAAACATGTGAAGCAACAAAAAAAGAGAGGAATGACGATGAGCAGAAACCCTAGTTCCAACGATCTTGGTCGACGCGCCTTTCTGGAGCGCGCTGCGTGGGCGGTGACGGCCGCGGCGATAGGCGGCACGGAGGCGAAGGCCGCGCCGGTGCAGGGCAAGGCGTCCCTTGTGGGATTCGCGGCGCCAAAGCTCGAGAAGATCCGCGTGGCGGTGATCGGCACGGGTGGACGCGGCGGCTCGGCCGTGCATCGCCTCTGCCGGGTACCAGGCGTTGAGGTGGTGGCTCTATGCGAGCTCGACGAGGACAAGGCGAAGCGGCACCAGCAGACGTTGAAGAAGAATGGATTCAAGGAGCCGCAGCTATTCATCGGCCCGGAGGCGTACAAGAAGCTGTGCGAATCCGGCGTGTGCGATCTCGTGCACATCAACACGAACTGGGAGTCGCACGGCATGATCGCGCGCTACTCTGCGGAGTGCGGAATCCACACGATGGTGGAGGTGCCGGGAGTGCGCAGAATCGACGACGCATGGGCGATAGTCGAGGCCGCCGAAAAGAACCGCTGCCACTGCATGGTGCTCTCCAACTGCTGCTACGACGAGGACGCGATGACGATGATCAATGCGGCGCACGCGGGCATCCTCGGCGAGCTCGTGCACGGCGAGGGCTGCTATCTGCATTTCACTCGCAATTCGCGCAGCCAGGGCTTCCACGATGCCAACAGAATCTTCTCGTCGCTCGAGGCGCTGAGAAACCACACGGGAATGTGTTACTGCGTGCATGCGCTGGGACCCATCTCGCTCGCGATGAACATCAACCGCGGCGACAGGCTGGAGCATCTCGTCTCGATGGGAAGCAGGGGCTTCGCGTGGCAGATGTACGCGCAGAAGAAGTTCGGCCCGAACGCGCCGGTCTCGAAGATCTCATTCGAGGCCAACGACTTCAACACCACGTGCATCTACACCGCGCAGGGGAAGACCATCCTCCTCAGGCAGTGCAACGACGTGCCGATGCCGTACACGCGCTTCAACGCCATCTATGGCTTCAACGGAACGATCGAGACGCGTCCGCTGCGCGTCGCGATCGAGAAGAAGTTCGACGCAGGCACGGGGGATTTTCTGGAAGGCGCCGAGCTTGATGCGTTCCGCGCGAAGTACGGCTCGCCGCTCTGGAACAAGGATGCCGCAACGGCAAAGCGCCTTGGCGGACACGGCGGGCAGGACTACTTCATGGACTACCGCTGGGCGCACTGCATTCGCAACGGCCTTCCGCTCGACATGAGCGTGTACGACTTCGCGGCGTGGAGCTCCATATTCGAGCTTAGCGAGCGGAGCGTGCGCAACCGTTCGCAGGCTCAGGACATCCCCGACTTCACGCGCGGCGCGTGGAAGACCACCCCTCCCGATACGGCGATGATCTGATGCGCCCGGGAACATGCCAATGA
This sequence comes from uncultured bacterium, assembly GCA_902779865.1. Classification (GTDB taxonomy): domain Bacteria; phylum Verrucomicrobiota; class Kiritimatiellia; order RFP12; family UBA1067; genus RUG572. Next base: position 6,486 of record CACZDG010000215.1, read on the forward strand.
ACGGACGAGGCAGTTGCAAAACCTCTGCGATTCTGGCCGGGACAGAGCCCGGCCCTCCCGAAATGCGTATTTTGAGCTATGTTTGTGCAGTTATGGGAGGGCCGACCTCCGTGTCGGCCGGGTTTTGCAATTACCTCAAAGGCAAAAGGTGATGAAGTGGTGTCCGTAAAAGCGAACAAGGAGTGGACTTCGTGATTGTGTTTTTGCAGTTATGCGGTGCTTTTCAGGTCAAGTGGCTTGAACCGCAAACGCCACGAAAGCGGGGTTTATGAATTACCTCACGTTCAACAGCCCAAGAAAGGAAGAAAGCCATGACAACAGGAAAAGCACTCAATGGAAAGTCGTATGCGGGAAATCCGCACGTACGGTTTGACGAGGGGGAAGTCGCATCGGCGGCAACGCCGAGGCGTGGGTCTCTACTCTACAAAACGACAAGAAGAAATTTCATTGGATCGATGGTTGCAGGCGGGGCGTATGCCGCGCTTCCGGGCGGAATCGCGTTTGCGGCGAATGCGGCGGCGGGACGGGCTCTGCCGGTTCCCACTGCTGCGCAGAGGCGCTGGGCCGACATGGAGCTCGGGATGTTCTTCCACTTCGACATCCCAGTATTCAAGCCAAACTGGAACTGGCGAAGTTTCAAGGACTTTCCCGATCCAAAGCTCTACAATCCCGCGAAGCTCGACACGGACCAGTGGATGGAGGCGGCGAAGGCCTACGGTGCGAAGTACGTCGTGCTCGTCGCGAAGCACTGCAGCGGGTTCCTCCAGTGGCAGAGCGATCTCTATCCGTACGGCCTTAAGCAGGCGTCATGGCGGAACGGAAAAGGCGACCTTGTGAAGGACTTCGTCGAGAGTGCCCGCAGGTACGGCCTTTTGCCCGGTCTTTACGCAAGCGTTTCCGGCAACGGATTCCTTGGCGCGGACAATCTTGGTCGTGTCTTTGTGAAGGGCTGCTGGCTGGGCGACCCCTCGCCCGAGTCGAAGAAGCGGTACGCGAAGATATGCGAGAGGATGACCGAGGAACTCTGGAGCCGCTACGGAGAACTCTTCGAGATATGGTTCGACGGTGGCGCGCTGGCGCCGGAGAAGGGTGGCCCCGATCTCTTGCCGCTCATCGAGAAGTACCAACCGAACGCACTTCTCTTCCAAGGACCTCCCGAAGCGAAGAACCTGATACGCTGGGTTGGCAATGAACGCGGTGTGGCACCGTATCCCTGCTGGGCCACGGGAA
>CACZDG010000216.1 GCA_902779865.1 uncultured bacterium
GACGCCTAGACGAGTTCTTCAACTGGCGGTTGCGCAATCTCAAGCAGGTAATCTGCACGAAATCGGCATGACCTTGCAGAAAAAAGTCTTTGCACCCTATAATCCGCTGCCCTACGGCATAGGCATAACCCGCCAACCTCCGCACCGTAATATCACGCTGCGGAACGGTGGGGCGAGCCGCAACAAAGGGTGGGGCGAGCCGTCCTCGGCGAGCCGCTCGTCCCACTAGTACAACGCGCTGCCAGCGCGTTGCCGAGGCTATTTGACGAGGATGACCATCCCGCTTATGGTGTACAGGCCGTCGTCCTTGGCGACAAAGGCGTACCTGCGCTCTCCCGGCACGCTCCTGAACTTGACCGTTCCGATGTTCTCCGGCTTCTCATCCCACGAAATCACCTTGCCGCCGGCAAACCTCTTGCCGCCCAACGCCATGTACACCGTCGCGCCGTCTGCGAACTTGAGCGTCCTGTCGCTATTCGTGTTCGTGAACGCCGAGACGAGCGGAAGCGCCGACTCGCGCAGCGAGAGGTCGATGGTCGAGCCGTCCATCATCGTGCAGCCGTGGAAGTAGTCGTGCGCGGACGGCTTGAACGCGCCGTGTATGTTGAACGCGGCCCTGCCGTTGTTGGAGTTGCGGTCATACAGCGCCTCGTAGTTGCGGACGCTCAACGGAGCGTACAGCCAAAGGGCGCAGCCGACCTTGAAATCCACAGTCTCGGCATGGTTCGTCCCGTTGGCGCTCGCATTGCCACCGTCTTGCCCCGTCAGCAGTTTGCCATCACCGGCATCGTTCCTCAATTCGATGGTGCCGTTGCTGATCGTCGCATTGCTGAGGAAGAACGACTTTCCGGAACTGACATCGACGGTGAGTTTGTGGCCTGCGAGATCGAGCGTCGTCGCCACGTAACTCGAGCCGATCATGCCGCAGCTGTGCGGAAGCTCGAATGACGAGTCCGCCGTGAGAGTCACCGTCTTGAACTGACCCTGTGCGTTCGTATTGTCCGCGCCCGTGTTCGTGAGCTTTCCGCCGTTCAGAACGAATGTATAGGCGTTGAAATCCCATTGCCCGTTGATGTCGAAGACGAGCCCGGCGTCAAGCTCGAATGTCTGCGGCGTTGCGCCGAACGGATTGGACGTACCGGCAACACCGGCCTTGAGCGTTCCCGCCACGAACTGCATTCCGCCCTTGCAGGGCTGCCCGATGGCGCCGACGAATGTGCCGTTCCCTTCCTTGACGAACTTGATGTTGTTGTTGAGGAACGCATTGCTCGTGCCGAAACGCACCGAATTGTTGGAGAACGTCAAGCCGCCCGAGACGTTGAAATGGACTTCCGACATGACGCTGTTGTTGGAGTTGAATATCTGCGAGTAGGGGTACTGTAGAGTGCCATTTCCCGAGACGCCCTGAAGCGTCAGGTTGTGTCCGTTCAGATCGACCACGGCGTCGCCGAGCTGAACGACGCCGTCGTTCGCGCTCCAGTCCGTATCGCGGTCAAGCGTGATCATCGGCGTGGCGAAGAGGTCGTAGATGCCGTAGCCGGCAGTAAACGAATTGGTCACCACTGTACCCTGCGATCCTGCAAACGTGCCGTTCGCATTGACGAAATGGAAACCTATCTTCTCAGAGGCACGACCGTCATATCGCGCCGAAGTGGCGTATCCATAGACGCCATCAACGCCGTTCGTAAAGTTGACGGTGACGCATTTATTGTAGGAACTATCGCCTGAGCCGTCATACACCTGGTACTCCACGCGCATCAACGAAACGGAATTGTTTTCATCGTACTCGAATGCCCTGTACAACCCAACGCCTTCACCGTCATTCGCGCTGATGGAACTTCCCGCAAAACTGCATCCGAGGTAGTAGTCCTTGATGTCGTCAAGCGTGAGGACAGGCTCTCCAGCGGGATTCGCGAAGACGAGTCGGCTTTCATTCAGCTTCATGAATCTCGACGCCTTGAGACCGGCGATTCCGTAGCCGCCCGCAGTCCATGTCGTCGGGTACTGACCACTGTCAGTTGCGGTATGGTTCGTCTGACTGCAGTCGTACACGGGATTCCCGTCCTCGTCAAGCCACGCGAATCTGAAGTTGACGTTGTTCGTCCTGTTTAGGTACTGCCCCTTGCCGTACCGAGCATACACGCCGTCCGCGCGCGACTCCAACTCGATTGTCGCGGACTTGGTGTGCTTGTCGTCATAAATGACGAACCAACATACCGCGTTTGAGATCGCCGACTCGCCCGAAGGCGTGTAAGACTGGAAACCCTTCGCGTAAACCTTCTGCTTGTTGTTGACGCTGACGCTGCCGCCGCAGAAGTACGCGGAAATCTCATACCCGTCATTGACCATTTCCTGCAGGGATATGCCGTCAAGGACCTTCACCCATGTCTGCGTAAGAACCGGCAGCTGGGAGACGTCCGGAATTTTGTGCGTCTTGGCAATCATGTTCTCCGCCTTGTTCCAGAGCATCTTCGGCTGGGCGGACGCGGGCGGCGTGGCGCGGAGCGTCATCGCGCCGTAGCCCGACGAATCGTTAAGGACCCCGCATTGTCCATAGAATCCCGGAGCGTTGCTGCCGGTGACTGTATTCAGCGTGCCGTCGTCCTTTATGAAATGATAGCCGACCGTCCCGCCGGTCAGGTACACCGAATGCGTCTGCTGCGCATAGACGCCGCCCTCGCCATTGGTGAACTTAACGACGGCGCACTTGAGGTGAGAGCCCTCCTTGTACTGGAACTCGATGCGGATCGACGTCGCAACGCCCGCCGCGTTCGTTTCGACGTTCTTGTTGCAGGCGGTCATTGCATTCCCTATGTATGCCGGTGCCACGCTTGTGCCGCAAAGGGCAGCTGTGATGTCGTAGTCACGGATGTCCTCGACGGTCAGGACTGGTTCACCCTGCGCGTTCGCGAAGAAGAGCGCTGGCGAACTGGGGACAAGCTTGACGAGGCTCAGCGAACACGCGCCGTAGCCTGCGGTTTCCCATCCGACGGCCAGATTACCCGGATTCGCCTTGCCGGATTTGCCTGAATCGCGGCTGTAGATCACATCGCCGTTGCCGTCCAGCTCTGCAAACAAGAAATTAGGATTGCTGCCGCTGACAAACTGCGCCCCTGCGGCGCGCGCATACACGCCGTCTGTACCGTCGGTCAACTCCGCAGACACGGACTTTGTGTAGCCGCCGTCCACAAACACGAACACGCCGACAATCTTCACGATCGCGTCCGTCTCGGGATTGCGGCAGAGCAACACGTCTTTTACCTGTATCTGGCGCCTGGCCATGGATGTTCCGCACTGGTACGCACCGAGGACATAACCCTCCGCCAGGCGTTTGGCCACATCCGAAAGCATCATCCCCGGAAACGCGAGCTTCGGCGTGGTCGTGAGCACAGCCGAGCTGTCATTGGCCGACGAGCCCATGCGGTACATGTACGAGTAGTACGGGAACTTGACCGTCCCCGCCCACGACGGCAACACCGCCGTCGCTACGCAGATCGCCGCAAACGCGGCGCGAATCATCTTTGCTTCCATACTTGTTGCCTTTCCTTCTTCTGTTGAAGATTGGGTGTGTGAAAAACGCGGGCCGCGAGGCGCGGTCTGCGTCTCTCGGCTCATGTCGTTAAAGGGTTTGTTGTGGTTGATTCCAACGG
>CACZDG010000217.1 GCA_902779865.1 uncultured bacterium
GCCGTCGGTAGGGGCGGCGTTCCACCGCCGCCCGCGGCCACCTAACTGGGAAAGCCGCCATCTTGGCGGCGGCGGTCGCGACGGAGCGCGACCCTCCCACGGTGGGGGTAAAGCGGCGAGACGCCGCTTCTCCCAGGGAGGGCCGCGCCCCGTCGCGGCCGTCGGTAGGGGCGGCTTCCCCCAGGTGGGCCGAAGCGGCGAGACGCCCGTTTCTATGAGAGGCTTTGTCAATAGGGGATTTTCGCCTAGGGCGAAAACCGCTTCCTCCGACGCCTGGTCACCTCGTTTCTATCCGCACTCGATTCCGGCGCTGGGCCGGGGTGCATGTTGAGATCCGTCTTCGGGCTGCCACTTGTCCCACGAACTCTGGGGTTCAAACGGGCTTACGCAGTCACCGGGACGGGGTGTAGGCTGTCTTCGGAAGGGTTTCGCGCCTTGCGGCGGTCGTTCCCGAGATCGTGTTCCTTTCGCTTCCTTGTCTGCGGGGGTCCGGGGGAACTCAGTTCCCCCGGCGGGGGCTGGGGCGGAGCCCCAGAATTGCCTTGATCCCGCGCGCGAGGCCGTCAGGCCGAAGCGCGCCCATCGTTGCCTTTCGCCGCATGGCCGCGTCCTCCTACGAGACGATCCCCGCGCCGGCCTTCCTCGCGGCGTGGCCGTCGTCGTAGGGCTTGCCGGACTTGAGCATGGCGAGCATGACGACGGCGAGCTTGCGCGCGACTGCGGCCTTGGCCTTGCGCCTGGCGACCTTGCCCCCGCGCGCGCAGATGCGCTCGCCGTGGCGCTTCAGCGCCGTGTCGGGGGACGACGCGCGCAGGATGTGGTTCGCCGCCGTCACGAGCAGGCGCCGCATGAGCGCGCTCCCCGCCTTGGTGACGCGCTTCGGCGCGTCCTTGTCGCCGGACTGGTCCTGCCCGGGCGTGAGGCCGAAGTACGCGCCGACGTCGCGGGCGCTGCCAAACCGCCCCGGGTCGGCGACGAGCGCCACGAACGCGCAGGACGTCATCTGCCCGACGCCGGGGGCCGTCTGGAGAAGCTCGACCTCCTCCTTGAAGTGCTCATGCGCGTACTTCTCCAGCATGGCGTCGTACCGCTTGATGGTGGCGGCCAGCTCCTTCAGGTGCCGGAGCATCGGCCTGAACTTCCACGCCATGCCCGGCGGGATCGCGCCCTTGGCCACCTTGTGGAAGCAAGAGGCGTCGCACTTCGGGATGAACACGCCGTGCGCCTTGCACAGGCCGCGCACCGAGTTGACGGCCTGCGTCCTCTGCGAGACCGCCACGTCGCGCAGCTCGATGATCTGCACCATCTCGTGGCGCTCGTCGTCGCGCAGCTCGACGGGATGGAACAGGCGGCGGCTGGACCGGGCGATCTCCGCGATCAGGAGCGCGTCGTTCTCGTCGTTCTTCCGCGTGTTCGTCCAGATCGCGGCGAGCTTGCGGGCGTTGCCTACGATCGCGTCGCAGCCGCATGACTTCGCGAGCGCGCTGATCCAGCGGCAGCAGAGACCGGTCTCCATCGCCACCGTCGCGCCCGCGTTCTCCTCGAAGAACGGCTTGAGCGCCTCCGGCGTGTTGGCGACCTCCCGGCGCCACAGAACCTTGCCGTCCTGGTCCAGCGCGCACGCGGCGTGCTTTTTGTTCCCCAGGTCCATTCCGATTGTGATATACTTGCTCATGGCTGTTTTCCTTTCTTTGTGGTTGATTTGCAGAGCATCAATATCATACCACTGATTTGGGTTAACAGCCTCTCATTTTACTTGTCCCAGTGCGCCGCGAAAATTGTGGAACCGCCAAGCTTTCGTCTCTTGCGAAACGGAAGGGATTGTGGTATCATATCGACAACCTTGTGGAAGGTATGGTAGCACTATCTTTTGGCTCTTCGTCGTTTTTAGTGGAAAGCGTCTCGCTAGGGCTACACAACAGGCAGCATATATGAGATAATATACGGCATGGATTTGTTTTCACACTACGGCAGGCTCCTCGGCATCGGGGAGGAATGGAAGGTAGCCGACGTCAAGCTGGACATGGCGAACCTGAGGGTTGACATATACCTTGACTACGGCGAGAAAAGCGCACCCTGCCCGGAGTGCGGGGCACTTGCGCCGATGCACGACACGCAGGAGGAACGCGTCTGGCGGCATCTTGACACGATGCAGTTCACCACGCTGATACACGCCAGGCCGCCGCGCTGCAAGTGCGGAAAGCACGGCGTGAGGGTCATCGACCTGCCGTGGGCGGAGAAGGGGGCGCACTTCACGCTCCTGTTCGAGGCGTTCGCGATAGAAGTCCTCAAGCGCGTGCGCAGCAACGCCGACGCCATGAAGATGCTGAGGCTCGACTGGCACCAGGTGCAGCGCATCAAGGAGCGGGCCGTGAAGCGCGGCCTGGAGAGGCGCGCCTCGGAGGAGATCGCCTTCGTCGGTCTGGACGAGAAGAGCTTCCTGTCGGGCCGGGATTCGGAGGCGTTCGCCTGCATCATGACGGACCTGGACGGGCAGAGGGTGCTTGACGTGTCGCGCGGACGCAGCGAGGCCGGGGCGGCGGAGCTGATCGACAAGGCGCTCAACCCCGTGCAGCAGTTCATGGTGTGCGGCGTGGCGATGGACATGTCGGCGCCTTTCGCCAAGGCCGTCAGGGAGAGGCTGGTGTGCGCGGACATCGTGTTCGACAAGTTCCACCTGATGAAGCACCTCAACGACGCGGTGAACGACGTGCGCAGGGCAGAGCACGCAAGACTGCTCAAGGCGCACGACAAGCGCCTTTCAAAGACCCGGTACCTGTGGCTGAAGGGACTCGAGCATCTCAGCCCTGAAGCCCGGAAGTGGCTTGACGGCCTCCTGGCCGAGAATCTTGCCACCGGCAAGGCGTGGGGCCTAAAGGAGGCCTTCAAGGAGTTCTGGCGACGCCTGGACGTCACGTTTGCAAGAAGCTTCTTCGCCCGGTGGTACGACGAGGTCGTCGCCTCCCGGCTAAGGCCGATGATAAGAGTCGCCAAGATGTTCATGCGGCACATCGAAGGCATACTGAAATGGCACGAGACATTCATCGACAACGCACTGACGGAGGGATTCAACGCAAAGATCCAGACCGTCAAGGCAGGAGCAAGGGGATTCAGGAACTTTGAGAACTACCGCATCGCAATACTGTTCAACTGCGGCAAGCTGGACATGCTGCCTGTTGTGTAGCCAGCGAGACGCTTTCCACTAAAAACGACGAAGAGCCTATCTTTTGGCAATCAAGAGGACGAGACGATGAAAACGAGAAAATTATGTGTTCTGGGCGGCGTGTTCGCGGCCTGCCTGGCGGCGGGCGCGGAGACCCCCGACAGATTCATCCGCTACGCGGAGGCCACGGGCCAGCAGGCGGTTGACACGGGCATCGTCGGCCGGTACGGCATGAGGGCCGAGATGCAGGTGGAGTGGATGGCCGTGGGCGGCGACACCGCGTTCCTCGACGCACGCGGCGACGACGGAACATCC
>CACZDG010000218.1 GCA_902779865.1 uncultured bacterium
CCTTCACCATAAGAAAGGACGGCACGTCGTCCATCATGAACCTCGTTCGCCGCAAAGTGTCTGACACGTCGGACGTTATGAGGTTTTCCGCCCACACCGTTGCAAACTGGACGTTGTCGGACATTTCGGGCAGCAACCTCTATCTGGGGCGCGGACAGTGGGGGTCTGACCCAGACGCGAAAGCCACCTACGACGAAGTGCGCATTTATTCGCGGGTCGTTCCCGACCAGCTCCTTGCCCTCAATGCCGACATGGGGCCGGACACGATGGCGCTCAAGTACGACGCGAACGGAATTGCCAGCGTCGTCGTCCCCGACGGGAAAACGCTTCACGTAAACGAGAACATCGTCGGCGACTACACGCTTGCCGGCTCCGTGACGCTCGAGGGGAGCGCGAGGATTGAGTTCAACTTCGATACCACGCTGCACCCCAATGGAATGTCGTTCACCGCCGAGGGCGGCTTCACCGTCCCCTCCGGTTCGATTGCGGACTACGTGACGGTGCCCGAAGGCTATGACGTGATGCTCAGCGGCAATACCATCAGCGTGGCTCCGGCCACCGCGACTTCCTGGACGGGCGCGGTCGGGGACGGCGACTGGAACAACGCCGCCAACTGGACGAAGGGCGTCCCGACGGACAGCAAGGACGCGACGATTCTCGCCTCTGCGACGACCATGCCGCTGACGGTGCCAGCAGATGCCGCGTACGCCTCGTTCACGGTCGCCGGCGGCGCGCTTGCCGCGAACACCGACTGGAGCGGTCTCGCCCAAAAGCCCGTCATCTCAGGCATCGTGGACCTCAACGGACACGACCTCACGATGCCGTCCGTCGGCATCACCATCGCGCAGTCCGGCGCGTCGTTCGTCAACAGCGCGGCGACGACGAACGAGGTGCTGGTGTCGGTCTCAAGCGCGAGCGGCGAGTTCAACGAAACGGCCTACATCGATGGGCTCCCCTATCTCTCCGTTGGCAGCGGTGTGAGCATCGTGGCGTTGAATGCCTCGAGCGACATTTCCGCTGATACGCTCAAGTTCGGAAGCTTCAGTGGCAATTCCGTTTACAGGCAGAACGACGGTTCTCTCACGTTGGGTACAGCCAACCAGACTGTGACGCTCGGCAGCGTGGCCGGCTCCACGGGCGTGCTAGACCTTCGCGGCGGCACCGCCACATTCAAGGGAATGGCGATAGCACAAAATAGGGTGGGCGCGAACGGCACGCTCAACATATCCGGCACGGCGAATCTTACGGCTACATGGCTCGACATGGGGTACGGCGGCAACGGCGCGACGACCGTGAACCAGACAGGAGGAACGGCGCAGTTCTCGGCCAACATCTACGTGGGCAGAGGCGCGTCGCAGGCGTCCGTTTACAACCTTGGCGGTGGCGAGCTGCGGCAGACGGGCGGTATTTTCGTCCTTTCCTACGACAACAATTCCAAGGGCGCATTCAACATGACCGGCGGTTCGCTCAATACAAGTGGGGCGATGAATATAGGAAGGGCCGGCGTAGGCACGTTCACGCAAAGCGGGGGCGACGTTTACTGCGGCAATGACGTGGTCATTGGCGATTTGGCGGCAGGAACCGGTACGTATGTCCTGAACGGTGGCAAGATCACGCCGAAGTACTGGCAGTGGGTCGGCAACTACGGAACAGGCACGTTCATTCAGAACGGCGGCACAAACCACGTGTGGGGATCGAACAACAACGTGCTCGCCATCTCCGGACGCGGCGGCAGCGGCACATACGTGATGAACGGCGGTCTTCTGGAAGTCCAGTCCTACATCCGCGTCGGCGGGTGGCACAATCCCGGCACGGGCGTCCTCGAGGTGAACGGCGGTACGATCATCACGCCGAGCATCGACCGGACACAGGCGCAGGGTTCGTCCACGGTCAAGCTCAACGGCGGTACGATCAAGGCGTCTGCGAACGGGAACATTCTCAAGAGCATTGGCAACGTGGTGTTCGGCAGCAACGCGACGACGATCGACACCGATGGATACAGCACGGCCATCACCGGCTGCGGCTACGACACCATCGGCGGCGGCTCGCTCGTCAAGGCGGGCGCGGGCACGCTGACGGTTGACGCGATGCCGCCCGTTTCGGCGCTCGTCGTCTCGAACGGCACGTTCGCGCTCTCCGCCGCCGCCGACAACAGCAAGTCGTTTGCGGCGCTGGCGCACCGGTGGAGCTTCAACGGCGACCTGGCCGACTCCGTCGGCGGCTGCACCGCCACGACCATCGGCTCGAAGACCGATGTCAATTACGTCAACGATAACACGGCCGTGCAGACCGGTTCCGACCAGGCGGCGACCTACGCCACATCGCTCAACCTCGGCAAGGCGCTTTCGGCGGGCGAGGCCGTCACGGTCGAAATCTGGGCGAAGCGCAACTCCCTGAACAACGCCATGCGCCTGTTCGACTGGGGACTTTCCAATACCGACTACATCTGCATGTCCTGGAACGACAACGCCAACGTCTGGGTGAAGACGGGGAACGCCGACAGGTCCGGAACCCCTGCGGGCCTCGTGAGTGGTTGCTTTGCCAACGACGTGAACTACCATCTGGGCGTGACGTTCACGGCGAACAGCGACGGAACGACCACCATCCGCGTGGTCCGCCACAACCTCGACGATTCGTCAGAGGAGGCCAAGACGCTCACGACGACGTTCCCCAGCTGCGACCTGCTGGAGATCATCGCCGGCAACCTCTACCTCGGGCATTCGCAGTATTCGTGGGAATCCGGGAACGACGCCACCGCCGTGTACGACGAGGTGCGCGTGTGGAAGGGGATTCTATTGGATGACGCACTTGCGCTGAGTGCGCAAAAAGGCGCGGACGCCACGACGGCGGACATCGCGGCCATCGTCGCCAAGAACGCCGAGGCCGGAACGGTCACGCGCACGCTAGACCTCGCCTCTGGTGCTACGCTGAACATCGCCTCTGGCCAGACGCTCACGCAGCCGGTCGTGAAGGGCAACGGCACAATCGCGGGAGGCACGCTCGTCGTCTCGGATAAGATAGTTGCGACTGTCGGTGAGTGCATTGAGGCGTCGGGAACAATCGACCTTTCCAACGCCAAGATCGAACTTGTCGATCCAGAGAATCTCGCCACGCCGTTCACGTTCCTGAAACCCACAGCTGGTCAGACGCTGACGGTCATTGGCATTCCGACGCCCACGAACCTGCCGAATCGGTGGAAGGTTTCTGTTTCCGCCAATGGAACTGGTCGAATCGTGAAGCGCGGATTCATGATCATCGTCAAGTAGTCCGCGGCCAACAACACGTTCTACATGTTCTACACGGACAATAAATCCTGCAAGCCATAAACAACCCAAAAACCAAACCCAAAAGGAGACAGCAAATGTCAGAGAGAAACCAGATACCCGAATGGAACGGTTGGAAGCTCGAGAACGGCGAGTTCCTCAACTACTCCAAGGACGTTTCGTCCAAGGACGTTTCGCGAATCGCGCACGGCTTCGACGCCGCGAAGGTGCCGCTGGGCGACCGTCTCGCGACCCTCGACGCCGCGAACGTGAAGCTCACGGACTTCATCAACGAGTCACGCAAGTATGGCGAAACCGCCGAGATTGCCAAGCTCGATTCCCGCCGTGACATCATCTTCCGCGCCATCTGGAAGTTCGTAGAGACGCTTTCCGAGCTGGACGGCAACGAGGAGTTCGACTACTCCGCCCGCCGCGTGCAGGCCGCGCTCGCCCCGTACAAGGGTCTCAACGCCCACCCCCTCACCAAGGAGACGGAGGAAATCAAGGGACTGATGTACGACCTTCTGGAAAAGGAGGGCAACATAAGAGGCGAGGTCGAGTTCATCGGGCTGATCCCCGCGCTCGGCGAGCTTTCCGCAGCCAACGACGCGTTGTCCGAGAAATACAATGCGCGTACGGACGCGGGCATCGGGCGCGACGCCGCAAAGGGCGGAGAAACCACCGCGTCGCTGCGCAAGTCGGTTGCAGGGATGGTCACGGACGTCTTCGTGACGGTCAACGCGCTCGACCGCGTGATGCCGTCGGACGCGACGGCGGCGGCGGTGACGTCGCTTTCCGCGCTTGTTTCGCAGTTCAAGACCATCGCCTCGCAGGGCGG
>CACZDG010000219.1 GCA_902779865.1 uncultured bacterium
CGGGCTGGCGTTCGACCCAGTCCTTGAGAATCGCGCGCGCGTCCGCGCGCATCCCCTTGTGGTCGAGCCAACGCGCCTGCGCGAGGGCGATCTCGCGGTTGAGGGGGAAGGCCTTCGCGTACTTGTCCAGCAACTCGCGCGCCTCGTCCTCGGACTTGCCGGACGTCATAAGGTAGTCGGCGAAGGCCGTCACAACGCCGATGCGCGAGGGGTCGAGTTCGAGGGCCTTCCGGTAGGCCGCAGCCGCTTCGTCGCCACGCATCTCGCGGACGTTCAGCCGCGCCTTGTATTCCCATGCGTCCGCGCTCATCGGCATCGCCTCCGTCCAGCGCTTGGCGGCGGCGTCAGCCTCAAGGAAACGGCGTTCGGTGAGGAGCCGCTCGGCCCGGACGACGAAGTCCGGATCGCCGGGCTGCGATTCCTGCGGCTTCGCGTCGATCTTCGCGAGCTGGTAGTAGTTGACGGAGCCCTTGTCGGTCGGCACCACCGACAGGAGCCCGTGCATGCGCTTCCTGAGGACGGGCGTGACCACCGAGCCGTCCGCAGCCACCACAATAACGTCTGGCAGCGTGTTAAGAAATCCCACCGCCAGACTACCCGCCACGAACGACGCCGGGAACCTGAGCGCTACCGGCATGTTTGTGTACCCAGTATCCTTGCGGAACGATTCGATCCAGCTGCGCATCAGCGGCAGGCCCGTCTCATCCAGCTCGCTCGCGTCAACGTAGAGCCCCGCGAAACCACCGTCCTTGAACGCCGCCGCCGCCGTCTCCCGCGGGATGTTGCCGAACGGGTTCTTCCCGGAGAGCTTCAGCCGCGGCCATACGCCGCAGAACGCCTTGGCCGCCTCGACCTTGATGACGTCGATATCCTCCACGAGCTGGAAACCGGCCATGCCGTCGCTCGCCGAGAACCACGGCGGCGTGATTCCGTCGTACCTGAAGGCCTGCCGTTCAAGCTCCGCGAAGACGTCCGTCTTGTCGCGTATCGACTCTGCGTCCCAATACGCGAAACGCGGCAGCGGCGCCCTAAGACGCGCGGACAGGATCTCCACTTCCGCCTCGCCGGGATTACCGCTCCATACGCCCGCGCCGACGAATCCTGGCCTGGGCCGAGGATTTCCAAGGCTCACGCCCCCGCCGAAGAGCACGCGCCCGTCCAGCATCGTGAAGAGCGCGCCGCTGCGCGTAACGAGAATGAGCGAGTGCTCGCGGCCAGCACTGATGGGGGAATCCAGGGATTCAACGGCCAGCCTTTCGCCAGCCGTGCGATCCGGCTGGTTGCGCGTCAGGATGATCGAACTGTCCTTTCCGAACGTGAGCATCACCGTGTCGTCTTCGGCCACGTAGTTCAGGAACACGGTGAAGCCGCCACTCTCCATGCGGAACTTGATTTCAAACGAGCCTTCCGCAAAGGCGTTGGAGCCCATCACCAGCGCCTTCGAGCCTGTGGTGGAGCCTTTGTCGGAGACGACCGGGTCGTCCGGGGCCTTTGCCCGCAGGTAGACGGAGGAACTGTCGGCACCTGGCACGCACTCGCCCCAGATCGCGCGCCACCTTTCCTTTTCCACGCCGCCCGCCTCCGGCGGGTCGTTCCAGCCGCCGGGTATCTCGCGCGGCCACACGCCGTCAAGGATGCGCACCAGCTCGTCGGCGCTCCACGCGGGATCCACCTTGAGCCGCGCGAGGCGGCGCGGGTCGGAGCGGGCGTCGTTGTAGCCGAAGCCGTCGATGATGAACCCCATTTCGTAGAAGTCCTCCACCGCCTTGAGGTTGGCTTCCCGCAGTGGCTTGTTGTGCGCCTCGAACTGTCCGTAGTTCCCCATGGGGAAGAAGAACGCCCGCGCCGTGCATTCGAGCGTGTTCGTGAAAAACGAGACCGACGCGGCATGGTCGGCGCGGATGCGCCTGTCGAACTCCTCCGGGGTTTCAAATCGCGAATGGTCCGGCAGCCACGCGGGCGAGGAATAGAACATCGCCGTTCGCCCGTCCGCGTCCGCAATGACCTCCCCCGTGCCGTGGTCGGACTCCGACGCCAGGTCCCACGTGGGGGTTGTTTTCATGCGCTTCAGGTACGGCGCGAGGATGACCCCCTCCACCTCCTTGCGCACGTCGTCCGTCACCACCCCCATGACGGCATGCCAACGCCGCTTCTCCAGTATGCCGCCGGTGGTGAAGTACGAGCTTCGCCGCGAGTTCTCGAACGTGATCAGCAGCGACTTGGCGGGGAGAAGGCGCCTCTCCTTGTAGAACCTCGCCACGTCGTCGAGCGTGATCGGGGTGTAGCCCGCCGCAATCAACGCGTCCAGCTGCGACTCGAAATTCTTCGTCGAGACGAAGTCCCCACCGGGTTCCGGATTTGTCGTGACGCCGCCGTATGCGATGGCCACGAACGAATCGCTCTCGCGCTTTACCGTTTCCAGCGCCGCCCGCTCCGCGCGCTCACGCCGTTTCCAGTAGAGGCCGTTGAGCACGCCCCATGTCGCCACACCCAGGCACACGAGGCCGAACAACACGAGCCAGGCGGTGCGGTTCTGGTCCTTGCGCATCGCCTGCGGGCGCGTCCATCCGTTGCCCGCCACCCTGGCGGAGCTGGATCTGTCAGGATTCTCACTCATCCTCTCGTACCCCATTTCTTGCCGTCAAGCGTCAGGAAGCCCCAGTAGGTCTGCCAGCCGAAAAAGAAGATGTAGGAAAGCGTGAACAGGATCCCGGCATACCACCACCTGCGGCCGCTCGTGATCCAGAAGTGGAGGCTCCACACCAGCGTGATCGTAAACACGCCGATTACATACGACGGATGCAGCCTCCCCTCCTGCAGGGGCGCGATGAGAAGCGCCTGCACCATCACGACGGGCTCGACGATCGGCATCCACATCATGGCGTACCACGAAAGCGCGGGAACGGGGTGCTTGCGCCACATGAACTTGCCCGTCTTCCAGATTTCGCGCAGGTAGGACTTCACCCACCGCGACTGCTGGCGTGCGTACTGCTTCCATCCCTCGGGGCAGATCGTCGTCGCGAGCGCCTGGTCGTCGTAGAGGATCTTGTAGTCCCTCAGGATGAGGTTCGTGAGCGAACGGTCGTCGGCGTAGTTCCCGTGCTTGCCCCACACGGTCGCGTTGATCCAGTCGTCCATCACGGCGAGGACGCACGTCCGCCTGTATGCCGAAAAGCATCCGGGCAGGCAGCTTACGGTGCCGAATACGCTTTCGGCCGCCTTCATGATCTTGTACGAGAAATAGTACCTCACGTCCTGCATCCGCGTGAGCATGTTGACGTTCGCGTTCTCGATGTCGCAGTGACCGGAGATGCCGCCCACCGCCGGGTCCACGAAGCCCTGCATCAGCTTGTGGAGCGAACCCGGGAAGACGAAGGTGTCCGAATCCACGCACACCATGAACTCGCCGCGCGCGAGGAACGTCCCCCCAGCCATGGCAGAGGCCGCGGTTTTTCTCAAAATTCACCAGCACGAGTCCCGGATGGTTCGTCTGCGCCTCCTGGATGTGGACGAGCGAATCGTCCGTGGAGCCATCGTTGACGCACACGACCTCAAGCTTGTCTAAGGGATAGCCCGAGGAGAAGATGCGCTCCAGAGTCTTGCGAATCGCCAGACCCTCGTTAAAACACGGCACCAGTACCGTTAGCGTCGGCTCGAAGTCGGCTTCAGCCGGCGCCTTGTAGAAGGCGGCGAAAATGAAGCGCGTGATCACGAAGGCACCGGCGATGATGGAGTAGATCGACACGAGCGGCTGGTAGAAGTAGTTCTCGATGCTGTTCAGCTGCAGCGTCACAGCCCACGCCAGCAGACCCACCGCGCCGACCGCCACGATGATGCCGAATATGAAATGCGGGGGATGATAGATCGCCTTCAGACGCGCCTTCACCTCGTCCGGCGAAGGCGGCTCCATCGCCGGGGCGACCGGGCGCTCCAGCGTGCTCTGCACCATTGATCGGCGGCAGTAGGGACAGATTGTTGGCGGGGCCGTCCCCAGGGTCTGGACGTCAATCAAACAGTGCGGACACCGACTGGAGTGCACCTCCACCGAATCACGACGTCGGCTCCCGGAGACGGCGGGGCTGGGACTGGCACCGACAGGGCGAGGGCTGGAACGCGTAAAAAAACTGCGCGTTCCTCCTCTCCCTGCCGTAGGTGTCATGTCGGTTGTCATCTAATCAGAGACTGCCTCCGTCAATTTACCGCACCTCGTCTGCGAGGTTGTCCACGCGAATCTTGAAGAAGTGGGCGTTGGCGTCGTTCAGCTCGATCTCGGCCGTGTTGTACGGCGGGGTGGCCCGCATGTGGAAGTAGCCGAAGCCGAGATTGTCGCCTTCGCCTGTGATGTAGTCCTCGAAGGAGTCGACAAACACGACGATTGAGTTGTACGATTCGATGGGCTCGGCCGGGAGAGTCCAGCTCGCCCCGCCGTGGATCGAGATAAGGGTCTGCAGGAGATCTTCCTCCGGAATGGGGAGATAGTACGTCTGGACGGGAGGCCGGTTGGTGGCGTCGTTTTGGGCGGAAACAGGCAGAAAGCCCGTGGCGAAGACAACGTATCCGTGCACGTTGCCGATCGTGGTGAGCCCCACGAGCACACCCGTTCCGTCTTCGTTCCGAAGCCCACGCTTGACATTATATTTTCGGT
>CACZDG010000220.1 GCA_902779865.1 uncultured bacterium
CACTTCTACGAGACAACGGCGTTCATTGTCGGAACGAGCGTTTTCCTGCTGCTCGCGATATTTCTCGTCGTACGGGCCGTCTACCTCCGCCGAGTCCGGGCCAAGCTCTTGGCCGCGCGGCAACGCGACGTGCTGGCGGCGGAACGCGCGCGGATCGCCCATGACATCCATGACGATGTCGGCGCACGGCTGACGCGCGTCTCCTACATCACGGAAATGGCCACCGAGAAAGATCCAAGCATAGGCGAGGTGGCCGACGAGGTCCGCGACGTCATACGCGCGCTCGACGAGGTGGTGTGGGCCGTCGAGCCGCGCAACGACACGCTGTCGGCGTTCGCCGACTACCTCTACACCTACGCCGAGCGGTATCTCAACACGATGCACGTTCGACTGCGGGCGTCGATCCCGTCGGAACTCCCTGCGGCCTCCGTTACCAGCAGGACGCGGCATGCCGTCTTCATGTGCGTCAAGGAGGCGCTCAACAACATCGTCAAGCATGCCGCCGCCACGACGGCATTCGTGTCGCTGTCCATCCACGGCAACGAGGTGCGCGTGACGGCGGGCGATGACGGCAAGGGCTTCGCGGGACCGCGCGAGGGCGGCAACGGCCTCGCGAACATGCGGGAGCGCATGGCGGACATCGGCGGAACGTTCGCCGTTGGGCCGCGCGAAGGCGGCGGATGCGAAGTGGTGCTTTCGTTCAAATTGAATGGCAAGCCATGAAAGAAAAGAAATCCATCATCAAGGTCGCGCTCGTCGAGGACAACGCCGGCATCCGCAAGTCGCTCGAACGGCTCTTCGCGGAGAAGGACGACATCGAGATGACGCGCATGTTCGGAGACGGCGAGTCCGCGCTCGCGGAACTTGCCGCGCTCGCGCCGGACGTCGTGCTGGTGGACATCAACCTCCCCGGCAAATCCGGTATTGACGTCATCCGCGAGGCGAAGGCGGCGTTGCCGCAGGTGCAGTTCCTGGTGCTGACGGTCTACGACGACCCGGCACGCATCTTCCAGGCGCTGGCGGCTGGCGCGAACGGCTACCTGCTCAAGCGCGCCACGCCGACCGAGCTGCTGGCGGCCATCCGCGATCTTTACAACGGCGGCTCGCCCATGAGCGGCTCCGTGGCGCGAAAGGTGGTGCAGTCGTTCCACCAGATGGGGACGGCTCCGAACGAGACGGAGAACCTTTCGCCGCGCGAGAACGAGATCCTGCAGCTGCTGGCCGACGGCTACCTCTACAAGGAAATAGCGGAAAAGCTGTCCATCGGCATCGAGACGGTGCGCACCTACATCCGCCGCATCTACGACAAGCTGCACGTCCGCACCCGGACCGAGGCCGTCGTCAAGCACCTCACTCGCCGTTGAAAGGAGCTTGCAATTCAGCTGACGAGGCAGAGAAAGGTAGAGATCCATGCGCATCGTGCAACGTACAAGGATTGCCATCGTCCTGATCGGAATCGCATACGGCATCCATGCCGCAGAATTCCAGTTCAACGTGCAACCGGGCGGACGATATCTGGCGGTTCCTGTGGAAAGTGGTGCCCCAAAGATACTGCTGGAGATATTCGAGAACGGAAGGCGCTTGACGTACGATGCCGTCGAATGGGCCCGCCGCGATCCTACGTGGGTCGGTTCTCTTGACCTCGGCGAAGTCAAGGGCCGAACGCTAAGGTTTCGCTTCTCGGGGACGGAACTGCCGTCCATCTCCGCACGCGACTTGGTGTTTGCCGACAGACGTTTTCCTGGCGCTAAAGAGCAATATGCCGAATCGTGGCGTCCGCAGATACACTTCACGCCGCCGACTGGCCGGTTAAACGATCCGAACGGGCTCTCCTATTTCAAAGGCGAGTGGCACATGTTCTACCAGCATAGTCCGTTTACGCTCGGAAGAGGCCCAAAGCATTGGGGCCATGCCGTTTCGCAAGATCTGGTCCATTGGCAGGATTTAGGGGATGCGCTTGCGCCAGACGATTCCGGGAGGATGTTCTCCGGCAGCGCCGTAACGGATTTCGCGGACACGGCTGGCTTTGGCAAGAACGCGCATGTGCTGATCTACACGTGCGCAGGGGATACGTTCGATTTGTTCACCCAGCGTATTGCCTGGTCGCATGACGGACGAACCTATACCAAGTGGCCAAAGGCCGTCATAGAGAACCGGCCGGACGCCAATCGCGATCCAAAGGTTTTCTGGTATGCTCCCGGCAAACATTGGGTCATGCTCGTCTATGGCGAGGTGGCAAAGCTACGCCACGGCATATCGTTCTTCACGTCTCCCGACCTGAAGAACTGGACGTGGGCAAGTTGTGTGCCGGGAGACTTCTTTGACAGCGGGTGTTATCTATACGAGTGCCCCGACATGTTCGAGATGCCCATCGAGGGCGAGATGGCAACTCGCTGGGTACTGACGGCGGCGAATCGGCAATACGCAATCGGCACGTTCGACGGGCAGATGTTCGTGCCGGAGGCCGAGAGGCTGGAGCAGATGCGTCCGGTGGGCAATGTCAGCACCCCCGTCTATGCGTGGCAGACATTCTCGGATGTGCCTGATGGACGGCGCATACAGATTGCATGGAGTAAATACGACCCACTTGCTGGCGGAAACACGGCAACGATGTTCAATCAGGCGATGACCCTGCCTATGGAACTGAAACTGGTTCGAACGGACACAGGCCTGCGATTGTCGCGTTTCCCTGTGAAAGAACTCGAGTCCCTGCGTAAAGGGCCTCCAATGTCGCTGAAAGATTTCAATGGAGAGCTTGTGGAGATCAAGTTCTCGTGCGTGCCAGTTGCCGACGCCGTAATAGCGTTAGACCTGCGCGGTATCAAGATTGAATATAGAGCCATCCAACATACGTTATCTGTTAATGGCCAATCGACTGCATGGAATCTGGACGCGGAAGGACGACTTGGTCTGCACATATTCATTGACCGCGTGGGGCTTGACGTATTCTCGCTGGATGGTTTTCAGTACATTCCCATGCCAAACATAAAGCCCAATCCATCAAAGACGCGCCTTTCCTGGAAGGCTAGCGGCATGAAGCAATCAGTACGTGCAGTAATAGAACAGGCCTGGCACCTGAGGAGCGCCATGTGAAAATCGGCATGATTTTCGCGGCGGCGATTGTGCTGGCGGCTTTGTCCGCGCCATGCGACATCGCATCCGACACGTGGGTGGCGACGGACGGGCTTGGCCGTTCGCTCCCCACGGCGGCGGAGGCCGGTCTGCCCAGGACAAACCGTACGGTCGCGGTGTTCTACTTCATCAACCGTCCCGCCGGCGAGAACGTGCCGGGACCGTTCGACGTATCGAAGATCCTGTCGGCGGATCCAGACGCCCTGAAGAAACCGGACTCGCCTCTATGGGGTCCGATGTGCTGCAACCACTGGTGGGGCGAACCGCTTTTCGGCTACTACTGCTCGAAGTTCGACGTGAGCAACGGGCCGACGTTCGACGCCTCGTGGCAGGAGATCGTCCGCGTGTTCGCCGACGTGCGCGCGTCCGGCGGGCACACGCCTCAGATCGCATTTCTGTGTCCGTTCCCCGCGTACCCGCCGTACGGCCTGCGTGGCGGCGAGCTGCGGCATCTGTGGAGAACGCTCTACGAGCCCGGCATCCATCCCGAACTCTGGTTCCGATGGAAAGGAAAACCGCTTGTCATCGCTGCATACGCCGCCTCGGAGCCGGTGGCGAGCGGCTTCGGCCCGGGCGGGAAAGGCAAGCTCGTCGCCGAGCGGCTCGCGCCCGGACATGCGCTCGGACAATCGTTCGCCGCCAAGGCGCCGTTCGGGAACATACGCATCAGCACTCCCACGTTCGGTTCGCATCCGGATTCCGCGGCGACAATGCGTTTGCGCAAGGACGGTCCGAAAGGCGCGGTTGTGGCGGAGCAACGATTCACCAACATCGCCGACAATGCGTCGCTTGTCATGAAGCTGGCGAACTCGTGTCCGGCGGGGCGTTACTTCATCGAGCTTGCCGAGCCCGCTTCATCCGTTGGCTGGTGGACCTTGAGAGCCGCAAAGAAAGACCTCGACGGGAAGGCGTACCGGGATTGCGTCCCTTGCGAGGGAACAAGAATGTTCTGCGCCTGGGGCGCGGAGGACGAAGATGCCAGGCGGATACGCGAATTCTTCGCGTTTAGACGTCCGCTTGCCGGTTACCGTGGAGAAGACGCGAAGGCGGGCGGATGGCCATGGCTGGAGGTCTATCCGCAACATGTCTACAGGGGGCTGGACGGGGAGGACGAGATGATGGCCGTCTCTGTGGCGCAGAATGCCAGTCCGGCTGGAAAGTGTGCGATGAGCGCGCCTGGTGCGATGGGGCGGCGCTGGCATGGCGGCGCAAACGATCCGCGTCTTGCGCAGTTGGCGTTGGGACCGAATTTTCAAGAGCAGTGGGACTTGGCATTGAAGGCTGCGCCGCCGCTCGTTTTCGTGACGGGATGGAACGAATGGCGCGCGATGCGCCTGCCGGAATGGAACAACTACCGGAATGAAGCGGGCGTGTTCTGCGACCAGTTCAATCCCGAATTCTCGCGCGACTGCGAACCTGTGAAAGGGTTCTGGGGCGACGCGTACTACTGGCAGCTCGTAGCTAATGTCCGCCGGTACAAGGGCGTGCATGAAATACCGCCGACGGTCTCGCATCCGATCCGCATCGACGGCAACTTCGACGACTGGCGGGACGTGCAGCCTGAGTTCCGCGACACCGTCGGCGACGAAGTGCGGAGGGATTTCACCGCGCACGGGACGAAGGCCGGACGTTATGTGGACATGTCCGGACGCAACGACATCGTGGCCGCGAAGGTCTCGCGCAATGGGAACGACATCTGTTTCTATGTGCGGACACGAGAGCCGATGACGGCACCAGGCGGCCAGGACTGGATGAAGCTTTTCATTGACGCAGACCGTTCCGCCGCCACAGGCTGGCTGGGGTACGATTTCATGGTGGAACGCGCGATGGCTGAGCGAGGCGGACGTCATGTTGGACGAACCGTCTTGCGGATGCACGACGTCCCCGCATCGGCGTTCAGGGGGCGGCTGCGTTCGGACGGGTTCGATTTCAAGTGGGAAGACCACTCGCTCCAATCATACGACTGGACGGATTTCACGCTTCACGGCGACGCCGCCCCCAACGACCGCTACAACTTCCGCGTTCTATTTTGAGGCAGTTGCAGAACTTTAAAAACAACCAGAAAAAGGAAGAATTCCATGACAACAGGAAAAGCACGAATGATAAGCTTGCGCGGCCTTGCCAAGATTGGCGTGGTTCTGTGCTGTGGACTGGCGTATGCTTCCCCGGTGGGCGACGCCATCGGGCCGTACGTCGACGGCGGAGAGCTGCCGGGCGCGGTGTCGGTCGTGGTGGACGCGAAGGGGAAGGCGACCGTCGACTGCCGCGGCTACGCAGACCTTGAGGCGAAAACGCCGATGCGGCCCGACTCGCTCTTCTGGTTGGCCTCCAACACGAAGGCGATCGCCGCCGCCACATTGATGACGCTGGTGGACGAGGGGAAGGTGAACCTGGACGATCCCGTGGCGAAGTACCTGCCGGAATTCGCGGACGTGAAGGTGGCGGCGAAGGACGGTCCGCGC
>CACZDG010000221.1 GCA_902779865.1 uncultured bacterium
TGATGGACTTCTTCTGGAAGTGCCGTAACGAGGATGGCCTTCTTGAAAAGCTGCCACCGTCCGTGTTCGTGGAATGGTCGCGCTCAAACGCGCTGACGCGAGACGTGAACTACCCGACGAACATGACATGGGCGCGTGTTCTCGAAGTTGTTGCGCGACTCTATGGCATTTCCAGCTACGCCGAAGAGGCGGAGAAGGTGCGCGAGACGGTGCGCCGCCAGTCGTGGAACGGAACGTTCTTCGTCGATCGCGCGCTGCGCCAGGAGGACGGTTCGCTCAAGCCCGATACGGAAGCGACCGAGACGTGTCAGTACTACGCGTTCTTCTTCGATGTCGCTACGCCGAAGTCACACCCGGAGCTGTGGAAACGACTCGTGGAGGACTTCGGCCCCCGCCGCAAGAAAAACAACAAGTGGCCAGCAGTTGCGTTCTCCAACGCCTTCATCGGCAACTACCTTCGCTTTGAATGTCTTTCAAAGGCCGGGCTTTCCGCGCAGATTCTCGACGAGGCGAAGGGCTACTTCTCGTTCATGGCGGAACGCACGGGGACGCTGTGGGAACATGATGCGCCCACCGCCAGCTGTTCACATGGCTTTGCGAGCCACATCGCCCACGTTCTCTACCGCGACGTCCTCGGCGTGCGGAGCATCGACCGCGTGAAGAAGACCGTTGAACTCCGTTTCCCGGATGTCCCGCTTGAACACTGCTCCGGCGAAATTCCTCTCGAGGATGGTGTTCTGAAGGTGTCGTGGAAGAAGATCGGAGGAAAAATGTCCTACCACCACGAAGCACCCGAAGGCTACACGGTATCCGTTCTGACGGACGCTGCGTCTGCGACGGCGTCTGCCGTGCAGCAGCGCCATACGCCCGTGCCGAGTGGGGTCGAGGTCAGAAACGGCGCGATACGGGCGGTTGTGACCGAGGCGGGGGCGGACCCGACGGGGCGCGCCGACTCTACGTCCGCAATCCAGAAGTGCATCGACCGCGTGTCGGAGGCGGGAGGGGGCACGGTGGTCGTTCCGCCCGGCGAGTACCGCATTCTGTACCTCTCGCTGCGTCCGCATGTGCGCCTGGAGCTGGCGGGGGGCGTGGAGCGCGCGACGGACGGCTGGACGCCCGAGGTCGCCGCACGCGCGATGGATCCCGCCCGCTCGGCCATCATCCGCTCGGCGGCGAACCGCAAGGGGCATTGGTCGATCTTCCTCTACAACCTCGTTCCGCGTACCGATGCGACGAACGGCGTCAGCGACGTCGCGGTGTCAGGCGGCGTGTTCGACTGCCAGGGGCGCTGCGTCGTCGCCGCATTTGCCTGCGGGCGCAACATCCGCTTCGAGAACGCGGTGGTGAAGGACATTCCGAACAACCACGCGCTGCAGATCGACGGGTGCGAGAACGTAGTGGTGACGAACTGCCTGTTTGCCGGATACACGTTTGGAGGAACGCAGACCTGCCTGACGCGCGAGACGATTCAGGTGGAGCAGACGAGCCCCGGCGCGATCGGCAATCCGGAGACCTCGCCCATTTCATGCGCGAAGGAAATCTCCATCCCGAACCGCAACGTGTCGGTGACAGGCTGCTGGTTCGGTCCGAGCGAGCGGTTGGGGCCGCACCTCATCGCGCTCGGACACCACGGCCGGGCGCGTTCCTGCAACGGTCTCGTGTTCGCGGGGAACGTGGTGGTGAACCCGCTCTACTGCGGCGTGCGCCTCGCGAACGTATCGGACGTGCGCGTGGAGGACAACACGTTCATCTCCACGAATACATCGAGGCGTCTCGCAAGCGATTCGGCGGTGGTGTGCATGTGGGGAGACGCGGCGCTCCAGCCAGGCGAGAAGGGGGTGGTGCTTCGCGGCAACAAGGTGGTTCTTTCGGCGCAGTCGCCCCTGCGGAAGATGTGGGTCTCCACGTCGCGCCAGAAGGAGGTGTCCTCGTGGGACGGTGCGCGGTTTCGCTACACGCCAGTTCCCGGTGGCTACAAGGCGAACAACGGCGACGGCGAGTTCAACCGACCGCTCTACGGGTGGCACGGCGACGACCGGGAGCTCGCGCCGCGCAAGTCCCTCCCCTGGACGGGCGACCGTCCGAAGGTCGCCCTCAAGGTGTTCAGTGGCTACAAGATCGACAAGAAGGTGCGCGGCGTGCTGCAGTTCGGCGACGGTACGGAAGACGTCGAATACCGTTACGTGTGGGGCCGCGCCGAATACGACCTGAAGGGCAAGGGAACGGTCAAGATGGTGCGGAGCGCCGAGTCCGACGGCCTTCTCGTGGAGACGACCGGCAACCTGCCCCCGGCGTTCGACGGCGAATGGGAGCTCGCCGCGAAGGGCGTGCGGGGCGGCGCGACGTACTACGACTTCGAGCGGAAGGGGATGAGGAACGACGGCGAGGGCGCCGTCGCTACGCGCGATGTCGCGGCGATGTTCGATGCGGCGACGAACCACTTCGAGCGCATCGCGCGGACGATCGAGATCAAGACGCCCGACCCGCTGCTCGATTCGCTTCTCCCGTGCCAGCTGCTCGTCGCGGACGCGATGTTCGAGGGGCGGCACATCACGCACGGCGCGACGAACTGGAGGCAGGCGTTCGCGGGCTGGCGCGTGGGGTACATCTGCTATGCGACGGGATGGGAGGAGCGCTTCAAGGAGAACGCCCGCGAGCATTTCCGCTCCCAGCGCAAGGATGGGCGCATTCCCAACGAGCCGCAGCGCGATTCCTCGTACAACATGTGCGAGGAGTTCGCCGTCTCCGTAATGCGGTACTGGAAGTGGACGCGCGACGACGCCTTCATGCGCGAGATCGCCTACGACGGCGTGAAACGCCACCTCGCCTGGATGGACCGCAACATGAAGGTGCCCGGCCTTGATCTCTACGAGAACTGGCTCAACACGTGGAATACGGACAACAAGTGGTGCAATGGCGGCGCGGGCACGATCGCCTCCGCCTACTACGCCTTCGTCTGCCGCACGATGGCGGAAGTCGCGCAGCGCCTCGGCAAGGCGGAGGACGCGGCCTTCTTCGGGAAAAGGGCGAAGGCCGTCGAGGACGCGATCGCGAAGAGCCTGTGGCACGAGGGCGACGGCGTGTGGGGCGAGTACCGCGAGCGGTTCGGCCTCAAGCGCCTCATGCGCGCGCCAGACCTCTCCACCGTCTACATCGCCATCGACAGCCTTCCCTTCGACCTCGCGCGCAACCGCCGCGCCGTCGCCTGGGTGGAGGACAACGTGCCGACGCATTTCGCCAAGGACGGCGCGACGCTGCTCTACTCGTCCAACCGTCTGCCCAGGTTCTGGACGTCGTGCGGACGCTACCCGAACGAGACGCTGTTCTGGTCTCTCGCCTGCTACCAGACCGGCGAGCCGGAGCTCGGCTGGCGGCATCTGCA
>CACZDG010000222.1 GCA_902779865.1 uncultured bacterium
CAGCAGCCAGCTCGACTGCTCCATGTAATCAAGTGAACCCGAACACCCGCATCCGGGCTTCTTCAAGACATTGTCGATCGCCTTGAAAACGCTCGCCGCTGACATCGCATTTTGCTCTTTAGCCGAATTCTTTGCCATTCTTCATCGCCCCGCTTGTATTCACAGTGCATTATTCCATTGGGCGGCCTTGAGTTCCGCACAATTCATCGTCAACATCGGACGGCATCGCCACATGGAGCCACTGATGACCGGTATCGGGTAGTGCCTCGTCAGGACCGGACCAAGCATGTCGAGCGCACGGACGTAGAACGCGGACTTGCCGCTCCCGTCCGTGTTCGTGGCGAAGGTGACGTCTGTAAACGATTGCCTCAACATGACGGGAAGAAGTATATCAAATCGACAGGATGAATGAAAGCGCGGACGAAAAGTTTCTGATGAGGGTGGTTAGTGGCCGCCAAGAAGGCGGTGTTCCCATTTAGGCGGGCACGCGGGAACCTATCGGCGGTCGCACTGGTTCAATTTGTGGAAGGACCTTTCCGCCACGCTTTCGCCCAGTCAGACTTGAGCCACTCCTCAAGCCGCTCCTTGGCTTTTGCTCTTCCACTGACAAACGAAACCTGTTCCAGACGTTCCAGTTCCGCTTTCACGTCTTCCGCGAACTTCCAAGACACCGGGTTGTCCTTGAATTCAACTGTTACGCGCCGGACAATCCAGAGCATCGGTGCTTGATGCAGGTTTGCCGCAACGACCGTGCTGCAACACGGCAAAAGGTCTGCAACGGCTTCATGGCCCTTCTGCGAAGAAAGTGCGGAATAGAGTATGTCATATATCAAAAGAACGACGTCCCCACCATCTGTTTTCCTGCGCCCATCTGATTCTTCTGTACTAAAATCAACAAGTCGATTTGCCAGTGGAGAAAGGACGCGCTTGGCCCGCCCGATCTCATCTGTGGTGAACACACGCGGCGGTTCGTCCCGTGGATGATGGACAGGAATTACCATGAGGCTGAACGAACGCCTCGAATCCAATAGCTTGCGCAATTCGCGACTTGCGCCGTATCTCTCGCACTCGTACCGTGAAAGTTTGAACCGCTGCACAACCGTTGCCGGCAATCCATTGCTAAACGTAGTGTTTGAGAAAAGCCCGTCGAGGATCTCTCTGCGGGCGTTGCAGAGGTCGGCTTGGAGTTCGGCGCGTCGCATGTTCTCCCAATGGCGCACCTTCCGTCGGGCGAATTCTCGCGAAGGGTAGCTGAGGTCGAGTATATGTTCCATGTGTGGCGGGACATAAACGCCGGGTTGTCGCTCATTCAGGCATTCGTCCAGGAAGTTGAGGGCGGCAATGATATTGGTATCGGCGGCAAGAGCAGCATCCAGTTGTCCTACGTCATACCGCCACATTGTCCCGCGAATCTGGTAGCTCTTGCGATTGACTTCAGTGCGGCGATGTGAAAACTTTTCTGCCAGTGCCGTTGGGTGCCAGTCCTCTTCAGTGGCCCTTTCAATGCTCTCGACGTTCTTCATGTTCTTTTTGATGCAATCCCAGTATTCCCCAGGTTCTCCGTCCTCGCAGACGGTTACCGTCTTTCGACAATCGGACGTGTCCCATGTCACACGATCGCCCGGAATCAAATCACAGAAAATCCTCCCGACGAAATAGTTGCCGGTCTTTCCCTTTTCACGGCGGCGAAACATGCCTGGATGGTAGAGTTTGGACGAAATGCGCTGTTGCGTTTCCAGATCGCATATCTTGACGAACGAACCAACCATTGTCAAAAACTGGTCGGCCTCCCATTCCGTACAACAGTATCCCGTGTTTCGGCCGCCGGCGTACTGCGAGAAATATCCAGAAACGGAACCTCCCCCAGACCAACTGACAGGCATTCCAAGCTCTTTTTTCCCCTGGTTTAGGATTGCACGATTCCCCGTTCGTATCCATTCGTCTAGCAATTCTTCAGTCGATCGCCCCCTCTCGACGCGATAGGTCCAAGCCGCATCGTCGTTTCGCATGGTCTGTGGGATATCCGTCACATGAAGGACGTCATGCCAATTGCAACAGAATCCGTCTTGCATGCGTCTAACACGTTGAGAGAGCACCTGCTCGTTCACGACTTCAAATCCGAGGGTATATTCGATTCGTACGGCATCACCGACTTGGACAAGCGCATTAGTCACGAACAACCCCACGCGATAGCCCGGACTCATGTATGCCTCGGCAAAGTAATCCTCCCCTCTGCGCTCTTCGGCAAAAACCAACCCGTAACGATCCTGAAATACGTCTCGGATACGAAACATGCGGCGAAAAGGGATCTCTGACAATCCCATCGTCCGAAAGGTCAAACGGGCATCGCATCGCGCTATCTTCTGGCAACTGCGGCATGTGTCGTAACGGACCCATGGGAATCCCTCGAACGGTTCAGCGAGTCGAACATAACGTTCACTATCATTTGACTTCTCGCCAAATGGGCATCCCAAGAAACCGTACAGGGCCGAATTCGTGTCAACTGTAAGCCTCTGCGTGCAATATTCATCCAGCCCGTATGAATGGCCGCTGGAAGAAAGATATTTTCTTCGCGGGCTTTCTGCGCGAAGACGAATCTGCTCAAGACGGTCATTCCAACGGTCATTCCATTCCTTGCGTTGCCATTCGGCTTCCTTGACTGCCAGCCTTTCGGCTTCAAGGCACTGGTCTTTGACATTAGACTCAGCATGGTCTGATGTATGTGCCGGTCCCAACACGAACGCCACGATCTTGTCCAGTTCCCGTGCGCGCGTTTGACGTTCCTCCTCCAAGAACAATTTATCGTATTCAGGAAAGACCTTCTCGCTCCTGAGGCGACTTAGCCTGACATATTCTGATGGCTGGACGAGTCCTTGATCCTTTTCTTCACTTCGGACTTTCTCGGCCGCGTTCTTCAAATCTTCAAGTTCCTTCTCCTTTTGCTTGAGCTGAGCACGCAACGGCGCAAGATCACGCGTCACATCCCGTTCGACCACTTCGTCGGTGTAACGGACAAGAGAACGCACGAACGTCCCGGCGAGACATTCACTCAAATGCCGATTTTCGGATTCAACCGTTACAGTCAGGATTCTTGTCCCTGATATGTGCCGAATCTGGATTTGCCGTAGCACGCGCGCGAGTTCCTCGTCGGACACGTTATCTTCGGGATACTCGGCTCGGAAGCGTCGGGCCGTTTTCGCAGCAAGTTCTTTGCCATGCCAACAGGGCTGTAGCTTCTCGATAAACGATGTGACATTGGTGTCATTCTCAAGGAAACTTTCCCGCATCCGGGGGAAGATTGCGTCATAGGACCGGTAGTTGTAGTCAAACCCCACTTCGTATGATCGTATGACGCCGCAACGGATCCCGCTATGGCGCGTATCGAAAGAATTACACTGACCCCAAAGCATAGAAAGCGAGAACACATTTTGGGTATCACCGAATAGTACCGCGTGAGTACCCAGACCGTCTCGGTGAGCACCGCCGGAGAAGTGCCCATGCCTGCGATAAGGATTGTTCGATTGGCTGACTTCATCCGTTCACCTCCCAATGGCCGAAACGCTTGCCGCCGACACGGACAATACGTCCGTCTTAGGCGGCAAACCAACGACCGTACCGTCATCGTCAACGCCAAGCAGCAGATCGCCTCCCGCCTTACTGAGAAACGCACAAACGGACTCGAAGGTGTCGGCCTTCGGCCCGTCGCCCGCACGCTTGAACTCGATGTTCAGGTTTTCGCCAATGGTGAGAAGCGTGTTGATTCTTGATGGCGTGATTTTCACGGATTTTCCTCCACGGCAAAGTATATTAGACCGGAGTATAGGTGCGTCTTATACTGGAGTGTACGAGCCTCTTGGACTGGGGTGTAAGAGCCTCCTAGACTGGGGTGTAGGAGCGTCCTAGACTGGAGTGTAGGAACGCCTTGGACTGTGGTGTGATACGGGGAGGGTCACGCCCCGTCTTGACCGCCGTGATTCCGTACCGCAATCTCACGGTGCGGAACGGGTAGATGTGGGGTGGCGGAATGAAGCGGTCCGAAGCGTAATATCACAGTCGGTCCGCAACGTAATATTACGGATGAATCAGCTCCAAACTTTCGAAAAGCAATGATTATTTCGTAAAGTGGCTATTGATAACTTTTCCTTTTTTCACGTTGAACGGCGGGGAGCGGGGGAATCACGCGCAATGACCTCACGCGCAAGACGCAGTTCATACGCAAGTCGTTCAGGGACGAGTACGTTACCGACCTCGTGGAAAGCGGCGAACTTGTGGTGAAATCATACTCAAACGGCGGGGAGGTGTACTTCTCCGGGAGCTGACGGCGCTTCAAGGGACTTCAACAGACTTCAACAGACTTCAAGGTTTTGGAGCCGGACTTCAAGAAACTTCAAGGAACTTCAACGTGAAAAAGGCCCCGAAACGGCATTGAAAAATCTTGAAGTTTGGGTGAAAAACCTTGAAGTTCCTTGAAGCCGTTTGAAGTGCAGAATTCTCGAACCCCTGAAAACTTTCCATACTCTTTCTTTATCACTCCCACGGATTTTCACAGGGTAGCGGAACATGCCGCAGGAGCAGATTAGTCGGCGACACTCTGATGAGGCGCAGCTTGGAAAAAGTGTGCGGCGGGACGTCTTGGGGCGTCCCGCCGCGTGGGCTGCGGAGCCGATGCGGCTTCCGCCATGAAACAGCCGCAGCTACTCGATGTCCACTACGCTCGCCCAGTGGACGAGCAGCTCATGGTTCTTCGGCGTCTGGTCGCGGCTGGATTCGGCCGCGGCGACGATCGGGAGCCACTTCTGCACGTCTGGGAGCTTCACCTTCAGCGCCTCGCACGCGAGGGCCATGTACTTCTCCGCCGCCGCGATGTGGCCCGAGAGCCAGAACAGGAGGTAGGTACGCGCGACGTCGGCGAGCGGGTCGCCGAGGCGCACGTGGCTCCAGTCGATCACGCGCCAGTCGCCCTTCGGCGTGATGATCACGTTCGTCGGGTTGAAGTCGCCG
>CACZDG010000223.1 GCA_902779865.1 uncultured bacterium
CCGCTATCATGACACACTTGGCCACGGGAGACCTTTCGGTTGGAAATTTCGAGGCGTACATACGGGACTTCACTTTCGTTTGGCTCATTCCTTTGTAGGACTGGGCTTCTGCACGTCGGTCGCCATCCGCGCAGCCAGCCTTCCTATCGGCATGTCGTTTTCTTTGCCGTACAGATTCCTTTCATTCTGTTAGTTCTGCCGAGCTTTGCTTGGCGCACCATTTTTGCGATTCCTTTTGGATGTTTGGAAAGTCATCGGGGGTATTTGAAGTAAAAACGCACACCGCACGGCCTCGGACCGCGCTCAAACGCGATGTCTCTGAACACATCGCCAGCTTAAGATACAATGCGCCTTTAAACATGACACGCGAATCATACCACATCCACGCGCGATGCGCAAGCCCCAATTCCACCAATTTTTTCAGGGGTACCGCGATTTTCGTGCCTCAAAAATTGGGGAATCTCCAACTCAATCGTTTTCCGAAAGGTCGAAAAGGCGCGTGTCGGGCGAGGAGAAGGTACAGGTGAAACTATCGGCGTTTTCCGCGACGACCTTGTCCGCGAGCAGATCCGTAATGCGCGCGTACCTGCGCGGCAGCGACACCTTGATCTCCCCGCCGTCCTTCGTGTGTACGGCGACGAAGCGCTCGTTGGCGAACACCACGCACGGCTTAGACGCCCACACGTGCGCTCCGGACGCCGCTATGATCTCGCGCAGTTTCGCCGGCGTGTAGAGCTTGTAGTCTCGCGCATAGACGCTCGTCCAGCCGCCGTCCATCTTCGTGGTGCTCACGCCCGGCGTCGCGTACGGCACGCCCGCGTAATCCTTCACACGCCTGACGTCGAGACTTTGCCCGTCCGATATCCCGGGCGCGTAGCACCATACGACCGTGCGCCCGCCGCCGAGGATCTTCTTTTCGATCAGCTCCTTCTTCTCCGGCGTGACGTTAATCGCGGCGGGATAGACCACGACCCTGGTTTTTGAGATGTCGCGCGTCTTGAGGTCGGAGAGGGTGCAGACGTCGAACGGGAAGCCGGTTTTGGAAAGTGCGTTGCGGAAGTACTCGCCAAACGCGCGTTCCTTCGGGTCTTTCTCGTTGACGTGGTAGAGGCTTTCAGGGTCGGCCACGAGCAGAACCTCGTCCGCGGGATGCGGAAATGCGTTGCCGTATCGGCGCGTTATCTCGGCGAGCTTCGCAATGCGGGCGCGTAGCGCGGGATCGTCGTAGAAGCCGTTTTTCCCGCCCCACATGTCGAACCAGTAGTAGGAGCAGCCGTTCGCTGTCGCGAAGGCGGCCTCGCGCGTGTTGCCGGCAACGTCCTCCTCGAAGGTCTTCCACGTGCCGGGCTGCCAGAACTTCTGCGTATGCGGACCCACGTCTATCTCGTGCATGAGGCGCTTGCCGTAGTGGCGGGCGGTGGAGTGGACGAGCTGGCTGCCGGTGCCGCCGCCCATCCGGCGGCCGGAATAGTTGGCCGGGGCGATGAAGAAGTCGATGTCGGGCGAAGCATAGACGCGCTCGTAGTCAAGATGGCCGAAGGACACCTGACCCTTGGCGCTCGTGTAGTAGTAGCCGTAGAAAACGCCGATGTTCTTCCGCGCCGGTATCGCCTTGCGCGCGGCAGAGGCGAACGAGAGGATGGCGTCGGCAATCACGGAGTTGTGAAAGCGCCAGTAGTCGATTTTCTGCCGCTCCTTGGCCGGATCATAGACGAGGTTCTCGAACGCGGCCGTCCTGAGCGTTGCGAGATTCGGGACGGTCGGGCCGTAGTGGAGATTCCGCTCCTTGCACCATCTGGCCCATGCCGCGTTCTTGACGTTGCCCGTGCGCCCCTTGTCCCATTCGTACCATTCGCTCGTGCATCCGCCGGAAAGGACGTATGCGCGGATATGCGCGCCCCACTTCTTCTCGGCGTATGCGATGAAGTCAAGCATCCACTCCTTCGTAGCCTTGATCCATCCCGGATTGCTCGCGGCGTGGGATATCTCCGTGAAGGAGTCTATCGAAAACCTGCGTATCGCCCAGTATGGCGTGTTGAGGTCGATCATGCAGATGAACTCGGCGTTCGGGCTCGCCTTGAGGAAGTCCTCGACCTGCGCGTCGAGCGCCGCCCAGTCGTACTGCTTGATCCCCTTCCAAATGAGCGGATAGTCGCAGTACGGCATCCCGTACGCATTGATGGTGTTCGCGGCGAAAAAGATGCGCAGCGGTATCCCCATGTCCGCAAAGTCCTTCGTGCGCTCAAACTGCTGGCGGAAACTCCTGTAGCCGATGTACTGCGGACGCGCATCGGAGGCCTTTGCGCCGGCTGTGGCGGCTCCTGCTGCCGCCATGCCATACGCGGCGGCCGCAACGGCAAGAAGAGCCGTCACTTCACGTTTTATCGTTTGCATGTTTTCACCTCACAAGATCATTGTTCCAGACCGGACGATGTAGATGCGCCTGCGGTCGGCGGACATCCTCATGCGCGTCCCGCTGCCAGCTCCGAGTTGCCCGGCACGCATTCCGGCATTCAAGGGCGACCGGAGCCGGGTTCAGCGCAGGACGATGGCGAACCTGCCGTCGCCTAGCACGTTCGCGTACCGCGCCGAAAGCGCGTGCAGCCAGCACGTCGCCTCCACGCCGTGCAGACTGCCGCCGCCGCAGATTCCCAGCCAGCCGGAAACCGCGTCGTCCACCGTGTATCGCACACGCACCTCCGCGCCGTCGCTCGCGAACTCGACCTCCACCGGCACCGGCACGTCAATCTTCGCGTGCGATTCCGGGATGCGTCGCCAGCCGCTGCGACCGTCGTCTCCCCTCGCAAGAACCCAGTAGTTCGTGGCCGCCCCCTCCCACACTGCGGTCACGCCCGCGACCGCGTCCGCCGGCGCAAGCGGCGGCTCCACGAGCGGAAGGAACTCCGCTTCCAGCGAAACCGTCACGTTGGCATTGGACGCGCTCGCCGCGGCGTCCGCGTCGAAGCGGAGGGATGCGCCCGGCGCGGACGCGGCGACTGCGCCGTCCGCATACGCGCCCGTCTGCGGATTGCGCCACGCGCCGCCGAACATCGCCGCCGCGCGCGGCCACCCTTCCGCCACGCCCCCGTCGAACCAGTCGCGCACCTTCCCGGTGCGGCGCGGCTTCCAGTCCGACGCCGGCTTCTTCGGCAGCCCCATCGCCGCAAGGATCGTGTCGCGGTAGATGCGCGCGGAGAAGTCG
>CACZDG010000224.1 GCA_902779865.1 uncultured bacterium
CCAGCAGAAACGCGCACGCGACCTGTGGTTCCGGATGCGCGACCTGATGCCCGAGAAGGCCAAGCCCCACGCGCTCGTCGCGCAGTACGAGATCCTCGATAAGGACTGGGTGAAGGCGGACGAGGCCTTCCGCAAGGCCCTCGCCATCAACCCGCGGGACTACGACCTCAAATACTCATTCGCGCAGAACCTGATGCGACTGGGCGAGGTCAAGGAGTCCGAAGCGGTTTTGAGGGGGCTCATCAAGGAGAACCCCGACCGCGTGGATATCCAGCACACCTACGCCCAGATGCTTGCGAACCGCTTTCAGGACGAGGAAGCGCTCAAGATATACCGCGACATTGCGGAAATCATCTCGGACAACACCATCATAAAACTCGAGCAGGCCACGCTGGAGCTGCGGGTGGGCGAGCTGGAGAAAGCCGACCGCCTTTGCCGGGAGGTTCTCGCGCTGGAGCCCGAGAACATGGCGGCCATGCGGCTCCGGGCCGATATCGCGGAGATATCGGGCCAGGAGGACGTGACCCCGCTCGTGGCGCTTATCGAGGCTACCACCAACAACCTCATGCGCGCGGAGTACCTCACCCGGCTCGCGGCCCGGTGCGTGGCCATCAACCGGGGTAACCCTGAACGCTACAAGACCGACCAGATTATCGACCGGCTGCAGGAGGCGGTCAAGGCCGATCCCCTGAACATGCAGGCGCGCAATCTCCTGGCCGAGCTTTGCTACCAGACCGGCCGGTTGCACATCTGCCGCAGCCAGATCGAGGACATCCTCCTCAAGTACAACCACCAGAACGTGCGGGCGCTTGCGCTGCTCTTCGAGGTGGAGGTCAAGGAGAGGAACTTCGAGGCCGCGCAGCGCGTCCTGCGCGAGTGCTTCAAGCATTTCGACCGCGACGACCCGATGATACACTACTACCGCGCGCGCCTCTATTCCGCACAGGGTGAATACGCCAAGGCGCTGGAGGAGGCGAAACGGCTCGAGGAGGCGGGGTCGAAGAGCTCCGTGTTCACGCTCAAGTACACCGGCCTCACCGAGAGCGACTGGATGCCGCAGACGAGCGTGAGACGCCTGACGGAGCATATCCGTTCGCTCCAGCGAGCCGGCTGGGAGCTGGTCTCGGCGGACGAGATCCCCAAGATCATCGGCGCCGCGAGGCCTCCCGCAAAAAACACCAAGGCCGGTCGCCGGAAAGTGCGGCATCTCATCGACGAACAGGCCGACGAGGAGGAAGCGCCTCTACCGGCGAAGGTCTTCGACCATGTCGGCTGGATGATCACGGGCCTGCATTACCTCAAGAACGACAAGGAGCCGAGAAAGGTCCGCGAGCGCAGGCGATCCGAGCAGGATGAAGACGACGACGGCGACGAGGACGAGGAAGACCTGGATGACGAGGAATCCCTTGGCCCCCGGTTGACCTTCGCGGTGACGTTCGACACCGCCCGCCGTTCGCAAATGGTGCTTGGTACCCGTGTCGCGGAGGAGTTCGGCGTTCCTTTCACGCTGTTCACCCCCTCCGAGGAACCGGAATCTTTCGAGCCCAGCAGGCTTGAGTGGGATGAGATACGCCAGTACGCCGACACCGGCAACTGGATCATCGGATCCTCGCTCCGCTTCGGCGACAAGAAGGAGCCCGTGGACAAGGAGGGCATCGACATGCGAGACCCTCTGTGCAACCGCCTGTGGAAGGCCGAACGCAACCGGATCGAGTCGCTGAACGAATGGGACCGGCGCATCCGCCGCGAGTTCCGCGACAGCCGCGCCAAGATCCGCAAGGAGATGGGTTCAAACGACTGCGCCGTGGCCATGGTGGCCTACCCCCGCGGCTCGGTGGGGCAGGTTGGCGCGTGCAACATCAACACCAAGCGCTCGATCAGCGACAGCATAATTTCCGAGGCTGCCAGCTCCTATCGCCTCGGTTTCGTGCAGAGCACCACCGGCTTCACCTTGACCGGCGACGACCCGATGATCGCGCGCCGCTACGAGCCCAGTTGGGCTGACGAAGGCGAGGACGTCGTCAGGCACGCCTTCGAGTTCCATCCATACTTCCTCGGCCGCCGGATGCGCGCCGAGCTGGCGATGCTCCTCAACCAGCCGAACGAGGCGAACAGGATCGTGGCCAGTCTGCGCAAGTCCGGCTATCCCGAAGACCTGTGTACCAAGCTTGACTACAACATCCGCCACCGCTTCCGCAACCGCGTCTCCGCCAGCATGCGCCCATTGCTGGAGACGGTCTCGGGCGGGACGTCCGCGCACGACGCGGAGCGCGACGACCGCAACGACACGACGATCCGCCGGAACGAACCTGGCGAAGACGTGGGGGCGAAGCAGGTCGCGGGCGACTTGCGCGAGCCGGAGCTCGAGTGGCAGATGTCCAAGGAGAAGGAAAAACCCTGGTTCGATCCCGCCCATCCATACGGGCAGGTCGATATCTCCCATACCAAGGCAAACGACCAGGTGGAGATCGTAAGGTACGGCGCGAAGGCCGGGGCTAACTTGAACGACTGGATCAGCCTGTACGGCGAATACCACAAGGGCGAGATCAAGCAGACCGTCCGGCCCTACTGGAACGCGCGGACGATGACCGACGTGCCCTACGAGGAGACGAAGTACAGGTTCAAGGTTGACACCGAGGACTGGCGCGTGGGCATGAACTGGCGCCTCGATTCAGGGGTGTTCCTCTTCGGCTCGGGGGGGCAGGCGAAGCGCAAGCCAATCTACTCCGGCAAGTACAGGTACGAGGAATACGAGAACTTGCAGGATCACCGCAACAGCGGCCGTTTCACGCGTATGCGCAGGAACGACGAGGTGGTGTTTTCCTTCGGCGCCCGGTGGAACCCCGAGGACAACTTCTCCGTCATGACGCTCTACGACCACGACTACGTGCCCTCGGCCGTCAAGGAAGTCACGTACGACTCCCTCGCCCTCACGGCAGCGTGGCTGCCGTCCGACTACTGGAAGCTGTCCGGCCGCACGCAGTACTGGACCTACAGCGACGACAACGCGATGTACTTCATGAACCTCGAGTCCCTGTGGTCTTCCGAGTCCATGCCGACGGTCTGGTACGGCCTGAGATTCAACACCACCACGACGAGCGACGCCAGCGACTTCTACTGGACGCCCTACTGGGACAAGCGCGTGCTGGGCGTGCTGCGCTACGAGACGGATTCGGACAAGAT
>CACZDG010000225.1 GCA_902779865.1 uncultured bacterium
CAGAGAGGCAGAGTTTTAAGAGATTACGTCGCTTAATTGGCGTCGTAGTTGTTTTCACCAATTGGGTGAAAGAAATTTTCTGGCCGTTTCTTGTCATATTTTTCTTTCCTTTCTGATTTTTGACTTTTCTCTGCGCTCTCCGTCTCTCTGCGTCTCTGCGTGAGACATTCAACTAACGAGTATAGGTTCAACGAACAGCGGCTCGCCGGGGACGGCTCGCCCCACCTGGTCTTGCCCCACCTTGCGGCGCCAAGATGGCGGTTTTCCCAGTCAGTTTCCCCGCACAAGGGCGCATGTTTTTGGTATAATATGTGCCGATGGAAAAAGAAGAGCGCAGAATCAAGGTGCCCACTACGGGCGTGTGCGACTTTCCGAGGCTGATACTCGGAGGGAATGGAAAGTACGTCGATAAGACGGACCTGCTGTACCGACTTGCAGTGCCGAAGACGGATTCGCAGTACTTCATCTCGCGTCCGCGCCGCTTCGGCAAGTCGCTCATGCTTTCGACCTTGAAGGCGATGTTCGAGGGGCGGCGCGAGCTGTTCAAGGGCCTTGCCATCGACAAGCTGCCGTGGGAGGGGTGGACGCAACCGACGCCGGTGTACAGCTTTACGATGGGCGATGTGTCCGGCGAGAACTACGCCGAGGTCAAAGAAGAGCTGGGTGTACTTGTTGACAGACTGTTCGAGCAGGCCGGGCTTTCCGTTCCCGAAAAGGGAACGATACCTGGGAAGTTCAGGGAGTTCCTCGTATCCGCCGCGAAGAAGTCGCCAACTGGGCAGATCGTCGTTCTCATCGACGAGTACGACGAACCCGTTGCGGCGTTCCTCGACGACCTCAAGACGCTGAGGCGTGTCCGCAAGTTGCTCCACGACTTCTACGAGAAACTGAAGTTCAGCTCGGATTCAATTCGTTTCCTGATGATGACGGGCGTCACGAAGCTGACGAAGCTCTCGGTGTTTTCGGGGCTCAACCATCTGACGGACATTTCATCGTTCCAGCAGTATGCGACGCTCCTCGGCTACACGCCGGACGAACTGGACGGCGCGCTGCGCGAGAACGTGGAGGAACTTGGCGCAAAGAACGGCATGGATTTCGCAGCGGCAAAGAAGGCGATACTCTCGTGGTACGACGGCTATCGGTTCTCGCCCGAATCGGAGGCGCGCGTTTGCAATCCGGTGTCGCTCGGCAGTGCGCTAAAAATCGGGAAACTGAAGGGCTACTGGGAGACTACCGGCAGGACGTCGCTCGTCATAAACCGCATGACAAACGCGGGGAAACTGCCAGCGGATCTCGAAAACGTGTCGGCGCGGCCGTTGACGCTTGACGTGTGCGACGCGGAGACGCTGCCGATGGTGTCGCTGCTGTACCAGGGCGGTTATCTCACGATCAAGGACGTCAAGAAGGGCGATCCCACGAAGGACGAGACGGACAGCTACGTTCTTGCCCCGCCGAACCTTGAAGTGCGCGAGGCTCTTTTTGAAGGCTATCTCTCGCAGGCGATGGGACTTGACGAGGATCCGTTCAACACGCTTGTCGATAAGGCAAAACGCCAGATAGCCTCTGGCGATTGGATGGGGTACCTGGCGAAACGCTATTTCCAGCTTTTTGCGTCCATGACGGGGGCGAATCCCCAGCCGGAGGTCGCGACGATGCTCGGCTACGCCGACGCGGTGATCGAGACGCCGAAGGAAGTGTGCGTGTTCGAGTTCAAGTACCGCAAGAGCGCGAAGGCGGCGATCAAGCAGATTCGCGAGCGCGGTTACGCGGACAAGTGGATTGGCGGCGACCGCCCTGTGACGCTCGTCGGCATCAACTTCAACCCGAAGAAACGCAACATCGACATGCCGATCATCGAGAAATGAAGTGAAAGGATGAAAACAATGAAGATTGAGGCAGTTGCAAAACTCGTATAGTCTCACGCAAAGTCCGCTAAGTTCGCAAAGTCATCCATGAAACAGAACTTCGCGTACTTTGCGAACTTGGCGTGAAATCGTTTTGGAGGTTTTACCCTAAATTCGTCATTTCATTTTCCATGCACTCCGTTATATATCACGCAGAGGCGCAGAGAGGCAGAGTTTTAAGAGATTACGTCGCTTAATTGGCGACTTTTCTCTGCGCTCTCCGTCTCTCTGCGTCTCTGCGTGAGACATTCAACTAACGAGTATAGGTTTACAATTGCCTCTAAAACAAAACTCCGGGCCGCCCGGTGGTCGGCCCCTACCGGTTCGCATGGTAACATCTGTGGTCATTCCGACGGCGTCGCGGTCATTTCCACAAAAAATCTGTCTTTGTAATTGACAAAACCATAATTGGGGAGTAAAATACAAGTTATATCACTTAAGGCTTAAAAGGAAATCTGCAAATGAATGCTGACAAAATGATGCGATTCGTGGCGATCTGCGTGGTGGCGGCGGAGGATGAGCGCCGACGTGCCTTTACGATCAAGGACGACGGCCTTTACGTCTATAGCGGTTTAGTGTTGTTTGTAAAATAAGAAGATGCACGTGAAAAAGAACTTGTTCTTCTTCGACCGGTAATAGGAGAAAGCCATGGAAGTATCAAGAAGGAAGTTTATGCTAGGCGTGGGCGCGGCCACGGCGGCGCCGACGGTGCTGGGAGACGCCCGGAAGGTGTTCAAGGTCGGCCTCGTAGGCTGTGGCGGACGCGGCACGGGCGCGATCCAGAACATCATGGACGCAGCGACGCATCTCGGCTGCAAGGTGCAGTTGACGGCCGCGGCGGACTTCTTCCCCGACAAGGCGCAGGCGATCTGCAAGAAGTACGGCGTTGATGAGAAGATGGCGTTTGGCGGGGCGAACGGCTACAAGGACGTGATCGCCTCCGGGTGCGACATCGTGCTCCTCTGCGCACCGCCGGTGTTTCGTCCGCGCCACCTCGCCGCCTGCGTAGCGGCGGGTAAGCACATCTTCGCCGAGAAGCCCATCGCCACGGACCCGCGTGGTCTGCGTGCGTTCCTCAAGAGCGTGGCGGATGCGAAGGCGAAGAACCTCTCGATCCTCTCCGGCACGCTTCACCGCCACTCGAACCGCTTCCTCAAGCAGATCGGTCCGGTGCGCAACGGCTGCATAGGCAAGATTATGGCGGGGCGAGTGTACCGCTGCCACGGGCCGGCCTGGGTGCGTCCGCGCCGTCGCACCGACACGAACGCCGGCTACCTCTGCAACAACTGGTACCACTTCTGGGAGATGAGCGGCGACCAGGTGACCGAGCAGGCGATCCACGAGGTTGACCTCGCGAACTGGTTCATCGGACGCTTCCCCGTGAGCGCGTTCGGGATGGGCGCGCGCTGGCGGCGTCCCGCCGGCATCGGCGACATCTACGACGAGATGGCGATCGACTACGATTACGGCGAGGATCTGCACACGACGACGTTCGGCCGCCACATGGCCGGTTGCGCGAACCCCTTCGGCACGCGTCTCGTGGGCACGGAGGGCGAGATCTCCGTGGGCAACAAAATCAAGCGCTGGGACGGTAAGCCAGTAGTGGAAGACCTCGCCGCGATCAAGGGGCGTCTCCACAACGGCCTCATCGCCGAACACGTGGACTTCCTGAACGGACTCCTGAGCGGCAACTTCCTCAACGAGGGCGAGCAGGTGGCGATGAGTACCGCGACGTGCATCATCGGCACGCTCGCGGCCTACTCCGGGCGCCTCGTGCGTATGCGCGACGTTCTTGAGAACGAACGCAGCGAGTTCTACAACGGCTGGAACGCGGCGTTTACGCCCGAGCAGTTCGAGGAGACAGAGGACATCCCCGTCCCGCCGGAGGGCGTGGCGCCCGTGCCGGGGAAAGAAGCGTGAGGTAGCACAATGGACATCAAACGACGTGACTTTATCCTGGCAGGTGCCACGGCGCTTGCGGCGGCGGGGCTGCCGCAATGGGCGCATGGCCGCGACGGGGCGCGGCCCTCCCCTATGGGTGGCTGCTGCGCGGGACCGTTCAAGACCGTGTTGAAGAAGGCGCTGATCCGCAAACGCCTTACGCCCGACGTGGTGAAGGTCCTGAAGGACAACGGCTACCCCGGCGTGGAGTTGCAGGACAAGTCCGTGACCGAGGCCGAGGCGCGTGCGGCGCGCCGTCTGGCCGACGACGAGGGATTGAGGATTCACTCGTTCATGGGCGGCTGGCTTGATTTCAACGCGAAGGACCCCGCGAAGCGCCGGGACGCGATCGAGGCCGGGAAGAAAAACCTGCGCCTTGCGTCCGCCTACGGCGCGTCCGTGATCCTCATCGTGCCGGGCCGCATTGGCGGCGTGCCGATGCCGAAGCCGAGCGCGTTCAAGCTTGCGTTCGATCCGCAGACGCTCATGCTCTCGCGGGCGGCAGACGCCGACTACCCCGCCTACGTGCAGGCGCAGAACGACGCGACGAAGTACGCGCAGGACGCCGTGGGGGAGCTTGTGCCCCTCGCAGCGGAGCTGGGCGTGACCATCGGCCTCGAGAACGTGTGGAACAACCTGTGGGTGAAGCCCGACTTCGCCGCGGCGTTCATCCGCTCGTTCAAGAACGCCTGGGTGAAGTCCTACCTCGACCTCGGCAACCACGAGCGCTACGCGCCCGCGACGGAATGGGTGCGCGCGCTGGGCGACCAGATCGTGAAGCTCCACATCAAGGACTTCAAGATCGACCGCGCCGCGAAGAACGAGGGCGCGTTCGTGCGCATCGGCGACGGCTCCATCGACTTCAAGGCCGTACGCCAAGCCCTCGAGCGCGTGGGCTACAGCGGCTGGGTGTCGATAGAGAGTTCCGGTTGGACTGATGCAGAGCATTCGGCGATCATGGACCGTTTCTTCGCCGGAACGCTGTAGCAGATGGCCCAGATATGCCAATCGGCGCGAAGTTCACCAACATGCGCGCCGTTCCCCGTGCGCGCCGCCCGGTGGTCGGCCCCTACCAGACGGCGGATGTGGCCGCTTTCAATTTCCCCCGCACAAGGGCACGGATTTTTGGTATAATTTCGCTCATGGAAAAAGAGGCTACAGCGACAGGCGCACGGCGTAGGCTGCTTCCGCTCCCGGTCGGAAAGAGCGACTGGGAGTACGTGGCGGTAAAGAACTACTGTGTCGATAAGACGCTTTTCATCCGCGACCTTCTGCGGACGGACGCGGGCACGGTGCTGTTTACGCGTCCGCGCCGCTTCGGCAAGACCACCGCGATGCAGATGCTCAAGTGCTTCTTCGAGAAGCGCGGCGCGGACGAGCCGGACGTGCGTCACCTCTTCGAGTCG
>CACZDG010000226.1 GCA_902779865.1 uncultured bacterium
GCTTGCGATTGGTGGCGGCACGATACGTTTCAACGCCGTTCCAGCCATCGACCCGACAGCGAGTCTCTCGCTTACCGGCGGCACGGTCTACGTAACCGACCTGCCCAACGGCACCACGGCCTACGACAGGCTGTTCGCGGAAGCGTCCGGCACCGTGGTCCGCTTTGCGCTCCAAGTGTCCGACGCCCGCACGATCATGTGCGACGGCCCGCTCGTCCTGGACACCATCCAGAACATGACCGCCGAGGCCAGGCCCGTCCTCAAGGTCTCCACGCTCGTCTTCTCGCAAGCCTATCCGTTCCTCATCTACGGGAGTGTTCCCAACCGCTACTTCTGCATCGAGGGCCCCACGACGATCCGGCCCACGGCAGACATGGACGACATGGGCGGGCGCGAGGTCTATCCCTTCGCGTCTGGCGACATCACGGTCGACACCCGCGACTGGAACGATTCCTCCGTCACGCGCACCGTCAAGCTCTCCCTCGGCGTGAAGGGCGCCGCCTCTCTCACCGTCATGGGCGGCGGCACGATGGAGCTGAAACCTACAAGGGGCGCCAACTCCTACTCGTGGGACGGCGCGCGCGCGTTCAGCTGCGTGACCGTGTCTAACAACGCCACGCTCACGGTCCCCAGCGTCTCGACTTCGGGCAACTACATTCCGCTTGTCGCGGAACGTCTCGTCCTCGGCGCGGGCGCGACGCTCAACATGTCTGCAGGCGAAGGGAACGGCGTGTACGCCGCAAGCTGGAGCATCGACCCCTCGGCGCGCATCAACGTGACCGTGCTCGACTCGTTCACCACCGGCGCGACGCCCATCCTCGTGAACACCGGCTCGGACGCCATCGACGACTACACGGACCGGATCACGCTCTCGGGCGCGACAAGCGGCGCCGTCCTCAAGCGCGAAGGCGGCAACATCGTCCTCGTGAAAAAGACCGTCACGGGACCGGACGGCGCATACCGCTACGAATGGATCGGGCATTCGCCGACCTCGCCCTACTGGAGCACGGCGGCGAACTGGTCGTGCGGAGTCGAGCCGCCGACATCCAAGACGCGCTACCCGATGGCGTTCGGCGCCGTGGACGACGTCGTAGATACGGTTTACGACGTGGGCGGCAATCCGTCGGCCGTCAGCCAGATCGTATTCCGCGCGACCGCAGTCAGCTCGTTCAGGGTTTCGGATGGCCTCGGACAGCCGATTTCGTACCTCAACGTCAACGGCGGCTATTCGGGAACGCCCAACGCG
The DNA here is from genome assembly GCA_902779865.1 of uncultured bacterium. Taxonomy (GTDB): domain Bacteria; phylum Verrucomicrobiota; class Kiritimatiellia; order RFP12; family UBA1067; genus RUG572. The sequence continues at coordinate 1,247 of CACZDG010000226.1, forward strand.
ACGCTCTACTCGACTTCGGCCGTTTCCCAGCGCGTGGATTGCGACGCGCGCATCGCCGGAAACGGAAACAACCGCTTCACGCTCTACGCGGCGGCGGCAGGCCCGCTCGTCTTCGGCGGCGGGGTGACGGCGGCGGGGAGCAAGCAAGCGCCCATCATGCACGTGTGCGGCGACATCCGCACGACGGGCTACGTCACCTATCCGCGCCTGGCGTTCACGAAGCGTCCGGCGAAGCCCGACATGTCGCGTCTGTTCGTCGAGGCCGGGCGCGTGACGATCACGAACCAGACCGGCGCGTTTGACGTGAAGAACGCGGGATTCCGCGTCGCGTCGGGCGCGATGCTGACGTTCCGCGGCCCGAACAGCGCGGACGGCACGTTCTACCAATGGACGGCGGAACCGCAGAAGATCGTCGTCGACGGCACGATGCGCATCGAGTCGCGGCTTCGCGGCGGCGCTTGCCAGCAGTACGGCGGGGCCGGCACGCTGTTCATCACCAGGACGATGTATCCCGCGACGGCAGCGTCTGCGCTGGAGTTCGCGGACACGCTCTCGGTCAACCTGCCGGACGTGTGGCGGACGGTCTCGACAAGCTTCTCGCCCGCAGGCGCGAACACGCCGCTCACGCTCGTCGCGCGGAGCGGACGCCCGGTGCTGTGCGTGCCGGACGGCTGGACGTACGGACCGGCGGCGAACATCACGACGACCACCACGCCGGCAGACCGCGCGGCATACGTGCACGCGGGCGCGACGCTCGCGATCGACGCGACCGGCGGCACCGTGACGTTCGAGGATCCTGTGGCCGGTCCCGGCACGCTGGAGATTGTCGGAGGCGCACTTGCGGTGCCGGGCGGCATCTCGCCCGAAACGACGCTCAAGGTTGGCGCGCAGGGCGCGTTCGAGTGGCGCTCCGCCCTCACGCTTGCTCGGCTCGAGACGGAAAACGGCGCGGAATTGCGCTTCACGGACACGGCCGAGATTCTCACGGTCTCGGGCGAGGTGTCTCTCGCGGGCGTCACGCTCCGTGCGCCCGAGTCGGCCTTCGACAGCCTCAGCAGGCAGACGCGCGTGCTCGTGGCTGATTCCATCTCCGGCCTGCCCGTCTTCATCTGCGGGAATCGCAGGGGACAGGCTACGGTCAAGACGCGGGCAGACGGCAAGATGGAACTCTGGCTCCTCCCGCGCTGCCCGCTTCTGATCCGCTTTGTTCGTTGCATGATGTCAAATAGGACAGGATCGAAAACATGAACCATAAAATACTCATCCCTGCCATCCTCGTGCTCCCCATCGCGTTGTCCGCCGCGCGGTGACGGGACGCTGCGCGGCCTCGTGCGACAGGCCGAGCGGCGCGACCGCACGCTTTCGAGCGTAGGACTCTTTGCAGGAGCCTACAACATCCTGCGCGCGAACGTCGGACTGGAAAAGTTGGACGTGCTTTTCGACGTGGCCGCCGAGCTGCAGGACCGCAATCCGGAATCTCGCACGTACGGCAACTTCCGCTGGTACGCGCGCGACGGCTTCGTGATGGACCACAATGCCGTCGACTTCTGTATGCAGGAGGGCTCCCTCATCGCGCGCGACTACCGGGATCGGCTCACGCCAGACCAGCGCGCCAAGTTCGACCGTCTCTGCGAACTCGCCATCGAGGGCAGCATCAGCCATCGCGTGCGCAGCTCCTACACGAACATCGCGCTCATGAACGCTGTCAACCTCGTGCTGCTTGGCGAGGCGTACGGCCGGGCGGACGTCTTGGAGGCGGGCGTGAAGCGCCTCGACGAGTTTATCCTCAACACGGCGATATGCGGAGTGTGCGAGTATTGTAGCCCTACCTACACGGCAGTCGACCTCAACTGCCTCCACCGCCTGCGCCAGTTCGCGCGCGACAAGGGAGTGATCGACCGCGCCGAGCGACTGCTGCGCCTCTTCTGGAGCGACGTGGCCGCGTCGTCTTTCACGCCGTCCGGGCGCCTCGCCGGCGCGCACAGCCGCGACTACGACTATCTCTTTGGACTTGGCGGCATGGCCACCTACCTGCGCGTTGCCGGGCTAGCCGCGCCGTTGCCGGGCACGCGCGAGACGCCGCCACTGCCGTTCGAGCTTTCCGAGTGGCGTCCTGACGCCGCCATCCGCGAACTCGCCGCGCGCACGCCGCGCACGGTGGTGTCGATGTGGGGCGAGGAACCAGAGAAGGTGCGCGTGCTCTGGACTGGCAAGAACGTCTCGCTCGGCACCGCTGGCGCAAACTACTGGAACATGGACATCCCGCTGTCCGTGGACTTCGCCTCCACAAACCGCATCCCGCGCGCCTACTTCATCGCCGACGGACGGCGCGATCCCTACGGGCGCAAGAAGATTCCCGAGGGGAACGGTCCGCACCAGAAGACGCTCCATCTCCGTCCGTTCTGGGCCGGTGCGCAGCGCGGTCGCGATGCGCTCGGTCTTGTCGCGTACCGTCCAGGCGACATCCCTCCAGAGACGCCAACGCTCGAATCGCACATCGTGTTCCCGTGCGACGTCGACGAGGTGTTCGTCAACGACGAACGCGTGCCGGTGACTGGCGACGCGCCGCCTTTCGCGCGCGAACTTGACCAGGACGACGCCGTGTTCGTGCGCCTCGGCGCTGGAGCGTGCGGCGTGCGCGTGCCGTGGGCGCGTGACGTGCGCGACGGCAAGGCGCGCATCGCCATCGTGCGAGACGGCGCGTCCGGAGTGCGCGCGTTTCGCCTCACCGTGGCGCACCACGACGAGTGGGGGCTCCTGGTTTCCGACGCGCCAGTTCCCGGCGCGGCGTTCTGGGTGCGCGTGGATGACAATGCAGCCGATCCGGCCGCGTTCGCCGCGTTCCGAGTCGCGTTCCGCGCCTCCGCCGCAACGGCGCGCGCAGACGATGCGCGCGTGGAAGTTGGCGTGCGTGGCGAGGAGGGACCGCTTGCCCTCGCCGCCAACTCGCCGTTCTTCGCGCCGGAGAAGATCGAGCCGCAGCAGCCCGCCGCCGTGCTCGCCGTCGACGGGCGTGACATCGGCATGGAAATCCTCGGCAACGTGCCGGGCCTTGCGGAATACCGGGCGGAACTCGAACGAATGAAGAAGGAGATGGAGGAGAACCGCGTTTACGTGCGAAGTATCCGCCCGGTACGCTGGGAGGCGGAGAAGGGCGTCGTGGCGCGGAAGATGCGTGTTGAGAAGGATAGCTCGGCGAGCGGTGGAGCGTACGTGTGGACACCAGGCGAGATTGGCGGTCGCGGGATCGTGCCAGGCAGCGTGTCCTGGCAGCTGGAGGTGAAGGATGCCGGGAAATACCACCTCTGGGGACGCGTGCAGGCGCCTACGCCAGAGGACGATTCGTTCCTCGTGTCGCTCAACGTTGGCGCGTTCTTGCAGTCAGGCACACGCGGGCCGCTCTTGATGCCACGCACGGACTGGCACCTTGGCCAATCGCCAAACTGGACATGGCGCGAGTTTCCCGTAGACATGACTTTGCCGAAGGGACCCGTGGTGCTTACGCTCCACACGCGCGAGGACGGCGCAAAGATCGACAACCTGATCCTGACAAACGACACGACATTCCAGCCCGAAGGTTGAATTGCCGCGATTGTCAACATGAGAAAATCCATGCAAACCGGGAGGCTCAAATGAATACAACTCGAAGAGGTTTCATCACGGCGGCGGCGCTTGCCGCGGCCGCAGGCGCGCACCGCGCGGCGAAGGCCGCGCCGACGGGCGGCAAGCGGTTCTACAAGGGCCAGTTCCACACGCACACCTACTGGAGCGACGGCAGCGCGTTCCCGGAGCAGGCGATTCGGTTCTACCGCGAGGCGGGCTACGACTTCCTCGGCATCAGCGACCACAACGTCTACGCCGACTCCGACTCCCACCGCGTCAGGAAGGTCGGCGGGAAAGGCAAGCGCATCGTCAAGCAGGAGATACTCGACGCCTACAAGCGCGAGTTCCCCGGATGCGTGGAGACCGAGACGGCGGCGGACGGCTCCCTGAACGTCGTCATACAGCCCTACGCGAAGATGCGCAAGCTCTTCGAGAAGCCCGGCGAGTTCCTCCTGCTCGACGCCGTTGAGGGCACGACGCACGTCTATGACGAGAACGGCGTGGAGCATGCGGTCCACATGAACTACCTCAACGTACCCGGCGTGCCGGAGTTCTTCCGCACCTGCGGCACGAAGGCCACGGTGGCGCAACGCATCGGCGACTCCCTCAAGGCGGTGGAGGCGCTCGCGAAGGAGAAGGGCCGCGAGTCGATGTTCATCCTCAACCACCCGATCTGGCGCTGGTACGACGTGAAGCCCGAGGATCTCGTCGCGAACCCCGAGGTGCGCTTCTTCGAG
>CACZDG010000227.1 GCA_902779865.1 uncultured bacterium
CACTGATGCTCTTGAGCCAACTCAACGGTTCTTTTCGCTCAAGCATCAGTTTCTTGTCGTAGGCCGTCGCCTCGCCAATGTATTTTGACATGTCCATAATACCTAATACACCTTTCGCAAAAGACGGGCACATTATAGCATATTCTGGGTGATATATCAAGGTAGGCGGGCAATATTTCTTTATTACTTTCTTTTATACTTTCTATGCACTTTCTTTAACACTTTCTTTTATACTTTCCATGCTCTTTCTTTATCACTCCCACAGCTTTTCACGGGGCAGCGGAAGATACCGCACTCGTGGAGGGGGAGCGGCACGACGGATAGATCGTGGATGGGGGTTATGCCGCGCTCGTCCTAGGTGCAACCGGCGAGGGTTGGATCGGCGGCGAGCGTTTCAATGGCAGTTTTGGCATTGTTGGTTTCCATGATGAGTTTTCCTTTCAGGTTTTAGCCACAAAGAACACAAAGGTCACAAAGAGGTATGGGCGTAGTTAGTCGGCGGCACTCTCGGCGAGGATGGCGGTGATTTCGGAGTCGGGGAGGGAGAAGCGGGTGCGGGCGGCGGCGAGGGCGGCGGCGAACTGCGGGTGGTCTTCGCGGAAGTCTTGGGCGGCGACAAAGAGGTCGTAGTAGCCGGAGGCGTCGAGCCAGTCGCGGACGGCGGACCAGAGGTTGCGGGACATGAGCGCGTTGATGAGGCGCAGCTTGCTGAACGTGCGCGGCGGCGAAACGACGGGTACGAGCTTGAAGATCGGGCGGATGTCGGTGGCCGTCTCGGTGTAGCCGCTGATGCGGTACTCCTTCCCTTCCGGCGGCGGATCGACGGGCGGCTGGAGGTCAAGAAACTTCCATCCGGCCTGTAGGTACGAGAGCCGCTTTGGGTTCATGATCACGCCGGATGGCGTGTTGAGCGACGTGGGCGCGTGGATGATCGCGCCGTTGACGAGTTTTCCGTAGCTGGGGTTCATGGATGGGATTCTCCTTTCGGTTGCTGGGTGGATTGACGCCGATGGAACGGCTGCGGCAAGGCGCTTATTGCCGCTCTGGGGCAATTTTGAGCTTGGATAGGAACTCTTGTTCCTTCTCGAACTGGGCGAGTTCCGTTTTCCAGTTTTTGCCCTGCCGGGCATACTCGGTGGCAAGGGTTGTCGTGCGGTTCTTGAGCGCGATGGACTGGACACGGGCGGCGGTGAGCATGTCGATGTTGTCGAACATCGGCCAGAGCCATGAGGCGTTCCAGGTGGAGATGAGGGGAATGGCGGGAGAATGGTCGATCGCAGATCGACCAGCAATGCTGGGGGAGGCATTTGGGAAGCATGGATGGCTGCTTTCGGCCGCAGAGGACTGCGGCCCTCCCGAAACTTCGACATCGGGGTGGGCGAGTGACCATTCGCGGAGCCAGAGGGCGAAGAGGCGGTTGAGGACGGAATCTTCGACGAAGCCGCGTTCGTTGCGGAGGACGCGGAAGTACGTTTGATGGTCGAGCTTAGCGGAGGCGTAGGTGTAGCCAGCCGAAGTTCCGGCGACGATGGCATACGGGATGCCCATTGCCGCGCCGATTTCGGAAAGCATTTCCTTCTTGAAGTCGGCGTACGTGGCGATGGGAGCCTTGACGTACAGTTCGTCCATCTTCCATCCTTCGGGCATGGTGGTGAGCTGATTGACGTCGAGCGTCACGGCGTCCATCGGTTCAATCTCTGCGCAAGTATCATCCTTCGGATGGTCGGTGTAGAGGATGCCGCCGTACTCCGCCGCCTTTTCGGCGGAGGCCACGACGGCGTTTGTGTAGCGGCGCAGTTTGGCGAAGAGCGGGAGCGCGGCGGCGAGTTCGGGAACGCCGCGATGCTGTTCCGCACGGTCAGCGCGGAACACATGGATCATGTTCGCGGCGGGAATGAGCATGGCGCGTTCCTCGGCGAGATTGCCGTCGCAAGGATGGCTTACGAGGACGCGGTACGAGACTGGGTTGCCGTACTGGTCGTAGGTTATGCCGTCGATGGTGAATGGCTTGCCGCAACCTTCGGCGGTCGCGACGGAGCGCGACCCTCCCGTTTCGGCGGCTGGGGACAGCCGACCTCCCGATTCTGTGCAGCAGTCGCCAGCCACGCGGTCGGCGTCGATGAGCGAGAGATCGAGCTTGACGGAAGTGCGGAGCGTCGGATTCTGCGCAAGAAGGACGAACGCCTCGCCGTCGCGGGCGCGGGCGATGCGCACGGCGCGGAGCTTTTCGCCAAGGCAGACGCTTTCCGCCCATGCCGTGAAGTCGCGTTCGATGCGCGAGTTGAGACGGTCATCGGTGGAGGCGTAGCGCAAGCGCGGGCCGTTGCCGATTGTGTCGTTGGCGAGGCACTGGATCACGCCGCGCGCGTAGGAGTTGTTCTGGTACTCGTAGCGCGAGCGCATACGGAGAATGCGGCGCGTGTCGGGAGAGGCGTCCGCATCGGCGGAGAGGTAGTCGGCCTTCCACCAGTCGGCGTCCTTCGCGGCGGATTCGGCGGCGGCAAAGTGCGCGCGGATGGCGTGGAACAGTCCGCCGCCGCGATGGGCGGCAGATTTGCCGCGTGACGCGGCGAACTTGCCGCGAAGGAATGAAAACGGGTTTTTCATTTGAGAACTCCAAACACTTCTTCGTTGTCGATGTGGACGCAGATCATCGGCTTTGAGCGCGGCTTGCCGTACTCTAGCTGGATACATATCGTGATGGTTCCGAGACGCATGGAGCCTGGCGTTCCAAGCTTCACGATGCGGTCGTTCACGGGGTCATAGGCAACCGCTTCGCCCTTCTGGAACACCTCGCCGCGATCGATGTAGAAGAGAACGTTTACACGTTCAAGTTCTTCCACGATGTCTGGTTCTTTTTTCATCAGCGAATTCCTTAACGACGATTTTCACCTTTGACTTTTCGTCTGACCGCGCCATGAATGGCGCGGCACAGAACTTGTTGGAGGAATGCCGTCCATCAGCCGAGTCCCTGCGCGAGACGGACGAGGACGGACTTGTCCGTCGCCCCCGTGAGGGCGATGGCGTGGCCGATCTTGACGGAGCCGGAAGTGCCTGCAGCCACGGCCTCGCCGTTGGTCGGGTTCCACCCGACCTCCATGCCCGCCGCGAAAGCGATGCCTTCCGCCTTGGCGAACTCGTACACGCCCAC
>CACZDG010000228.1 GCA_902779865.1 uncultured bacterium
GGGCACGGGAGGAGTCTTCCGGCAGACGCTTTTTGAGGCTTATGAGTTCGACTTGGACGTCTTCGACCCGGCTGGAAAAGACCTTGCTTTCGGCTGTCGCCTCGGCGTATAAAGAGCCCAGCACAATCCCAAGGATTGAGATCATGCGCATAACGCTCCTGCGCGTCAAGATATAGAAGCCCTTTATCTTCATCTTCCAAGCTCCGAACGCGCGCAGTATATCACATCCTCCGCCGAAAGGAAATACAAAAAGAAGATAATTTATTTTTGTAATTGACAAACGGCGTAGGGGGGGGGGAGTAAAATATTAATTATGTTTTCAAGCGGAAATAGGGGTTCGTGCCCATTGACAGGGAAAGCCGCCATCTTGGCGGCTCACCCGTCCCCGCACACATCTTGTTGTCGTACGCTTGTTGTCAGCGGCAGCAATGTGCGTAGCGGCGGCGGTGCCGTTGTATGCCCAGACTGAAAGCGCAAGCCGACAGCTGACTTCGAATGAGACGTATGCGGAGACGCTGACCGTCGATTCAGGCGTGACGCTCGACCTTGCCGGGCACACGCTTACCGTCAACGGCCTTGCCGGGTCGGGAACGATTACCGACACTTCGACCGACGCAAGCAACCCCGGTCTGCTTGTCGTAAACGTTGCAAGCGGAGATTCGCAGAACAGCACGGTTGCGCTTTCCGGCAACCTCACGCTCGTCAAGACCGGCGCGGGACGCCTCATCGCCACAAAGACCGGCCAGACGTACACCGGCGGCACGATCGTCTCCAACGGCATCATGCGGGCGTGGAAGAACTGCTATCCGAGCGATGCGACATACGGCCGCGTGACGGTGTGCGAAGGCTCGGTGTTTGATGTGGACGCGAGAAGCCCGTCGTACTCCAATTCTGAAAACTACCGTAACGCCTCGGCGCAATGCCTGTATGTCCTTGACGGCGGTACGCTTGCCAATCGCGGCGGAAACATCCCTACCGGCTGGACGCAAGTGGCGAAATTGCAATTGCTGCGCGACTCATATTTCGAGGCAACCGGGGGGTTCGGATTCATCAACAATGGTTACAGCGAGATCAACCTTGATTTTGGCGGGCACACGCTCTACATGAACACCCCCGGTCCAGGCTATCTGTACAATTTCGGCTTCACGAACGGTAAGCTCGTTCTAAACGGCCCAACGTCTGTCAATGTGACCCAAGGTTCATTCCGTGCGCCTAACGGCGATCTTGAGGTTAACTGCGGGGTTTCACATGCTACTGCGGTTAGCGTGAGCAACCTGACGTGGAACGCGGGCGCTTTTGTAAATAACATCGCATACGTGTTTTCCGTTTACGGGAAGTTCACGCCGAACGGGCAGCGGATTCCGAGCATTCAGATGCAGAACGGCTCGATGCTCGATTTGAGCGGCAAGGACACGGCATGGTCCGTCGTCAGCTCGCAGTTTTCGGCCCGTACATGTACCTTTGCGGCGAACTCCAAGATCAAGATATACGTCGGCACCAGCGACATCCATTTCGGCGATAAGCTCGTCTCGTGGGGTGCGCCGTCCACGACCGTTGATTTCGAGCTTGTGTGTGACGGGGTTTCGGCCGAGGACCGGGGAATGGGGCTGGCCGTGGCCGACGACGGGATTTACGTCAAGCCCACGACGGAGCCCGCGTACGCCATGTGGAACGTCTCGGAGGGCAAGTGGGACTTCTATCTTGAGGACGGCACGGCGTATCCCGTCGAATGGGAAGGGGGCGTGACTTCCACGATGGAAGTCAGGTATTCCTCGTATGCGGAGTACCAGTATGTAAAGACGGCTGGCGTCACTCCATTGGCCTACAGGCTGGCAGGTTCGTTTATGATGCCCGGCGATGTGGATTCCCTCGACTTGCACCAGGCCTTCGACGGCGTTGTGAGCAACGCGGTGATCGACGTCAACGGAAAGAGCGTGACGATTCCTTCCACGGTGTTTACGGGCAACAGGCCGTTTACGGTGACGTCCTCCGCCGAGGGAGGCAGATTGCTGCTGGACGTGGAGAGCGGCACGGCCGTCAATACGTCGATGTCGTTGACGGGCTCGCTCACGTTCATCAAGATCGGCGCGGGGAAGCTCAACGCGGAGAAGACCGGCCAGACGTACACCGGCGGCACGATCGTCTCCAACGGTACGATGCGGGCGTGGAGAAACTGCTATCCGAGCGATGACACGTATGGCCGCGTGACGGTGTGCCAGGGCGCGGTGTTTGATGTCGATGGCTCGGGAAGCGCGAATTACAACGCATACGGACACAAGAACGCTTCCGCTACATGCCTCTATACGCTTGACGGGGGAACTCTCGCCAATCTTGGCGGCAACATCCCCAATGGATGGAGCATGCTTTCGCGGGTTCAGCTCACTGCGGATTCGGCCATAAACGCGGCAGCAGACTTCGGATTCATCAATGGCGGCTACAACGCCCATACCCTTGACCTCGACGGACACAGGCTCGGCGTGACGGTGGCTAACGGCAAGTTGTTCCACCTTTTCAACCTGACAGTTAGAAATGGCACGTTCGCGTCTTCTGGCGCTGGCACGCTCGTTTTCGACAAAACGGCGTTCAACGGCGCGAACGCCGACTTCGACATCAACAGCATTGCGCGCATCAATCTCGCTAACATCAGCATGAGCAACCTGACATGGGGCGCAAGCGCGAGCGCGGTAAGTGACAACAACAAGATTTCCGTTTACGGGGCGCTGAAGCCGGTCGGGACGAAATTCCCGAACATCGAAATGAAGAACGGTTCATCGCTCGACTTGAGCGGTAACACCCTGCCGTGGAGCACGGTGGCCTCGCAGGACAACAGGGTCTGCTCTTTCGCGAACGATGCGAGGACGATCTACGTGAAAATCGGCGACCGCACGGTTTCATCGAAAACGCCGATTGTCACATGGGCCGCAAAACCGGCGAACACGGTGAAGTTCAAGCGCGCAGACGAGGGGCAGAGTGGATCGCTTGTTGCGAAGGACGACGGGCTATATCTCGTGAAGGGATTTCTCATCATCGTCAAGTAGCCCGCGCGCAACTACACGTTCTACACGGACAAAAGCAAAAGCTAAATCTCCGGGCCGCCCGGTGGTCGGCCCCTACCGTTGGTAATGGCGGGCGGCTCGCCCCACCATTCCGCCACCACACCCACTCGTTCCGCAGCGTGAGATTACGGCGCGGAATCTCGGCGGCTCGCCCCACCGTTCCGCCACCCCACATCCACCCGTTCCGCACCGTAATATTACGCTTCGGAACGCCCCTCTCTGCGCTCTCTGACTCTCTGCGCCTCTGCGTGAGATTACGGCGCGGAATCTCGGCGGCTCGCCGAGTCGTGACGGCTTGTGGTAAAACCGATTTTGCCACAACTCCCGTCGGAAATTATGATAAACTAACGGGGTCTGGCGATGAACCAAGAAATGATAGAGGCGCTT
>CACZDG010000229.1 GCA_902779865.1 uncultured bacterium
CTTTAACGACATGAGCCGAGAGACGCAGACCGCGCCTCGCGGCCCGCGTTTTTCACACACCCAATCTTCAACAGGAGAAGGAAAGGAAGAAAGCCATGATAACAGGAAAAGCACTCAATGGAAAGCCGTATGCGGGAAATCCGCACGTACGGTTTGACGAGGGGGCGGGCGCTCCGAGACATTCGGGGCGTTCCGCTCTACTCTACGCTACGATGAAGACGGAAGGCTGTAAACCGCGTGTGCGGTTCTGCGTGAGGGTCGCGCTTGTCGCGGCCGCACTCTGCGTGGTACCGGCGTACGCGGATAAAACCATATCCGAAAACACCACGCTGACGGAAGACACCGACTGGCGCGACCAAGGGGTTGTGACGATCGCGGAAGGCGCGACGCTTGACCTCAGCGGCTACACCCTGCGCGTCTCCGCGCTCGCCGGAACGGGTGGAGTCGTAGATTCAGGTCAGTATGAAGTCATCGAATACATAGAAGCGAACGGTCAACAGGGCCTCGTGACGGATCTCAAACCGGGTGCCGACACGAAGGTCGATGTCGTGTTCACGCCGATGGCCAGGGATACTTCTACTCTCTTCGGCACAAAATGGGGTAATTCTGGCTTTCTCGCGTTTGGCTCGGGCGGTACTTGGTACGGTCTCTTCAACACACAAAACGGGACGTTCAGCGCGGGGACGCGCTACCGCTTCATCGTGGATTCCGGTACCGCGACTCTCCAAAACGATGAAACCGGCCAGAATGTCAGTTCCAAGTCAGGCGTGAATATGTCCGGCAGCAATCTACCGCTCGCGATTTGCTGTTGCGGCATTGGCAACCAACCCGGCAGGTTCAAGATTCATTCCATGAAAGTATGGCATGCCAATGTAATGCGCTTCGACTTCGTGCCGGCGCGCGAAGCCGCGACTGGCGCAGTCGGACTGTTCAACCGGGTCGACGACACCTTCCATGTGAGCGGGTCGACGACTCCTTTCATCGCCGGGCCGATGGTAGGAAACCTTCGCATCGAGGCTGCGAGCGAAGCCGCGCTCGCCGACTTCACGGGAACCGTCGCGGATACGGTGTACATGGCGATTGACGGCGACTGCACGCTCACGGCGGATGCCGACTGGCGGCGTTTCCCCACGCTCCGCATCGACGGCACGGTGGATCTTGCGGGTCACGACCTCCGGTTGTGCGACCTGCGCGGCACTGGCACCGTCACGGACTTGGGAGACATCTTTCTGAAATATGTCGAATCCACCGCACAGCAGGTTGTAGATACTGGCATTGAGGCCACTACCGACACGGCTCTGGAACTCGATTTCACATTTCTGTCGGGCAACGGTAGTGGCGGCGTTGCCATTTTGGGGAACGGCAAATGGAGCACCTATGCATATATGTTCGCCTACTGCCCCAAGTTTGTCTTTTTCGGTGAAAATGGCACTGCACTGTATTCCACGGAGGCGGCCGGTACCCGCTACGTATTGAAAACGGCTCCTGGCACATCGCCTAATGGGTCTGTAAAACTGTTCAACCAGGCGACGGGTACGCAGCTGGGGAGCCAGACAAGAACATTTCAAAATAATTGCGCCGACAAAGAACTAAGGCTTTTCGGACTGGGCGACATTAATGATAGAAGGATGAGCAAAATCAGAGTCCATTCGTGCAAGATGTGGAAGGCGGGCGACCTGAAGCGCGACCTCGTGCCGATGCGCAAGAACAAAAAGTCAGGGTTGTACGACCGCGTGACCGGTGATTTCCTCGTCAGCACCACGGATGTTGATCTTGTGGCCGGACCGGTAGCGGATGATGCGGATGTCGGCCGTCTGCATGTTGACGTCGCGGAAGGCCGCACGGTCGTGGCCGATTCGCTCGCGCTTTCGGGCACGCTTGCGCTCGTCAAGGAAGGCGCGGGTACGCTTACGATGAACCGCGCCGGGCAGACTTACACCGGCGGTACGCGCATCGAGGCCGGCGTGCTGGATACGATGAGTCGCGACGCCAGCGGCTATGCTCCATACGACGCGGGAAAGCATTTTCTGGGAGCAAGCGGCTCCGACATCGTCGTCGGGACTGGTGCCGGCGGGCCGGCGGCCGTGTTCGACTTCAAGGGGAACGTCAACTACCGCATCTACAACATGTGCCTGAACGGCGGCACGCTGCGCAACGGCGGCTACGGACAATCGATAAACGGGACCAAAAGCGATGGAAGCCTCGGACATTTGACGCTCACCGCAGATTCGACCATTGAGACGGCGTTCGATACTGTCGTGTACAATGCCACGACAGACATGTGGAATCTGGACACGCACACCCTCTCCGTCGATACCATGGGCAAGACGCTCTACTTCGCCGACTCGGTCAACATCACCAACGGCGTGTTCTGGACGAAGGGGAACGGTTGCTGGCGCATATTCAATACGGTCAAGATGCGCGGCACAACCCTTCGCGCGGAAAGCGCACTGTGGCTTGAAAAGCAGTTGGACGTGGACGACTACTACGCCGCATGCACGAACAACGTCAACAACGGCACTGCGGCGATGAACGTCTATGGCCGCTTCACTCCGGCGACGGACTACTTCTACGGCTGCACGCTCCAGGACGGCGCGACGATTGACCTCAACGGACGCACGGGCGCGTGGTCAACCACGTCCGCGTTCACAGACGGGGCGAACAGCGTGACGTTTGCGTCTGGCGCGACAATCACTGTGGACGTTTCCACGCGTCCGACGTTCAAGGGCAAGATCGTCGATTGGGGCGCTGGCAACACGCCGTCTGACGTGGCGTTCAGGCTGGATGCCGCCTCCAAGGCCATGGGACGTGCGCTCCGGGTGAAGGACGACGGACTTTACGCCGTTGGCGGCATGATGATTATCGTCCGCTGAGCGCAGCAAAGATGAAAAGAGTCCTGATAGCGGCGGTCATGGCGATGACGGCGTTCGTCGCCATCGCCATGGATTCGCGCGTGCCGCCGCTTTTTTCCGACAGCGTGATGACGAACGAGACCGTGCTCTTCATGGGTACGGACGATGCGGCGCCGCTCATGTACCGGGCGGACGAGATCCTTTCCGTCACGAGCTTCGACCTCAAGACGAACTACGTGGAGGGCGTGGACTGGACGTTCGACCGCGAATCGCACACGATTCGCCC
>CACZDG010000230.1 GCA_902779865.1 uncultured bacterium
ATGCGTGGGACAAGACGTTCCCGAAGTCGGAAAAGGTCGAACACTGCAAGGCGACGTTTGGAAACCGCTTTGGCATCACGCTTGCGGCGGACGTATACAAGCCGAAAGGCGCGACGGAACGGCTCGCGGCGATTGCTGTCTCTGGGCCGTTCGGCGCAGTCAAGGAGCAATGCTCCGGCCTTTATGCGCAGACGCTGGCGGAGCGCGGATTCCTCACAATCGCGTTCGATCCGTCCTACACGGGCGAGTCCGGCGGCGAGCCGCGCTACGTCGCCTCCCCCGACATCAACACCGAGGACTTCCAGGCGGCGGTCGATTATCTCATTTCGCGCCCTGACGTTGACGCGGAGAAGATCGGCATCCTTGGCATCTGCGGCTGGGGCGGACTCGCCATCAACGCCGCCGCCATCGACACCCGCGTCAAGGCGACGGTCGCCTCCACGATGTACGACATGACGCGCGTCACGGCGAACGGCTACAATGACGAGGAGGACTCCGCAGCCGCAAGAAAGGCGAAACGCGAGGCGATGAACGCCCAGCGCATCGTCGATTTCAGACGCGGCACGGCGGAGCGCGGTGGCGGCGTGGTCGATCCGCTCCCCGCCGACGCCCCGCAGTTCGTCAAGGACTACCACGCCTACTACAAGACGCCGCGCGGCTTCCATCCGCGTTCGCTCAACTCGACGGACGGATGGAACAAGACAAGCTTCCTCTCGTTCCTCAACGCAAAGCTGCTCGCCTACGCGGGCGAGATTGAGAGCGCGGTCATGGTGGTGCATGGCGAAAAGGCGCACAGCCGCTACTTCGGCGAGACGGCCTACAAGATGCTCAAGGGCGGCAACAAGGAACTCGTCATCGTCCCCGGCGCGAGCCACTGCGACCTCTACGATGGCGGCGCGAAGAAAGCCATCCCATTTGGATATATCGAAGCGTTCTACAGGAAGAACCTGAAATGACCGCCTGCGCCAAAAATCTCGTGCGGCATCTCGCCATGTCGATTCTATTGTCGTCCGCAATCGTGGCGCACGCCGATTCCTTCATTGTCGTATCGGTCGGCGGAAAGCGCTTCACGGCGAAGATCGAGAATTCCGAAACCGGACGGGCTTTCATGGAGAAGCTGCCGCTCACGCTGTCGATGACTGAATTGAACGGAAACGAGAAATATAACTACGGCGTCACCCTGCCCACTGCGTCGAAATACTACAGCAACATAGAGGCGGGCGATCTCATGCTGTACGGGTCGAACTGCATCGTGCTTTTCTACGGCTCGGCGGGAGGATATTCCTACACGCGGATCGGCAAGCTGACGGCCAAAGAGGGACTGGCGGCGGCGGTCGGCGGCGGCACGGTATCTGTAACGTTCGACAAGGCGAAGCTGGCGGCCGAAATCAAGATGGTTGGCAACACTCCATCCGTCTCGGCGGCTACGAACCGGCCCGAAGGGACTTCCATCACGACGCTTGCTGCACAAACACTACACGCAGCCGAATCAGAATGGAAGGACTATGACACGCTCAACGCGGCTGAAAAGTCTAAATTCAGATTCTTCAAATTGAAAGCCGCCGTGGACTGACGCCGCACTCGAAAGGACAGCAAGATGACGGTCGAAGAGTTCAGAATGATGATGGCGGAAGCGAATTACATCCCCGCCGGGAGCAACCTTCACTTGGCGTTCCATGCTTTTTCGCAGGAGGCGTTGAAGATTACTGCCGAATTGAACGGACGCTACCACGAACCCGACGAGGTGCGGCGGCTGATGGCGGAACTGACGGCGAGCGAGATTGACGAATCGTTCGTCATGTTCCCTCCGTTCCACACCGACTGCGGCAAGAACTTGAAAATCGGCAAGCGCGTGTTCGTCAACGCCGGATGCCAGTTTCAGGATCAGGGCGGAATCGAAATCGGCGACGACGTGCTAATCGGCCCACAGACTATCATCGCGACGCTCAACCACGACCCCGACCCAGAAAAACGTGGCGGGATGTTCTCGAAGCGGGTCAAGATCGGCAGCAAGGTATGGCTTGGCGCTCGGGTCACAATCTGCCCCGGCGTGACCATTGGTGAAGGCGCGATTGTTGGCGCTGGTGCGGTGGTGACGAAAGACGTGCCGTCGCGCACCGTCATAGCCGGAGTTCCGGCGAAGGTCATCAAGAAACTCTGAAAGGAAGAAACCATGAACAAGAAAGTCCTGATCATCTCGTCAACGCCGCGCAAGGGCGGAAACTCGGACAAACTTTGCGATGCGTTCGCGGAGGGCACGAATGAGGCTGGGAACAAAGTCGAGAAGATGCGGATCTCCGACCTCAAGATCGGCTACTGCACGGGCTGCTACGCCTGCCAAAAGACCGGCAAATGCGCCATCAAGGACGATGCGCAAGGCGTCATCGACAAGATGATGGCGGCGGACGTCATCGTCCTCGCCTCGCCCGTCTATTTCTATTCGATCTGCGCACAGCTCAAGGCGCTCATCGACCGCACGGTGGTCGTCTATCCGAATCTCACGAACAAGCGGTTCTACTACATCCTCACGATGGCGGACACAGATCGCACGAAGTTCGACGGCCCCATCGCGGCTCTGCGCGGCTTCCTCGACTGCTACGAGGGTAGCAAGGAGGCGGACATGGTCTGCGCCGACGGCGTGTACGAACTCGGCGCAATCGACGGCACCAAGTTCCTCGCCGAAGCGAAGAAGCTCGGCAAGTGCATCAAGTAACCACCAGCAGCCACCCTCCGCGCCAGAACGCGCGACGTTGGCCCGTGTTGGGCTTTCGCGGCAAGGAGGCGCAGTTGGCCGCCTAAACGCCAAAAGCCCGCCACAGGGCAACGTGGCGGGCTTCTGGCGCAAGGCGGGGGATTGCCGCGTCAGACGGCGTTCCGCATGGTGTTCCACTCGTCGAGTTTCGCCCAGAACCTGCTGCCGTGGCGTTTCATGTCCTTCTTCGCTCTCCTGCAGATGCCCTGCATCCTGCTGGCGACTTCGATAATGACCCTCAGGCCATCGCCAATCCCATGCAGGAAGTCGGGCATCCGCTCGAAGTTCACCTTCGCGGCCGACTCGACGATGTTGCCGAAGTCGCGCGCAAGGTCGCGGAAC
>CACZDG010000231.1 GCA_902779865.1 uncultured bacterium
TCAATGGAAAGCCGTATGCGGGAAATCCGCACGTACGGTTTGACGAGGGGGAAGTCGCATCGGCGGCAACGCCGAGGCGTGGGTCTCTACTCTACAACACTAGAAAACTGATGGCACTCGCGGCAATCTGCGTAGCGGCGGCAATGCCGTCGTGGGCGGCGGATATGACGATCAGCACTGACTATGTGCTGAACGACGACCTGACAGTCGATGGAACGCTGACCGTCGCAAGCGGCGCGACCGTCGATCTCAACGGGCACAAGCTCTCCGTAAAGGGCCTCGCCGGCGCGGGCCATGTGACGGACTCGCAGGTTGGCAACAACGATTACCTGCTGCTCGACTACATCGAGGCCACTGGCGCACAGCGCATCGTGACGGACTACGTGCCAGGTGCCAACACTAAGATTGAAGTCGTCGCCACGCCGACCGACGATTCGCCTCTCACGCTCTTCGGCACCAAGAGCTGGAGCAATTATCGCTTTCTCTGTATGTGTCAGAACAACAACTGGTACTTTTTTGGCAAGGCCGTAATCGTGGGCACATTTGCCGCGAATACCCGTTACCGGTTCGTGGTCAGTGGCGGAACGGCGACTCTCTTCGACGACGAGACCGGTGCGCAGGTCGGTACAAAGAGCGTCCATATGAACAACAACGACAATACGTCGCTGGCCATCTGCGGCATTACCGGTGACACGCAGCGCGGTAAGTTCAAGATCCACTCCTTCAAGGTGTGGCACGAAAACGCCATGCGGTTTGACTTTGTTCCAGCGCGCGATCCCGCCACGGGCGCCGTGGGCCTGTTGAACCGTCTTGACGGCACGTTTCACGTCAGCGATGAAAGCGCATTCCTCGCCGGATCTGGGGGTGGAGGCTTGCACGTTGAGGCCGCGAGCGAAGCCGCGCTCGCGAACTTTTCGGGAACGGTCGATCCCGGAGTTCTGATGTCCTTGGTTGGTGACTGTGTTCTCTCATCTGACGCCGACTGGAGACGTTTCCCCACGCTTTGCATCGACGGAACTGTTGACCTTGCAGGGCACGACCTGTCGCTTTCCGACCTTCGCGGGACGGGCGGCATCACTGATTCCACCAACGTGTACGAACGACTTGAATACGTAGCTTCAACCGGTGCACAGCATGTCAAGACCGGTATCGTGCCATCCACGGATACGGCAGTGGAAATCGATTTGACATTGACCAAATTGGAGGAGAGCAAGGCTATCTTTGGCTGTAACTGGGGTTCTAGGCAGTATCTCCTCCTCAGTTCGAGCAGTCAGTTCCGCTTCTTTGGCAACAACGAGACCGTGTGCGGTCAGACGGTCGGAACACGGTACCGGATCTCAGTCACGCCGACTACCTCGCCGAATGGAACAGTGACGGCCGTGGATGCCGCCACGGGGGTTCAGCTTGGAAGCAAAAGCGTTAACCTCTCGAACGGCAGCAATTCGGAGCTTGCCCTTTTCGACCAATTGGTACCGGAGGGCAGGGCGGGTGCCTATAACCTTCATTCCTTCAAGATGTGGAAGGGCGGTGAACTGAAGCGCGATTTCATTCCAGTGCATGATCTGAATTCCGGGAAGGTCGGCCTTCTTGACAACGTGAGCGGCGAGGTGTTCGCCAGCGATACCGGCACGGATCTTATCGCCGGACCAGTCGTTGCGAAGGAGGGCCGCGCGGGCCATCTGCGCATCGACGTTTCAGAAGGCCGCACGGTGAAGACTGGAAGTCTGTCGCTTTCCGGGAGCTTAACTCTCGTCAAGGAAGGTACAGGCACGCTTGTGGCGAATCGTACGGGGCAGACGTATATGGGCGGCACGCATATCGAGGGCGGATGCGTGGAGGCAATGCATCAAGCCGCGAATGATCCCCTCGGAAGACACGGCGGCGACCAGATCAAGGGCTCCGACATCATTGTTGGTTCGGGAGCTGTATTCGATTTCAAGGCTAACTTCAACTATCGCTGGTACAACATCATCCTAGACGGGGGCACGATTCGCAATACCGGATCCGACATGGCCCAGAATAGCGGCAGCCTGGGTACGGTGACGCTTACCGCCGACTCCACGCTTGATTTCGCGTTTAACACGACGGTATTCGACCTTGCGCCCATCTATTTCGATCTCGGAGGTCACGAATTGACCGTCTCGGCGCTCACATCCGGCAAGCAGCTGTTCTTCAGGAACACAGGCACGATCACAAACGGCGTGTTTCTTCTTAAGAACAACACCGACTGGCGTATCAACTCCGCTCTCAGCGCGCGTGGCACAACGTTGCGCGCGGAGGGGACGCTCTATATCGGTGCGCAGCTGGACATTGACAACTACTACGCCGCCTGCACGAACAACGTCAACAACGGCACCGCCGCGATGAACGTCTATGGGCGCTTCACACCCGCCACCGATTACTTCTACGGCTGCACGCTCCAAGATGGCGCAACGCTCGACCTAAACGGACGCAACGGCGCGTGGGCAACCACGTCCGCGTTCACGAGCGGCGCCAACCATGTGACGTTTGCGTCTGGCGCGACAATCACTGTGGACGTTTCCACGCGTCCGACGTTCAAGGGCAAGATCGTCGATTGGGGCGCTGGCAACACACCGTCTGACGTGACATTCAAGTTGGATGCCGCCTCCAAGGCCATGGGACGTGCACTCCGGGTGAAGGACGATGGACTTTACGCCGTTGGCGGCATGATGATCATCATTCGCTGAGCGCAGCAAAGATGAAAAGAGTCCTGATAGCGGCGGTCATGGCGATGACGGCGTTCGTCGCCATCGCCATGGATTCGCGCGTTCCGCCGCTTTTCACGGGAAGCGTGATGACGAACGAGACCGTACTCTTCATGGGTACAGACGATGCGGCGCCGCTTATGTACAAGGCGGACGAGATCCTTTCCGTCACGAGCTTCGACCTCAAGACGAACTACGTGGAGGGCGTGGACTGGACGTTCGACCGCGAATCGCACACGATTCGCCC
>CACZDG010000232.1 GCA_902779865.1 uncultured bacterium
TTGTCCCGGCGGAATTGCCGGAAGATAGGTTCCCGCTGTGCCCGTCACGGATTGCTCGATGTAGCAGACAGATCGGATAGTGGGGGTCCTGGCGGGAAAAATTGCTACGGGCCCACCACTATGGTGGTTGTGTTGGTCTTGGACGCCGCCTCGCGTTCCGCCAATATCTGCGCCACGATTCCAGGCACGGCGTTCGTGAGCCGCGCGAACTCCGCCTCGCGCCGCGCCGCCGCCCGCGCCGCCGCCTCGGCCTCCCTCTCCATCTGCGACTTGGGGCGCGTCCAGGCGTTAGTCCAGGCGAAGCCGTCGGCGTATTTCCACACCTGTATGCAGAGATTCGTGTCCAGTTGCGGCGGGCCGCTCTTCCCGTGCCAGCGCTCGCGCCCCGCAGCGGTTTCCATGTCGCGCCAGTACATGCGGTTCACAAGCCCCAGCGCGGTCTGCAGTTCTAACTGCGTCCACGTGTTCGTGGTGCCGTCGGCGCGGATCGTCTGCGCGACAACCGTCCCATCTGACTGTCCGGCCGTGGCGAGCTGCACAAGTGCGGCTGCGGCGATGATTGCTAGTTTCTTCATTCCTGTGTCTCCAGTTTTGATCGCGGAATTACGGCGCGGACGCCGTTGGTGGTGTCCGATCCGCCCAGGACGGCGACCGGCGTCGTCTGGAAATAGAGATTCGTCACTACCGGCTGGACGGGGCTCCAGGCGAGCGCGACGTACACGTTGTAGTTCGTGGCGTTCGGGAGCGCCCAGTCGGCTGGCAGTTCGGCGTAGGTGCGGCGCGGTGCGACCTCCGCCCAGTCCGCCGCGTTCGTCTTCGCCAGCTCGCGGGCGAAGACCAGCACGGGCGTGTCGTCTGGTATCACGGCCGAGACCTTCCGCGCCGCCACGTGCGCAACGTCGTTGGTGAGGTAGGAGCCCGCATCGGCGAGGTATGCGTCGAAGGTGATCCGGCCGACCTCATGCTTCGACCCCGCGTACAACACGAGCAGCGCCGCGAACAGCGCGGCGGAGGTGAGGTTGGCGCGGCTGTTGCGCCGACACGCCCTGCGCATCTCCGGCAGTACCGCCGCAAGGAACAGCGTGAGCAGCAGGGCCGCAAGCCCCGCGAGCGCCGCCCACATGATCACGCGGCGCACGGCCTCAATCGTCTCGGCGTCCATCGTCACAGGTCCTCCAGTACCATAACCTTCTTCCCGTTCATCGTCTCGACGTGTACGCTGTACGTGTCGTTCCCGATGACGACCGTCGAGATGCCCAGCGGCTTTTCGTACCTCGTGTACACGGTGCCTGGCTTGACGTACTTCGCCGCGAAGAACCCGCGCCCTGGTTTCCCGTTCATCGTCACGCGGCACACCCACTCGCCGCTGTGCCCCGCCCATTCCACGAGCGCGATGTGGTCCGGGAAGTTCGCCGCGCTCGCCTCCTTCATGTCCTTGCCGGCGATGCACTCCGGGTCGTAGAGGCACGTGGGGTGGTCGTCGCTCGTTATGGGGTACGTTATCGTCACCACGTCGTTCCCGCCGACGTCCTCCACGTAGATGTACTGCTGGCCCTGCAAGGCGTACGCCACGCGCGTGCCGGTCGAGGTGACCGTCCACGCCGCGTTGCCGTCAGCGTCGATGAACGAGGCCGTGGCGGGGTTCGTGGGGTTCTGCGCGTCGGCGAGCGCCTGAATCGTCCACTCGCTCCCCAGCGACACGGACAGCACCCAGTACCCGCCAGTCGAGGACGCGAGATAGGCGTAGTTTCCGCCGCCGGTGATGGTGACCTTCCGCTTCTCGACGGAGAGGGTGTCTTCCGGGGACGGCGCACCGCCGCTCGTCGTCGTGCCCCATGCGCGGTCCGCCTTGGTTGCGAGGGCGGCGTCCACGGCCGACACGACATCTGCGGTCTTGCGGTCGGTGTAGGCATTTGCATCGTTGACCGCGTTCGTGCGCTCCGTCGCGCTGGAGTACATCACCCGGTTGGTGTAAGATATCCTGAGCGTGGCATTGGACGTCCCCGCGTCAGTCACGGAAAGCGCGGTCTCGTCGCCGACAGCCCACGTCTCGAGCGCGGCGACGCGGCCCGAAAGCCCGTTTGCCGTCCCCTGCGCGGCCCGTGCAGTGTCATCCACCGCCCCCAGCGCGTCCACGGTGGCGTAGCCCGATTTCTCCGCCGACCACACGGGGTCTTCTTCCTCGGAGGTGATGCCGAGGTCTTCGATATAGGACTTCGTGACGACATTGGAGATCGCGGGAGGGAGTTCGTCGGAATAAACTACTGGATAGTAGTTGGTGCCACCCCACTCCTCGTCGCAACGGGTCAACGTCACGTTGTCAAATGCCAAGACGGTCGCCGCCTTGCTCTGCGTGTTAGTGTATTGCCAATCCGGCGGATCCGATCCTAACCTAACTATGTACGATCTATATAGCCACATCCCGTTGTAAGCCAACTCCTGTACGCGAGTACCAGAAGACACACGCCATGCGTTACCGTCAGTTCCCGAGGGAAGCAGTTTAGATGAACCATTGCTCCATGAACATGAAATCAACTCTGCCTCTCCTTTATACGCAGCCGCTGCGTTCATGGCCTTGTTGCTGACCACCTCGTAATTGCCGGCCGCGCTGCCGAAACTCCAGCCGTTGGTCAGGGCGGAGAGGTTGCGCAGCTCAACGGCCGCGAAGTCGATGTATTGGACGGGGAGCGGGAGTCGTGCGGGATCGAAGCCGGGCGAGTGCGTGAGCCGCAGTACCGCCGAGGCGAACACGTTGCTCGGCGCTCCGAAGAACAGGCTCACGCGGTCCGCGCCGCAATCCTGCGCAGGGCCGAAACTCGCCGTGATGGTGCTGCCGTCAAACGTCGCCGGCGCGCTCCACCACGCCTTGCCCATGCCGTTGGTCTGGTACCAGAGGCGCACGTCCGCGCCGTCCGCGATCGGCGGCGTGGTGTAGCCCTTGAGGGTGACGGCGAGATCGACCGTCGA
>CACZDG010000233.1 GCA_902779865.1 uncultured bacterium
TATGGAATCAATCAGCAGACAAATTCCACTCTCGGACTTGTCTGGTGGATGCCGCTCTTCTTCGGGTCGCCAGACGTTCCGCACCTCGGGCCGGATGACGGTCCTATGACGTTCACGGCAAATTTTGCCGACTGCCGCGTTGAACCTGCTGCATCCTACAGCTGGACGGCGTCGGAAGGCCTCACTGTCGCCTCGCCAAATGCAAAAGCGACGCAGATTTCCGCCGATACGATGCCGAGCTGGGCGCAGGCGAGTGTCTCCGTGACGGCGACGATAGGCGGACATACGCTCCGCTCCGACCTTTACGGCTTCTCCTACGGCGTGAACGACACTCCTCAGGTACGCCTGTCGCTGAGCGTACCGAACGCGATACTGCTCAACAGCAACGCGGTTGACGCCGCTAAGGTAGCCTTCGCCGGATGGGCGTTCTCGTCCGATGTTCCTACGAGCGGAGTGGTCACCGTATCGTGCGTTTCTGGAAATGACAAGATAGAATGCGGTGGGCTGCTAGGAACATGGGATATTTCCGACACGGACGATTTCTCCGTTGAGGCGCACATACAGGGCGTATTGGCGAGCACAACATTGGGCGACGTCACGCTGCAAGCCGTGTTCACTTCCGGAGATATGCTTAAAAGCGAGACGAGGTTGCTTACTGTAGTGCGAACTAAGAACGTCATGATTCCAGCGGCGCCTGGCGACGGGCTTGTCATACTCAAGAACACGCCGGTTTCAATGTTGCTTGACTGCGAACCGTCTGGGGCAGGTATCTACCTTACGACGACATGGCAAGCGCGGCGCCTGAAGTCGGACGGAACGTATGAGCAATGGTGGCCGATTGTTACCAGTCTGGCGGGTGCGGTTGCCGGCTTTATCCCCACGCAGGGTGGCATCTACCAGATACGTGCGCTTGCGTCTGTCGAGGCGGGCGGTACGGATGAACGGTTTTACGTGTGGGACGCGAACGAGAATACAAACACTGGAGTGAAAAAACACGGTGACATCAAGTCGTTTGGGGTTTGCGACGAACAGTGGCAGATAACTCTGCGTAACTGCGCGAAATCGTTTATCGGATCGACGGATTATTTGGAAATGGTGACAGTTCCAGAACAGTACGGCTTTTCTGAAAGTCCGGGAAGAAATTACGGCTACAAATGTAACTTGTTTGTTGCACACCGCGCCGTCCAGTGTGGGTTACCGGTTCCCGCCATTCACGGACGGCTATGGAGGAACCATCCGCCAGTCGCCAATGAATGGGGCGATCGGTCATTTGCGATTCAAGGGTGGGTGTGTGTTGCCGCTTCAGAGTTTCCACAGCCCGGTTACGTAGTATCAGAGCCAGATGAGACGGGGGCTGGACATTTGGGAATTATGGATTTCGATGGATGGGGAATCAATGCTGGGAAGTCGAACGTCAATCGTCGGTTTGAGGCGTATGGTGCAGGTATTACGCTGCGAAAGTTTACAGGAGAGAATAACAATGAATAATGTTACAGTCAGTAAATGTACTGTTGTCGTACTTGCGGCGAGTTTATCTCTTATTGCGTTCTGCAATGAGGCAACTAGCAATATCCTTTTGTCCGTAAGGATGAAAGTCGACAATTGTGTCGCGGTTTTGCCGAGTGAATACCTAAAAATGCCTGAACTAATGGGGGAACTAAGATTGCCTAGCGTGGCGAGGGGGAAGGTAAATGAATTGGGTTTGATTGTATCTAACAATGTCGATATCGTCTATTCAAACTTCTATGCAATAGCGACAAACTCTCTCGAAAGACAACTACTGCTTGCGTCTGCATGGCGACTTGGGGATGATTTCTATCTTGACTGTCTTTCGCGGAATGTTGATCTTGCCATTGCCGGAGTGATTACGGCAGACGATTTGGAGTGGTACATGAGAGCGCATCGAACGAGGCGGCTGGGATATATACTTGATGCAAATTATGACAAACCGGGCGTTTCAAACATCGTATTGCGCTTGATGGCCTATACAGGCGAGACAAATAAATATGAGAAGGTACTTAGTGGCGAAGCGAAAATTGAATACCTTGAACTCGAACAGTACATGGCTGACGGCCCGGAATCGCCGCTCAAAGGAAATTGAATTTGGCAACGGGCATCTTGGATGGAGGTGAAGCCGTGACGGTTTTGAAAAGATTAAGGAAGTTGCTGCCGTTGGTATTGGTGGCGGTGTTGGTTGCGCTGTCCATCGTGCTGTTTTTGGGCAGGGTTCCTGTCGGTGTAAAGTACGGATCGCCGTACAGCGGTTTGCCAGACGCAATTACAAACGGAATGGACATAGTGTCTGCCGCTCGACGGCAGGTCGGCGTGACGGTCGTATATGACCCTTCGTACAGGGTGATTCCCTATCCGAACGGCGATGTCCCGATTGATCGAGGAGTCTGCTGCGATGTGGTCATTCGCGCACTTCGTGAAGCGCGTGGTATTGACCTTCAGAGACTGGTCCATGAAGACATGGCGGCGCACTTCTTGATGTATCCGTCCCTGACGCGGTGGCAGATGCTCAGGCCCGATGCGAACATCGACCACAGGCGCGTGCTTAACCTGGAACGCTTCTTCGGACGCATGGGTTGGTCCCTTGAAGTGAACAAGGACGCGGAATGCTATTTGCCAGGGGACATTGTGACATGTCTCATAGGAGGCGACACACCGCACATAATGGTTGTCAGCGACAGGAAATCGCGGGATGGCATCCCACTTGTGCTGCACAATGTTGGTGGAGGCACAAGAGAGGAAGATTGCCTTTTCAGCTATGACATCACCGGGCATCACCGCTTGCCTTCCGCGCCGTAATTACGCGAAAGGTGGACAAAAACATGATTCAATAATGGCGCACGGCGATGAACCAAGAAATGATAGAGGCGCTTTTGAACTGGCTGATGTGGATCAGTCTGGGCGCATTGCTGTTGATTGCGGCAGCGTGC
>CACZDG010000234.1:0-5759 GCA_902779865.1 uncultured bacterium
CACTCAATGGAAAGCCGTATGCGGGAAATCCGCACGTACGGTTTGACGAGGGGGAAGTCGCATCGGCGGCAACGCCGAGGCGTGGGTCTCTACTCTACAGAAAACATACATGGAAAGCCGTCGTCTCAGCGGCGGCAATCTGCGTGGCGGTGTCCTCGCAGTCATGGGCGGCGACCGCACCGGTGTCCGCCGTTTCGGGGGGCGTGGATATCGTGTCCGCCGGAAGCGATGCACCGAGCGCAACGACCGTCGCGCTTGAAACGCGCTACCGCACAACCGACTTCTCCAACTTCATCAACTTGATAGCCGAGAAGCTCAAAGGCTTTTTGCTTATCGTGAAGTAAGGCAATCTAAACAGCAAACACAAGAAAGGTGACAACAATGAAAATGAACAAACTGATGACAGGCGCGTTTGCGCTTACGGTCGTTACAAGCGCGACACTTCCGGCTTTCGCTGACGGCGAAACGCCGCCGCCGCCCGTTGTGAGCGGTGTCACGATGACGCAGGCGTTCGACCGCAAGGTGACTATCAATTACACCCTCGCGGACGGTCCCGCCGTGATAACCCTCGACGTGCAGACGAACGCGACGCCCAACGCGGCGGCGGACGATCCGGGCTGGACGTCCATCGGCGGCGAGGCGATATGGAACGCCGCCGGCGACGTGTGGAAGTCGTCACCGCATGGGCGACGAACAACACGCCCGACTACATGGTGGTGGACCTTGCTGCCGCGAACACCGTACGTTACTATCCAAGCGTGGACTTCCTTCCCGGTTCGGTACTTGGTCAGACCGGTACCATCACCAACAACACCGCCTACAAGACGTCGAAGCTCGTTATGCGAAAAATCATGGCGCAGGGCGTGGAATGGACGATGGGGTCGGCTGACGGCGAGACCCAGCACTACGCGGAGCGCGAGGTGGCGCATGCGGTGACGCTCACGAGCAACTACTACATTGGCGTGTTCGAGATTACCCAGGCGCAGTGGAAGAACATCGCGACGAACTCAACCGCCGCCGCTTACTTCACGGTGGATGGCGAGAAGCGTCCGATGGAAATGGTGTGCTACAACGAAATCCGCCTCAAGGCGAACAGCAACGCCGCCGCGACTTCGGCTGAGATAACCGGCTACTCTTGGCCGAATGATCCGAACCCCGTTTCCTTCCTCGGGCTTTTGCGTCTCAAAACAGGCCTCGACTTCGATCTGCCGAGTGACGCACAGTGGGAGTTCGCGGCCCGCGCGGGACATGGCTCGGGATATTGGGGGGATGGGTCGAAGGTGCTTAACACCGACACGGACGCGAACCTCAACAAACTGGCTCGCTACAGGGGCGATAATCCAGGCGGGACTTCGGCAACGACCTCGACTGCGCCGACCGCCGGCGGCACGGCAATCGTCGGCTCGTATAAGCCGAATTCCTGGGGGCTCTACGACATGCACGGCAATGTGTGGGAGTGGTGCCTTGACTGGTATGAAGACGACGTGTCGGCGCACGGAGGGAATGTGAACATCAGCCTTTCGACGCCGGGGAACACTCTGTCCGGTAAGGCAGGTGCAAATCGCGTGATACGCGGCTCATGCTGGTATCACCCTGCGGGTCGTACTCGTTCTGCGCACCGCAGCAACGATCCGGGCACGAATCGCGACCGCTTTGATGGTTTCCGTGTAGTTTGTACGGCGGGACTGAGGTAAGTTGCCTATGAACAAGGCGATTACGGCTGCGGCTGCTGCGCTGAGTGCTCTATTTGTGCCAGCCGTCGCTGACGCCTGCACGGGCATCTATGCAGGACGCTTCGCCACGACGAAAGGGACGATTCTGCTGGGGCACACCGTCGATTCCGGGGCGTGGACCAAGTGCCACCGCTTCAGCGTGACGCCGCGCGTCGAGAACGTGCCCGGACGCGTGTACCGTAGCGCACGGAACGAGTTTCGCTGGACTCTACCCGCCACCACGTGGAAGTGCTTGTCGATGCCAAGGCTTTCCTCCTTCGGAGACGGCGGCATGGATTCCGCCTGCGTGAACGAGCGCGGGCTGGCCGTTTCGGGAACCGTTACGGGCCATGCCAACAAGTCGGTCGTCAAGGCCGATCCCTACAACGTCAAGAGTGGTGCAGGAGAGAATTCGCTGCCGCTTCTTCTCGCGCTTTGCTGCTCGACGTCCAGAGATGCGGTCGAACTGCTCGGAAAGGTCATATCCGAACGTGGGCATTTCAACGGTGAAATCTACATGGTGGCCGACGCGGAAGAGGCGTGGTACGTGGAAGTGTACACGGGACACCAGTGGGCCGCCGTGCGGATGCCGGATGACAAAGTCGCCAGCTGGGGCAACGAGTACATGCTCACGTCGGTCCGTCTCAACTCGCCAGACGTGCGGCACTCGCCCGGCATCCTCTGCGTCGCGAGGAAGGCGGGAACATTGAAGGAGCCGAAGGACGGCTGCTGGAATCTGTGCGCCGCGTATTCAATTCCGTATTCCGCCTACAACCATCTGCGGACATGGTACGGACACAGGCTGCTTGCGCCGTCCTCGGCCGGAGAATTCGATGTCAAGCGGGAGTATCCGCTTTTCTATGCGCCAGACCGCAAGGTGACGCTCCGCGACATGATGGAGCTGATGCGTTCGCGCAACGAGGGCACGAAGTTCTGTCCAGAGGAGACGGGCAACAAGATATTCAGGACAATCGGTACGACGAAGCAATCCTCAGCCCATGTCATCGAGATCGTGCCGTCGTTCCCAGCGCCGCTACGATGCACGGTCTGGGCGGCGCTCGCGAACTGCGAACATTCGGTGTTCATGCCGCTGAACGCGGCGGTCACGGCGGTCGCGCCGGCATACGCGGCAGATCAGACAGGCAAGCCGCGTCGCGACTGGAGCATCCCCGGACATGCGTTTCGTCGGCTGTGCGCGCTTTCCGAGCTGGACCGGCGGCTTTACGGCGCAGCCGTGCGTTCCTTCTGGCGCGCGCGCGAGGATTCGTATTTCCGCGACTATTACGCCCTGCTGGCGGATGTGGCGAGGAAATGGAGCTGCGAGCCTGAGAAGTCCCGCAAGTCGCTTACCGACTGGATCATTGTGGAGCAGACGCGCAATTTCTTCGACGCAAACCGGCTCTTCGACGATCTTACATGGCAGATTATACAGAACAATCGCACGAAGGGCGATGGTAATCTCAAGTGGAACCCCGAACCATTTGTGGTGAAGTAACACGAGAGAATTTTGGTCTGACCTGTTTTCGCGGCGATTTCGGGTTCGGGGGGGGGCGGGCGTAAAGCCGTGGGCGTCAACTGGCAAGATGCCCAGTGGGGCGGGCGGCTCGTCGAGGATGACTCGCCCCACCGTTCCGCCGCTGCATCCACCCGTTCCGCGCCGTGATATTACGGTGCGGAACGACCAATTTTGGCAAAAGGGATGTTTATTGCCGCAAACCGTTCACAATGCGGCAGCATGATCTACACGTTCTACATGTTCTGCACGGCTAAAAACAAAAGCGAAATCTAAAGCAAAGATAGCTTCGGCAACGGGCAAGATGCCCGTTGCCCGCCACCCCGAAAACGGGCGATGTGAATGTCGGTCAGCATCGATCTCGGTCTGGGTACGCTGGGCACAAGGCGTAGGTACTAGAGGGGGATTTTTGAGCCACTACGGGGGGATTTTTGAGCCACGGCAGGGGGATTTTTGAGCCACGGCGAGGGGAATTATGAGCCACAATGAGTGTCGGTGCTTGGTAGTGAGGGGCGAAGGATTCTGTACATGATGGTGCAGACCTTGTCGGTTGGACATCCCATCCTGCTTTCGAGATCGCGAAGTATCTGTTCGGCGAGGTCAAACGGCAGGCTCGGCGGCCTTCCCCTTGGGCGTCCTGTTGCCCGGTGTTTCATGCTTTATTCACTTTTTCCGCGTAGAGCTTGAAGAGGTGGGCGACGCGGTCGGCGTCGGTGCAGGATGGCGAAAGGCCGTATGCCTTGTCAACGAGCGCGTCGAGTTTTTCGTGCGCGAAGAGCAAGTCCGGCGGCATCGTATCGGGCATGTAAAGTATGCCAAGCGAACATTCGGGGTCTGCGTCCATGAAACGCTTGCGCACGTCCAGCACCTCTTTCGCGGCGGCGGCGATCTTCTCGCGCATAGCGTCGCATTGCGGCCACGGGAAGTTGTTGTACACAATGTCCTTTGAGTAACGATACCGCGATTCAAGCCGCCCGCACACCGCGCGAACGAACGCATTGTGCATCCGCGACATCAAAATGCCAAGATGGTAGTGTGTCGCGTCGCGCACGATGAGGCAGAGGTTACTGACCAATATCGTCGGCGGCATAAAGCCCATTGGGATGTAGTCGCGATTCTCCGACGACACACTTGGTATGAGAATGAAATCGCGTTGAGGGAAATTCTCAACCTGAAATCGCGTGGGGGTGCGTGCGAGTTTGAGAGTGGCAGCTCTTTTGCTTGATAGGCGGAACTGGCGCACGGCTTCGATGCGTTCACGGCAAAGAGGCAGCTTGCTCAACTGGACGGGCGAGGCGTCGCGGAGGAAGAGGCACCAGCGTTCCCTGCGCTTGATGAACTCATCCGCGCCGAACCACAGTCGGAAGAACTCTTCGGCGGCGGGTTCACGCTTGAGGAACTCGTCGCGTTGCTGGGGCGTGAAGAGGTAGTTGCCGCCGTCGATGGGCTGGTTGCCGATGCCGATTTCGGGAAGCGGGTCAAGCGAGGTCGAACGGCTTTCCATGTAGGTGTCCGGCCCGTCGATGAGATAACCGCTGATGTGTGTGGCGATTTTGACTTCCGGCGGTTTTGAGTTGTCTTTGATGTCGGGAATGTAGATAGTCTTCGTGCGGGCCGCCCGGTGGTCGGCCCCTACCGACGGTAGGGCGCGATCACCGAGCGCGCCGTTCTCCTTCGCGTGAAAGCCGATGATCACGCACGAAACGCCGGCTACGCCTTTCGCCTCGTTGTGCCATTTGAAGGTGCGGTAGGCGAAATCGATCTCGACGTTTATGTTCTTCCAGAGTATCGGCACCTGTTCGCCCTGCGAAACGGAGTTCGTGGCAACGAACGCGCAGAGGGAATCCGTTTCGCTTGCCTTCTTGAACCACGCCGTGACGAAATCGAGGTTGCCCGCGCCTTTTACACCCTTGAACACGGCTTCGAGGTCGTGTTTCGCGTCCTTTGTCATCGTGCGGGCGCCGTTGAACGGCGGATTGCCGAGAGTGTAGTCAGTTCGCGGCCAGTCGGTCGTGAGCGCGTTCGCGCAGACGATGTGCGGCGAGTCCTTAATCGGGATGCGGGCGAAGTACTGCCCGAAGCGGTCGGCGACCTCCATGTTGCAGAGGTGGTCCATGAGCCACAGCGCGACCTTGGCGATTTCGGCGGGGAACTGCTCGATCTCGATGCCGTAGAACTGCGACACGCTGACCTTGCACAGCTGGGAAATGTCGAGGAACTGTCCGGGGTCGTCCCTGTGAAGCTCCTCCAGCACGTCCATTTCGAGGCGGCGCAGCTCGCGGTAGGCGATGAGGAGGAAGTTGCCGCATCCGCAGGCGGGGTCGAGGAACGTGAGCGACGCGATTTTCTCGTGGAACGCCTTGAGACGAGCCTCCTTTGCCTTTCCCTTCAAGCCGCAAATCGCGTTGAACTCGGCGCGCAGGTCGTCGAGGAAGAGCGGGCGGATGAGCTTCAGGATGTTCTTTTCGCTCGTGTAGTGCGCGCCGAGGTCGTGGCGCGCCTTTTCGTCCATCACGCCCTGGAACATCGCGCCG
>CACZDG010000234.1:5809-6274 GCA_902779865.1 uncultured bacterium
GTTGACGTAGGGAAACGCCGCCAACGAATCATCAAGTATGGAGAGCCGCCTTTCCGGCGCGGTGTTGAGAGTCTGGAAGAGCGACGCCAGCTTTTCGGCGAGATCGTGTCCGTCGGGGGAACTATCACATTTTATGAAGTGTGATAGTTGCTCTGGCTTGAATATGCCGGTATCCTCTGCGAACAGGCAGAAGAGGAGGCGCACGAGGTACACTTCAAGCGGGTGCCCCGTGTAGCCCACGGCCTTCATCGCGTCGTGGAGCCGCGCCATCTGCTCGGCGGCCTTGCGGTTCACGGGGTCCTGCTCGCGGATTTCGCCGCCTTCTTCCGCGCCGATCATGAAGCCGAAAAGCGTCACGTACTTGCGCAGGTCCTTCAAGGTGAATTCGGTGAGGGCGTTGTCCTTTTCGAGGTTATAGAAGCGAAAACGCTGGAAGTCCGACACGACGACGGCATGGGGATAATC
>CACZDG010000235.1 GCA_902779865.1 uncultured bacterium
CCCGTGAACACGGAACGGTTCATCGTCATGATGAATCGTGAGCCGAGAGACTATACCCGTTGGCGCGAGACGCACTACATGGGCGAGGGAGAGACGATACAAGAACTTGGCGAAAAGATAATGGCGTATTCGGCGACGATGGCTGGAAGGAAGCGCCCTGCACAAACAGAACCCGCAATAGCATAAACCACACCATGCACAAGACCACCCTCCACAGAACCGCACGGAAACGCGCTAAAACGGCGCGTGCGGGCGCGTTTGCGCAGTTAGCGGGGGGGGGGCAACACTTGCTGCGGACGCGCCTGTAGCGCGTTTTTTGCCGCATTCAGCACAACTGGGACAACGGGCGGCTCGCCCGTTGCACGACATTTCGTCCGTTGTCAGAAGTCCGATGTCTTTTGTCAAACCTTAAACTAACCGCCCGCATGGGCAACAACAGAAAGGAAAACCAAAAATGAACATGAGGAAACTAACTGGGAAAGCCGCCATCTTGTCGGCGGCAATATGCGTAGCGGCGGCGTTGCCGTCGTCAGCCGCGACGGTGGTATGGAAGTCCAACGCCGGTGGCGACCTCACAGAGCCGACCAACTGGGAGGGCGATGCCTTGCCAGGTGCGGGTGACACTCTCGACTTCTCTCGAATCACGACAAGCGGATTTACGCTTACCGGTTCGTTTGAGGACGATCGTATTTTCGCCGGCGCTACGTTTGCGCTTACCGGCAGCAATTGCGTCACCTTGGAAGGTTCCCTGCATTTTCAGTCCCTCAAGAACGCCAATCATCTGACTGTAGGTTCCAGCGGGTCGCTAGTTGTGGAAGGCAACCTTGAATGGGAACGTTCCACCTCAAAGAATGAGAATGGCCTTGGGCGGCTTCTCCAGCAGGTCAAAGGTACGACAACGATTAAGGGGCTTGCGATATGTCGCAGCGGAGGTGCCAATTTCACCGCCTGCTATCAGACACGTTCAGGCAGTTCCGCTCCTCTTCGCGTTGGTGGTTTGCAATATGCCTCGGGCGGATATACCATTGCGTACTATCTGCCGTCTTACGGTAGCGGTTCCGGTCGCGCCGCAAGCACGTGGATTGTCGGATCGCAGGGCATGTCGTTCACGGCGGGCGGTTCAGGTTCGGACGCGAAGAACTGCTATGTCGTGGAGGGCGCGAACTCCACGCTCTGTTCGCAGGCGGACTGGAGTATCGGGACTTCGGGCAACAGTCGGTCCGTCGCCGACATCTACATCGACGGCAAGACGCTGACCATCGACACGAAGGACTACGACGACAACACCGTGCCGCGTACCGTCACGCTGAACGGGCGCGTCTATTCAAAGTCCACGAGCGGAACGGGACTTGCCATCACCGGCAATGGTACGTTCGTCGTCGCCACGAAGGTAACGACGGGATCAGTTAAAAAGACTCGTATCCTGAACACGCTTTCGGTTTCGGACACAGCCGCGTTGCAGATAAACGAGGACGCGGACTACGAGATCGCAAACATATCGCTCGCAGCGGGGACTGCGCTTGCGCTCACGAACTCCACTGCGGATTCGTTTGTCACCCGCACTCCGGCGGCGGTCACGCTGCCGTCCTCCGGCACGGTCAGGCTCGTGATCGACGGCGCACCGCTTTCAAGAGGAACATACACGCTCCTTTCGTGCGTTCCGGCGAACTACTCCCACTTCAGCGTGAGCGGCACGGCGGTTGACGGGATGCAGTGTAAGCTTACAGATGACGGATCGTCTTTGCAGATGATCGTTGGCAAGAATGTTGTGTGGAAGTCAAACGCCGGCGGCGACCTAACTGATCCAACCAACTGGGAGGGTGATGCCTTGCCGGAGGCTTGGGATACGCTTGACTTTTCGAGGATTACGACAAGCGGTTACACGCTGACAGGTGCATTTGGCGACGATCGCATTTTCTACAATGCGATATTCGCACTTACAGGCAACAATTACGTCATCTTGAACGGCTCACTGCATTTCCAGTATCTCAACAATGCATGCCGTCTGCTTGTTTCATCCGGCAGTTCGCTCACTGTCGAAAAGGATATTGTTTGGAACCGCCTCACGGCTCCATCCGGAACGGAGAACACGCTTGGACGACTCCTGCAGGGGAACAACGGCACGGTCGTTGTGAAGGGGCGCGGAATGGTGCACAGTACCGGAACGGACGCATGGTGCTATCCTACGCGCGACCAGCCTACAACGCCCATGCGCGTCGGAGGTCTCGACTACCAGTCCGGCGGCTATCTTGTGCAGTTCTGCCTGATGTCGTATGGCGGGGCGTCCATCGGTCGCAAGCCGGCCTCGTGGATCATCGGTTCCAAGGGGCTGGCGTTCAGCGTGGGCGGCAGTAGTTCAAACGCGAAGAGCTGCTATTCCGTGGAAGATGCCGCCGCCACTCTCTATTCCCAGGCGGACTGGAGCATCGGGACTTCGCGAAACAGTCGGTCCGTTGCCGACATTCACATCAACAACAGCACGCTGACCATCGACACGAAGGACTACGACGACAATACCGTTCCGCGCACCGTCACGCTGAACGGGCGCATCTACTCGGAGAACAAGAGCGGCACATCCCTCAGGGTGAGCGGTAACGGAACGTTTGTCCTCGCCACAAAGGTGTCGGGCTGCAGTATCAACCGAACGAGGGTTTACAACACGTGGTCTATTGAGGACACGGCGACATTGCAGTTGAACGCGGATGCAGAGTACCTTGTCTCGAACGTGACGTTCGCGGCTGGTACGACGCTTTCCATGCCGTCGTCTTCCGCTACGGCGTTCGCCGCGCCGAAGGCGGCAAAGAGTCAGCTCTTTCCGCGCATCACGTTGCCAGCCGAGGGCGTCGCGTATCTGCGCATCGACGGCCCCGTGCTGGAGCGAGGCAATTACACCGTCCTCGATTCGGTGCCGACTGGCTACAGGCAGCATCTGTCCGTTGTCGGAACCGCGCTTGGCGGACAGCCCGCACGGCTTAAGGACGACGGTACTTCGCTGGTACTGACCATTGGACTGAAGGGAGTGATGATACTCGTGCGGTAACACGGCGCGGCGGAACGCCCGCGCGCAACTACACGTTCTACATGTTCTACATGGACAATAAATCCTGCAAGCCATAAACAACCCAAAAACCAAACCAAAAAGGAGACAGCAAATGTCAGAGAGA
>CACZDG010000236.1 GCA_902779865.1 uncultured bacterium
CTTGCATTCGCGTCCGGGAATTGCGGCAACATCACGATTCCCTCCCTCACGCTCGGAAGCGGCGCGAACATCGTGTTTGACGCCGATTCGATTCCCTCGGGTGCCTCCTCCTCGATTGCCGCCACGGGCGGAATCACGCTTCCCGATGGCGGAAACGTCCTTGACTTCGTAACCCTGACCGGATCGAGCGCCGCTGACTGCGAGAAGTCGCTTTCCGCCGACGGCAAGACGATAACCGTGTCAAAGGCTGGCGACCCCGACTACACCTGGAACGGCAGCGGGACGTATTGGGGCGATTCCGGAGCATGGCAGAATGCCGGCTCTGCCGTGACGTGGGCCAACGGCAACAGCGCAATCTTCTCCACCGCCAACGCCACGGCGACGGTGGCTGCGGATGCCGTGGCGAATGCCGTCGTGTTCAACGCCGCCGCGACGATCAACGGCACCTCCGCGCTCGCAGTCCCGTCCGTTTCGGTTGCCTCGGACATCTCGGCCACCATTTCCGCTCCCACCACCGGCCCTCTCGAAAAGACAGGCGCGGGCACGCTCACGCTCGGCTCTTCGCGTACCGACGCGACAACCGTCACGGAGGGAACGCTCAAGATGTCGCCGGGCGCAACGGTCTCCGACCTCACGCTCGGCACGAGCGATCCGACGAAGCCGGTCGTGTTCGACTACGGCGGGCAGACGCTAACCGCCGCGCCCGAGACATATCTCGTCACCGGTTCCGCCGTGACGCTCACGAATGGCACGTTCGCGGCGAACGGAATGTTGGCGATCCGTGATTCTAAAAAGCTGCCTTCCGTGCTGACCATCGCGAAGGGCGCGGAACTCTACAAGTACGGTAGCGACCAACTTGTCTTTGATGCTCAAGGCGAGGCGACGGTGAATGTAGTGGGCGGCACGATCAGGCAGACAGGAGACCATCGGGTCTTCATCCAGGACGCCTCCACAAACGGTACGCTGCGCATCAACGTGACCGACGGGAGTCTCTTGGAATTCCCGCGTTCCGTACTCGCTTTAGACTGCGCCGGAAACTACGCATACGATTCGCCGTCGCTCTACATGGTGATCAATGATTCGACGTTCCGCGTGAAAAGCGAGAAAACGTGCGATATCGACTTCGGTTGCCCGGCCGACGAACTCGTCGAGACATACCTGCCGATCAACCCGAAGGGCGTTCTCGCCGCGACGAATTCGGTGTTTGACATCGGGGATGCAATCCGCATCGGGCGCAACTTGACAAGTGAGCAGACTGCCGGATCCTACACGGCCGACTTCGAACACTGCGTAATCACGGCGAAGCACTTCGCCGTCAGCCACGACCGGCCGCTCAACAATGCGCGACTGAACGGTACGCGCTTCGTGTTCAATAGCAACGAGGGCTACTTTGTAACCCGTGACGGTGACGCAAAATGGATTACCGTCGGGGAGGACGGAATGACGATCGACACGCAGGGCTATACCTCTTATTTCGCCGCCAACGTCGGCGGCCCCGGCGCGGTCACGAAGGTCGGTTCGGGGAGACTTGCGATCCGGACGAGCCAGACCGCATCCGCCGCACTGAACATTGACGAAGGGACGGCCGTCGTTAGCGGTGGTCTCTCGCTCGCGCGTCCCATTGCGGTTGCCGCCGGAGCGACGTTCTCACTCAACGGGAGTGCGCAGACGTCCGTCGCAGACCTTTCGCTTGCCGACGGAGCGACGCTGGACATCGCATCGTATACGCCCGGCACCGTGCCGATGGCAGTCACGACGTTGAATTTCCCCGCGAGCGGGACGGTCAACCTGACCCTCGGCGGCGGCGCGTTCCGAAAGGGCATCTACGAGATATACGCAAGAAACGGCGTGACGGTTGCGGACGGCGAGAAGTTCGCGCCGTCAACGGGCGGTGAGCCTGTCGCCTGGAGCGTCGAGGGCGACAAGCTTGTCCTTACGGTCGGAACGCTTGCCGACGGGTTCTGGACGGGGCTTGGCGGCGACGGCAAGATGTCCACTGGCGCGAACTGGGCGACCGGCGTTGTGCCCGGGGCGGGAACGGCCCTTGACTTCTCCAGCGTCTTGTCGGCGACGACGGTTGATGCGGATACCGGCGTCACGTATGGCGCGGTGACGATGGGCGATGCGGTGATCACTTTCACCAACTCCCTTACGGCCACTGGATTCTCGAATGGTTTGAAGGTTGCGGTCGGGCAGAACTCCACCGTGACGGTTGCAGGAGACTACGTTTTCTCAGACAGCGGAAGTAAGTACATCTGCAACACGGTCGCGGCGGGCGGTAAGTTCGTTGTCACGGGCGACATTATCATGGACACCGGGAAAGGAGATTACCTCTATCCATGTACGGGCGGCTCCATTGAGGGCACGATAGCGGCCAAGGGACTCGTCAACAGGCAGTCCGCGACCGTGAACTACGGCAGGTCGTTCGTTCTTGCACCGTCCAGTTTCCATGTCAACTGGGAGATGGGTGAAAACGGCATTTCGGGGTCAAGGATGTTTTACGTCAGCAGCGGTGCCAGTTCATTTGCAAAGATCACCGCAGCCGCAGACTTCACCGTTTCCGCAACAATCGCAAATTACAAGCCGCTCGAATTGGACGCCGCTGGACATGTGATCATGCTCGGCAACGGCACAAGTGGCGGAATCATGGGCGAAGGCACGACCACGATATCCGGCACGGGCAGGGTTGTCGCGAACTACGACATTGACGACCTGACTGCCACTGCAAGTTCCAAGATCCAGCCGTTTGTCGTGACGAACTCGGCGACGTTTGCAATCATGCCGGGTGCGGACATCGGCTCCGGGGCAGTCACCGTCGAGAGCGGGGCGACGCTTGAGGTCGC
>CACZDG010000237.1 GCA_902779865.1 uncultured bacterium
CTGTCCCGTGGAAAGGATGCCCGTGAACGGCTTGGACGTGGCGAGAGGCAGGTTCGTCGCGCGAAGGGGCGTCCACGTGCGCCCGTAGTCCGCGCTGGTGGCGATGTAGGCGACCGACGGTTTCGCACCCCATCCCGGACGCATCGTGAGCGTCACGCAGGGCCCCCAGACGTCGGCCGTGGCCTCTCCCCAGCAACGCGGGACCTCGCCTTCGTTGACGATCGATACGTCCCAACGGGTGAAGTCGTTGCCCCGGCTAATGGCCACGGCGGGACGTGACCGGTCGCCGTATCCTTTGACGCCGATGTGAAGGCCGCCCATGAGCCAGTTCCCGTCCGCCATCTTCACGGGACCCTGCATCGGCCAGAATCCGTCCCCGATCACCGCGCCGCGCGCGGTCCAGCGTCCGTGCGTCTCGTCGAGCGTGAACGCGTACGTCTGCGTGTTTGCGCACTTGTTCGAGATCGCGGCGGCGAAGCACCAGAGGACGCCGTCGTGCGAAGCCAGCGCGCCGTGGCTGAATCCCTGCCCGTTTCCGCCCTTGGCCACCACCTGCACGGCACCCCAGGTCTTGCCGCCGTCGTCGCTCACGCGCACGTGCGCCTCTTCCGTGGGCGTGTTTTCCTTCCCGCGGTTCGCGCCGTACGAGGCCCAGAGGCGTCCCTTGTGCCAGCAGAGCGCCACGCCGTGCAGCCAGTTGTAGCCATCCTGTTTGGGTTCATGCTTTTTGATGACGGAAAACTCAACGCCTTCGAGCCGTTCGAGTTCCGCCGCGCACGGCACGGGGGCGCCGTTCCAAAGGTTCGCGGTCTCCGCGACGGCAACGGCGGAAAGGGCGATGAGGGTAAGTCCGAGCTGAATCTTCATGGATCGTTCTCCTGATGGTCCTTCAAGCGGTGCATAGTCTACCATAATTTTACGTGTGGTGCGTGGATGGCGGCGCGCGCGGGGCGCACGCCCTACCGGTTTGTACGCGAGTCCGGCAGGGCGGTCGCCCCGCGACCGCCGCAGCCGATTTCCATTGTCGCGGTGAAAACAAAACCGGAAAGCCGTGGGGATCAAAACCGGAAAGGCTTTTAGGATAAGGGTGATACGGGTTTGGGGCCGTATTGACAGGGGGAAGAACGACATGACACGCCCCCCATGGGGGGCGGCCGCCGGTGTGGATTTCAAAACCGGAAAGAATGGGGTAGAATTCGCCCCATGAAAATGCAATTATCGAAAAGGTTGGGTGTCGCCCATGTGCGCGACACGGTCAAGCAGTTCGTGGCCGGATCGGTCACGCGCGAACAGGCGATGGAATCGCTGCAGATAGGGCAGTCCAGGCTCTATGACCTCAGGGCTTCCTACCTCGCGGCCCGGGCGGCGGGAGGTGCCGACACGTGGGTGCCAGGTCTTTCCGGCGGGAACCACAAGCCGTCATGGACAGATGGCGAACAGCGCTTTCTCCGGCGTGTTCTCAGCCCGTGCGGAGAGGTGAGGCGGTACTCGTATGCCTTCGCGGCGAGCGAGCTCGGCAGGCTGTTCGGGCATTCGGTGGATCGCGGGCAGGTGCGCCACTGGGCAATCGAACACGGCATCAAGATAGCCGTGCCGAAGCCGCGTCCGCTCGCCCATGTCAGGCGGTGGCAGCGCAAGGCGGTGGGCGAGCTGTGGCAGCTCGACGCCACGCCGGACAGGTTCCTGGGCAGGGGCAGGCCCGTGTACCAGCTCCTGGACATGCTCGACGACTGCAGCCGCGTGCAGGTCGGCTGCCGCCTCTACGACAGCGAGTGCGTCAGGTCGTACATGGACCTGTTCTACAGGTCTTTCTCCCGCTACGGGCTGCCGCTCGAGATATACGTGGACAAGGCGGGGTTCTTCAGGAGCGAGAGCGGCGAGCTCACGCAGCTTGGCAAGAGGCTGAAGTTCTTCGACGTCTCGTTCGTGTTCGCAAACTCGCCGGAATCCAAGGGGAAGATAGAGCGCGTGCACCTCGTGTGGCAGGACCGCCTCCCGGCCTACTTCGAGCGCGAGGGGATCGGGCCGGACACGCCGATCTCGGCCCTCAACGAGCACGTCGCCAGCCTTGTCGACTACCGCAACGGCTTCGAGGTGCACCGCGAGATCGGCATGGCTCCGGACGAGGCCTGGGACAAGGCGGTCCGTGAGGGTCGCAGCAAACTCAGGCCGATTCCGCAGGACGGGTGGTGGGAGCTCGTCTGGTCGGAGTGGTCTCGCACGACCGTGGGGCTTCGCGGACGCGTGCCGGTCGACGGGCGGTTCTGCCCGACGGAGTGCGCCAACGGCACGCGGGTGTGGCTTTGCCGGCACATCGACGGGACGGTGTCGGTCGTGCTCAACAAGCCAGACCACGGGGTGCGTCCGGTCATCCTCTTCAGCAACAATCCGAGGGTCCGCAAGTCGTGACGTCCGGGCGCGTTGTGAACAGGCGGCCGGCATGCCGCCTGTTCACAACGCGCGACTCAGTCTAGTGCCGTATGGGTTGTGAACGGCCATCCGGACGGCCAGCGCGTATCAAAGCGCTGGCTGGACGGCCGGATGGCTGTTTGCAACCCGCCTTTGGCAAGAATCTCAATCCTTTCATAACTGCAAATTCGAAAATCCAGAAAAGACTCCGAACTTTCCGGTTTTGATCTCCACAAAAATTCCGGTTTTGAAATCCACGCGACACGCAGCCGATTTCCATTTGACGCGATAGGAAAAGAAATGCTAAACTACGGCCATGAAAATCAAACTCTCCCTTTTCCTTTCGGCGTGTTGTCTCATGGGGGCGGCGGCCGACGACCTCGCGGTGGACAACTTCGTGCGTGAAAGCATCGTCGCCACGAACGGTGAC
>CACZDG010000238.1 GCA_902779865.1 uncultured bacterium
TTTGCCGATCCTCAAACTGTCACGATTCTGAATGTTCAAGGTGCGCCCGCAGGATAATGTTGTTATTGAAAGTTGTCATGGTTGTTTCCAAATCCCAATGCGTATGGGTGAAAAACGCAGATGCGCCTTACCACACGGCGAGGTCGATCATTTGGGCAGGTTCTTGCAGACCACCAGGTTTTTCTTGTAGAAGGCCATGCCGAACTTGAGGATGTCGCGCTTTTCGCCATGTGCGGCGAAGTCGGCGAGCATCTCGGTGGTGTATTCGCGAGTGTCGATCTGCCGACGCGCCTCGCGGGCGAGCGCGTCGAGGTCCTCCGTCTCCTCCTCCGCCGCCTTGAGCTCGATGACCACGCCGGGCATGCCTTCGATGAGCGGACGCATGGAGATGTCGTAGCGCCCTTCGCCCGACTCGCGGTTCGACTTCACGACGAACCGGTTGCGGAAGCACGCGATGAACCCGAGGACAAGTCCGTGGTAGAAACCCTCCGCCGCCGTGTCGAAGAAGCTCACCGACTCCTTGAGATACGCCGCGAGGTATTTCCCGAAGAGGAACGGATCGCGTTCGCGGAGCGCATCCTCGACTGCGGAAATGCCACCGTTCTTGTCGAACGAGCGGACCTTCTGGACGACCTCCCGGAAAAACACCTGGCTGAGTTCTTTGTTCGGTATCGTCACTGGGCAGTCCCCGTTTTCGTCAATCGGCCCCACGGCCTTCAAATAGCCCGCCGAGACAAGTAGCGCATAGAGCGTGTTTTCGTTTTCACGAATAAGTTTGTATGGTCCAAGCTCCTTCGTCATCGGAACCGTGATCGTCTCGCCCTTCATCAGCGCATGCAACCTACGTTCCATTTTGAATGGCAGCTCCTGCACGATTTCGGTGATGAGGTCGTTGGAGCTCGTGTCCAGCCAGTAGGCGTCGGGCTTGCAATGGCAGTCAAAATACCGCAGCACGCTCCACGGATTGTAGATTTCCGTGCCGCCGAAATCGTAGCCGTCGTACCACGCCTTGATCTCCGGCATCTTGTCCTCGGCGCCGTAGTACCGCGCCATCTCCGCGACCTCTTCTTCGGTGAAACCGAAATACTGCGAGTACTCCGACTCGAAGACCGTCCAGACCTTGGGGTTGTTGAGTCCGGAGAGGATTCCCTCCTTCGCAACGCGGAGGACGCCCGTCATGATCCCGATGTGGCAATGCCTGTTGTCCTTCAGCGCGCCCGAAAGGAACACGCGCATGAAGTTGCACATCTCGTCGTAGTAACCATGCGTCGAAGCGGAGGTGATCGGCTGGTCGTACTCGTCAATCAATATAACGGGAAGCTTCTTCGTGAACGCATGGACCGCCTTGGAGAGAAGTCCGAGCGACAGCGACAGATCCGTTTCGTCTCCTTGTTCGCGCATGACGCGTAACAAGCGATCCCGTTCAGCCTCAAGTTCTAGGGCCTCTACGGCCTTTGCAAACTTCCCCACGCAAGGAGCAATCAAGGCGTTCAGGAACTTGATGGATTCGCCAAACGTATTCCACTTCACGTCCTTGAACGACAGGAAAATCACGGGGTGCTTGCCCTGCTCCTTGCGGTACTTCTCCCCCGCCGACCAGATATTCTTGTCATGGAACAGCGACTCCTCGTCCTCGTAGAACGCACGAATCATCTCCAGCATGGTCGTCTTGCCGAAACGCCTGGGGCGCGTGAAAAGCACCACGCGCGACTTCGAGTCGATGAGATCCTTCAGGATGAGCGTCTTGTCCACGCAATAGGAATCGCGTGAGAACCTTACCCAGTCGCTCGTCCCAACGGGCGGCGGCAAAAGACCTTCTCTGCGCGCCGTTTTCCCGGCGCGCACTTGCTTTCTGCCGTTTTTTGCAATCACCTTCTTCAAACATTACTCCTCGTCCAACTGAACGACGCAAATGTTAGCATAATTCCCCGCCGCCCGCAAGCCGAAAATGGTGGGGCGAGCCGCACAACTTGCTGTTGTACGCTTGCTGTTACGGCTCGGCGAAACGCCTCGCCCTACCGCACCTCGTCCTACCGCACGATGATAGTTACGCCGGCGGGCTTGCTGTTGGAGAGCGCGAGGCGGCCGTTCTTCACCGTAAGGGTGAAGTTCGCGGAATAGTCGCCGCCTTCGGCATCCTTCACCGTCATGGTCGCGGCGGGGAGGTCGGCGGCGGTCAAGCCCGTGATTGCACCGGTGAGGTAGTAGGCCTTGCGCGTGGGCTTCGCATCGAACATGACCTTGACGCTCTTCAAGCCCGCAAAGGTGGCCGCCGTGGCATTCGCAAAGGTGGCCGCCGGAAGTTCGGCGGTTCTCGCGCCCGCGCCCGTCACTTCCCAGCAGTTGTGGTCGCCGGCGAACTCCCACGACCCCGCGAGCGAGCCCGTGCCCTTCAGCGTGCCGAAGATCGGCATCGCCATCGTGCCGGACGAGGTGAGCGTTGCGCCCACGCCAAGCTCCAGCTCCTTGTAGATGCCGGACGGCTCCAGCACGGCGATGTCGCCCAGCGTCGCCGCAAGCTTGAGGTTCGTCTCGTTGAAGCGAAGGTTCGCCGTCTCGCCC
>CACZDG010000239.1 GCA_902779865.1 uncultured bacterium
GCCCGCCTCCAAGGACCACCATCTGGCCGTAAAAGGCGGGCTCGTCCAGCACTCCCTCAACGTCACCACACGGTTGTCTGTTTTGTCCACCCAGATGCATATTCACTGGTCGCGGGAGGAGTCGATCTACATCGTAGGCATGTTGCACGACTTGGTCAAGTGCCAGTGCTACCGTCTCAACGCCGACGGCCAGACGTACAGCTACGTCCAGCCAAAGTGGCCGGGACACGGCGTGGCATCGGTGATGATCGCCACGGTCGAGCTGGGCATCCAGCTCAACCCGGACGAGGCCGCCGCGATCATCCACCACATGGGCGCGTTCGGCCTCTCCGGCCGCGCCCTGGACGAGTTCGACGCGGCGCTCGACGCCTTCCCCGGCCCCATCATCGCCACCCACACCGCCGACTGGTTAGCCTCCCGCCTGGACGAAAGCGAGGTGGCACGATGAGTGTTTGTCTGATGAGCATCAAGTCCAAGTGGGCGAAAGAGCTATACAGCGGCAAGAAGACGGTTGAGTTTCGGAAAAGCTCACCAGCCGTCGGAAGCCTGGTGTTTCTTTACGAGAGCACACCAGTCAGAGCTGTGACCGGCGTTTTTATTGTCTCAGCCATTCTGTCTTCACGCGCCTCGCACGTCTGGTACGCGGCGAAAGCTCTAAAATGCGGTTGGAAGTCCGGCACCGTCAAGAGAGACGATCTTTTTGAATACGCTGGCGGAGCCATTGGTAAATGCTGTGCCATTCTGGCGGAAGACCCATGGCGGTTCCCGGAAGAGCAGTGGCTAAAACTGGAGAAGTATGCTGTCCGTCCGCCGCAGAGCTGGCAGACCCTAAGAGCAAATCGCTATGGCGAAAATACCCTGGCCATAGAGTTGCTCCATCTACTTAAGACTGCTATTTCAAATGAGGTACCCAAATGATTAACTGTTTGTGCTGTGATGTTCATCACTGCGAATGGTGGGGTGTGGACAGGTGGGCAGAATCTTGCCCTGCGCATCCAGACTATGACGAAGAGGAAGATGAGGAGGAACGCGCCAACAGGCTTGAATGGGAAGAAGAACAGGAAGAGATTGCGATGGAAGAAGAGCGAGCAATAGCGGCAGTGTATAGAAGAAAGGTGCCAAATGTATAAGCCGAAAACCATCACCAAACCTCAGATTGCGGCCTACTTCCGGGCGGCCAATGCGGCAGCCAGCGCGCTCGGCGAGCCACTAGACGCCTACCGTAAGCGCGTAATGAAAGAGGTGTGCAATGCCACATCCCTCAAGCAGCTCAACCGCACAAGCGACTTTGACGCCGTAATGACGCGCTTCGCCG
This sequence comes from uncultured bacterium, assembly GCA_902779865.1. Classification (GTDB taxonomy): domain Bacteria; phylum Verrucomicrobiota; class Kiritimatiellia; order RFP12; family UBA1067; genus RUG572. The sequence continues at coordinate 1,316 of CACZDG010000239.1, forward strand.
AGGACGCCGCCGACTACCAATCAGCCTGCCACTTCGCCGTCGGCTCTGGGCGACGTCTCGCCGTCCTCATCGGAGCCGTCTGCGAACAGGTCATGCAGCTGAAGTGCCTGGAGACCGCGGAGACCGGTGCGCCCGCAACCACCACCCCCGCCGAAGACTACCTGCGCACGATCCTCAACCGATCCGGCAACCTCCGTTCCAACCAGGCAGGCGGCTGGTGGCTTGATCTAACCGATACCAACCTCCAAGCCGTCTTCGCCATGCTTGATACCCACCGTCGCCGCCTCATCCGCCGCCTCAACAATGCCACCTCCGGCATGGTCCCGCTTGCCTTCAACATGGATGTCGGCTACGTCCTAATGGGCACCCAACTCGCCACCTACCAGCTCCCGTCACCAGTCATCCGCACCGTGCGAGTCAATATCCAATGACTTTTCAGCCCCAATTCAGGCCCATTCAAACCCCGTTGAAACACCCCTCAACGGGGTTTTCAGTTTCCCTGCCTCCATCCCTTTTTCCCAACTCCCCTAGAATCTTTCCCATTTCCCGCCCGGCGATACACCGCTTTCAATTTTCCCCGCACAAGGGCACGGATTTTTGGTATAATTTCCCACATGGAAAAAGAAGCGACAGCGACAGGCGCACGGCGTAGGCTGCTTCCGCTCCCGGTCGGGAAGAGCGACTGGGAGGAAGTAGCCGAGCATTGCTATTGCGTCGATAAGACACTCCTCATCCGCGATCTCCTTGTGACGCGCGCTGGCACGGTGCTGTTCACGCGCCCGCGCCGCTTCGGCAAGACCACCGCGATGCAGATGCTCAAGTGCTTCTTCGAGAAGCGCGGCGCGGACGAGCCGGATGTGCGTCACCTCTTCGAGTCTCGTGCGATCGCGCACTGCGAGGACGCGGACGAATGGATGGCCGAGCAGGGGAAGTATCCCGTCATCTACCTCACGTTCAAAGACCACAAGTCGCTCAGGTGGAAAGAAGCCTACGGTTCGCTCGCAATCGACATCGGCAAAGAATTCAAAAGGCACGCCGCGTGTATGGAGTCGCTTCCCCCTGGCAAGGAACGCGAGGACTATGTCGATATCTGCGAGAGAAGGGCCGATTCCACCCTGCTTGAAAATTCGCTGAAGGTTCTCGTGGATGCGCTTCACCGCCACTACAAGGAGGATGTCGTCGTGCTGATCGACGAGTACGACACGCCCGTGACGAAAGGAGGATGTCGTCGTGCTGATCGACGAGTACGACACGCCCGTGACGACGGCTTCGGCGAACGGCTACTACGAGGAGATGGTCGCGTTCATGCGCGCGTTCCTGCCCGGTGCGCTGAAGGACAACGCGCATGTGAAGATGGGCGTGATGACGGGTGTGCTGCGCGTCGCGAAGGAGGGGATGCTATCTGGACTCAATAACCTCAACGTGTTCACCGTGTTCGACGAGCCGTTTAGCGAGTACTTCGGTTTCACGGAGGATGAGGTTGAAGAGATGGCGCGGTACTATGGGCGCGAGGACAAGCTCCCTGAAATCCGCTCGTGGTACGACGGATACGTGTTTGGCGGGCGCGAGGTATACAACCCGTGGAGCGTCCTCTACTATTTCAACGCGGGCTGCGTGGCGAAGCCGTACTGGCTCGACACCAGCTCGAACGACATCATCGCCGAGCTGGTGGAAACGCTGCCGTTCGACATGGCGAAGACCCTTGAGCTGTTGATGAAGGACAAGAGCGCGATCGTGCCCATGACGAGCGAACTTGGCCCCTATCAATACATCCGCGACACGCCGCAGACGCTCTACGCCCTGCTCGTCTCGGCGGGCTACCTCAAGCCGAAGGGCGACATCGTGAACGAGCGATGTGCGGTGGAGATCCCCAACCGC
>CACZDG010000240.1 GCA_902779865.1 uncultured bacterium
GTTGCGCAGACGGAACTGGTCGTTTTCAGACGCGCCGCGCGGGAAGATCGCCGTCAGCACCACCTTGGCCTTCGGCTGCTTGGCGCGGATTTTCTTCAGTATCTCGCGGATGCCGAGGATGGTGTCGGACGGCGGCTCGTCCGAGAAGTTCCTGAAGTGCCCCGAATTGTTCGTGCCGATCATGAGGAGCACGCACTTCGCCTCGTAGCCGTCCAGTTCGCCGTTGTCGAGCCGCCACAGCACGTGCTCCGTGCGGTCCGCGCTCGTCCCGAGGTTCAGCATCTTCCAGTCGCCCTCGGAGAAGTACTTCTTCAACTGCGCCGGGCCGCGACCTTTCTGCTCCCAGCCGTTAGTGATGGAGTCGCCTATGAACACGACCTTAGCGCCGCCCTTTGCGACCTCCGCCATTTTCTCTGCGTGGCGCGTCATCTGCCAGCAACCCGACTTTCCGTCCCACGCCGTTGGCGTTACGGCGCGGATCGTGCGGGGGTCCTCGACCTCGGTGAACCGGCAGCTAATGAGGCGCACCGGGCCGATGAGGCCGGAGTCGCGCAGGGCGCTGCCCTTCTTCGGACCCGCGATCGTCCACGTGCGGCGCTTCGCCTCGGGCTGTCCGGCGTCGAACACGAGACGGTTGTACCACGTGTCGGTCACGGACACCTTCAGCGTGTTCTTCCCGGCCTTCACCGCGCCCGTCAGCGGGATGCGGTACGGCGGACTCCACACGTCGCCGAAGTCCTTGCCGTTCACCTCCACCTTTGCGAGGGACTCCACGCGTCCGAGGTCGAGGACCACGATGGAGCCCTCGTCAACCTTGTCGAGCGTGAAGTCGATGGTGTATTCCGCCGTGCCCGAGAACGCCTTCGCCTCCGGCGTCGTGCCGAGTTCCTTCCACGGCTTGAGCGCGTCGATTTTCATCTCGCCGGGCATGCCCCATCCCGCTGGGAACGACACGCTCCATATACCGGCGAGCTTCGTCACGTCGAAGGTCATCCTCACGTTCTCCGTCGTGCCGTCCGCGCGGGTAATCGTGTAGTCGCCGCTCTCGAACGGAATCGGATAACCGCCGCCGTTCTCGCGCTTCAGAACCTTGGATTCCACCTGCGGCAGGGCCACGGTCCCGCCCTCCTTCTCGGAGAGGGAGACGACCTTGCCGTCCGGCAGACGGATCTTCGCGGCGAAGGACTTCGGCGAAAGGTAGGCCGGGTCGCACTCCGCCCAGGAGTTGTTCACGGCAATCGTCGCCTTGCGCGTGTCCAGGGCTTTCTGAAGCCTGTCGCTCACATCGACCCAGCGTCCGGGCGTCGAGAGATCGCCGTAGCGGGCCTCGAGGACCGTGCAGACCTCCTGCGGACGGGCGACGTAGTCGGGACTGGACGCGGCGAGCGTCTTGCCGTCCTTCGCAATGCGCACGACGGTGCGCGGATCGAGCTTCCCGCCGCGCTTGAACACCACGAAGCACGACTTGTGCGGGGCGAGCGAGAGCGCGACCCACGTGCGGCCGTCCTTCACGGATGCGGTGTACACCTTCTCGGAAAGGCCCGTCTCGGGATGCCAGATTTCGACCTCGCCTTCGCAGCGGAAGCCGACGGCGCCGGCGATTCCCACGCCCTGACGGGCGGACGCGAGGAAGTACCAGTCCGCGTCGTCCGAACGGCGGTGGTTCCAGACCGCGCCCTCCGCGATCACGTCCTTCTCGATCTTTTCGGCGGCGAGCACGGAGTCAAGCGAGCGCCCGACGTAGATGTTCTTGGACGCCTTCATCGCCGCGAGCGCCTTGTCGAAGCGCGCCTGCATCGCCGCGCCGCCGCGCAGCGTCGAGATGCTTTCGGGGACCGTCGGGCGTCGTCCACTCGCCCTTGTCGTTCACGGAGATGCGCGTGAGGAGCGCGTCGGGGTTGCAGTAGTCGAACTTGTATCCGGCGGGGAACGGGGCGTTCTCGTCCGGCTTGTGGTCCCAGTCGTCGCCGAGGTACCAGAGGACGTCGTTCGCGGGTTTGCCGGCCTCGAGCATCGCCTGGCAGCGCGCGAGGTAGGCGGTGAAGTCGGGCATGAACTTCCACCACGTCTGCCCGCGCAGGAACGGCGTTCCGATGTGCGCACCGAAGGAGGTGCCCGGCGGCAGCCAGTCCGTGCGCGGGTTGTGCGTGTAGGTGTGGAACACCATGTGCGAGACGCCGCGCGCGATGTGGAGGTTCGCTACGTACTTGAGGTCGCGCAGCTTCTCGTCCCACGTGAGCGCGAACGAGGTGAGCGCCTCGGCCGCGACGCTCTTCTTGCCGTACAGGTGCGCGGCGGAGACGCAGGGATAGACGGGCTTGAAGTTGTGGTCGCCAACGTAGCCGTGCTGGCGCGGCTGCCAGAACTCGCACATCGGGACGTCCGCGTACTTGTAGAACCGCATCACGTCGCCGGGGAGGACGTCGCCGAACGCCGTCTCAAAGGTGATGTCGATGCCGCGATCGTGGCAGCGCTTCGCCATCTGCGCGTAGAAGTTGTCGGCAATGAGGTCGCCGATGAATCCGCGCCAGTCGTTGAGGAAGCGTGCGGACGCCTCGGGGCTGTCAACCACGTACCCGAAGATTGCGGGCATCCACTTGAGGAGGTCGTAGCCAAGGCGCTCGCGGAACGTCTTGTCGAGGCCGGGCGTCCAGGTCTGGCGCTTGCATTCCCAGCTGTCCATGAGCATCCGCGCCATCTTGCCCTTGACGGGGCCGTTCTCACCGGAAAGGCGGCCGATGTAGTTGTCGAACTGGACGTCCGCGCCCTTCGTCGAGAGCTTGTCGCACTCGAATCCCGTGCCCTCCTTCGGCGCGGGGCCGTTGCGGCGCATCGAGTTGACGTGCCCGACGCGCACGACCGCCCACCGTCCGGCGGGGGCGTCCCACGCGAACGTGCCGTCCGGCTTCATGAACTTCGAGACGTCGCGCACCTCGGCGGACTTCACCCACGCCGCCTCGCTCTGCTTCGCGGACGGATTGCGCATCAGGCGGCGGAGCGTCCATCCGGCCTGCGCCTCCCAGTCGTCGTTGCGTGCGGAGCTGAAGAGGTGGATTTTGCCGAGCTTGATCGCGTGGCTCCGCGGCTTGAACGTGAGCTTCACCTGCTTCGTCGTCGTCTCGTCGCAGGCGTAGGTGACGGGCCTGTCGTCCTGCCAGTTCGCCTGCGGAATCTCGCGCGTGAAGAGCGTCTTGCCGTTCGCCTCGCAGACGACGGTCGTATCGGGATTGTAGCAGAAGCCGTGTCCTAGGCTGTTGACCGCCGGCAGCTCCACCGTGCGGATCGTGACGGGTTCCGCGAAGTCGAACGTGATCGTGGCCGTCACGCCGCCGTCGATCAGGACGGTCGTTTTCTTCTCCTGCCATTCGTCCCAATCAGCCTTGATGTTGCTCGTCACCTTCGAGGGCTTGAGCGCGCCGTCCCACTGCCCCGCCGTGGCGGGGAACGCAAGCACAACGACGTCGCGGTAGTCTCTTGGATCGGGGGCGGACGGCGCGAGCGTCGGGAGCTTCACCTCGACGCGCTTTCCGCCCTCGACGTCAGTGCGCCCCCAGACAAGGTGGCGCATGGCGTTCTCCGGCTTGATCCACGGGCCGCCGCTCATCGCCCAGCCGGGACAGTTCTGCATCGTGAACGTGAGGCCGAGACGTTTGCACTCGTCCGCGACGAATCCTACGAGGCCGTCCCACGGCGCGCTGAGGCACGTGATCTGCGGCTCGACGCCGGGCCACTTGCCGCCGAACTGTCCGTGGAAGAGGTGGATGCCGCTGATGCCGGCGCCCTTGATCGCCTCGAGGTCGGCGGTGATGCCGGGCTTCGCGACGTTGCCGCCGATGAAGTGGAACCACGTCTCCGGCCGGTTCGCCACGGACGGATCGCGGAACTCGCCCTCTGGGAGCCCTGCGGCGTTTACGATTGCCGCGAGCGCAATTGCGACTGATGCTATTATTTTCTTCATTTCATTCCTTCCTAGTAAAGCAACACGGTGCAAGTGTATCATATTACACATACCTGCGCAACGATTAAAACTGGAATGGTGGGGCGAAGCGATGGTAGGGCGAGGCGTCCCGCCGAGCCGCACAACTTGTTGTTGTACGCTTGTTGTTTCCCCCGCCCCACCTACGGGCCGCCCGGTGGTCGGCCCCTACCGGTTC
>CACZDG010000241.1 GCA_902779865.1 uncultured bacterium
TCGAGGATCTCGTACTGCGCGACGAGCGCGTGGGGCTTGGCCTTCTCGGGCATCAGGTCGCGCATCCGGAACCACAGGTCGCGTGCGCGTTTCTGCTGGCCGGTCCGCACGTAGCACCAGCCGAGGCCCTCCCAGCCGGCCTCCAGCGCGGGGTCGCGCGAGATCGCCTCCTCCAGAAAGGGAATGGCCTCTGCGAACTCCTCCTCCTGCAGGAGACCAAGTCCGTGATACAGGAGCGCCTGGGCGGGCGTTACCGAGACGTCCGTCTTGCGGGACTCGTCGATCACGCGTTTGAACTCGTCCTGGATGGTGGCGGCGCAAGCCGAACCGGCGGCCAGGACCAGTGCCATCGCGATTGCCCGTCCAATTATCCTCATCGTGCCTCCTGCAGGTTACTCGGGTTACTTACTTCTTGTCGGGCCAGTAGGTCTTGAGCACGTCCTCCGCGACGATTTTCGCGCCAGGGAAGGACAGGTGGATGCCGTCCGTGTCGCGCACCGCGAGCGCCGCACCCGTCTTGGAGATGACAGTCTGGGTGTAGCGTCCCGGCCGGATCGTGAGCACCTTGCCCATGTCGTACCTGTGGAACCGTTCACGGTACTTCTCGTTGCCCGCAATCTCGGCGACGATGCCGGCGACGAGTTGCGCGTGCTGCTCGTTGACGTCGGACTTCATCGGCGGCGTAAGCATCCACACGACGTGGGTTACGCCGCTCGTGTAGAGGGCCTCGAGAAGTTCCTCAATGCGGCCCTTGTACTCGACGCGCCACTCATCCGTCCCCACCACGGCCATGCTGCCCGTACGGCTCTCGAGGCTCTGCCTGTCGTTCGTGCCCAGCGAAATGAACGCCGTCTTCGGCTTCACCCGCTCGCAGAGTTCCTTGGCCTTCGCCGGCCAGTTGAAGACCGACGGCCGGGCAAGTCCGGAACCAAGCGACGAGAACGACTCGGCCGGGGTCACCTCCTTCGCCTTGAAAGCCTTCTCCATGCCCTTGCCGAGCATCTTCATCATCGAGTCGCCAATGAAGATGACGGGCGTATCGAGTTTGACCGGCTCCCCTATTTTCGGAGTGTCCGTCTCCGCGCCAGTTGCCGTAATCGCCGCCATCAGGACGGCCGCAGCCATGAGTTTCCTTGTCATTTTACCTTCCTTTTCTTTCATTGATGTTTTTCTATTTCGGGTTATTCTCCTGGTCGAGCCACCGCACGCGAACGCGCGCGGCTCCCCGGCGGAGAAAATCAAGTCGGAGCATCGCCGAGAGACGTGCAACCGGACGCACAAGCGCCTTCGTCGCGTCGCGGGCAACGCCGTAATCCATGTTCTCGGCGTTCTTCTCCATCGCCGGCGCGTTCATGAGCACCACAAGCGCGTAGAACACAACCAGGCCGGTCGCCGCCGCCCGCCAAGTCACGTTACTTACTTCAGTGTCCTTCATGTCCACGCCTCCTTCAGAACTGGAAATAGATGAACGGAGCCACGCCTTCGGGGGCGAGTCCCAGGATGATGGTAAACACGACCGCCGCCAGGCCGCCCTGCACCCACACGGGCCACCTGCGCACGCGGTCGGTGAGCCAGGCGAGCCGCGCTCCGTCGCAGAGCTGCAGGGCGAAGCCCACCGCCAGCACCACCGCGCCAGCCGTCACCGGCAGCGTGGACTTCGCGCCTACGGTCTTGAACGCATTGAGGATTCCCTTGAAGGTCTCCATGCCGTCTGCGGAGCCCGCCCTGAAGAGAATCCACAGGAATGCGACCACGTGGAACACGAATATCCGCGCAAGCCACTTCGGCGGGCGGAAGGAGACGAGGCGACCGAGCATGCGCTCAACCGCCAGCAGCGCGCCATGCAGGATTCCCCACAGCGCGAACGCCCAGCCCGCCCCGTGCCAAAGCCCGCCCAGGAACATGGTTAGCATGAGGTTCGCGTAGGTTCTCGCCTTCCCCCTGCGCGAACCGCCCAGGGGGATGTAGAGGTAGTCGCGGAGCCACGACGAAAGCGAGATGTGCCAGCGGCGCCAGAACGTCTTGAAGCTGTCGGAGAAATAGGGCGCGTCGAAATTGATCGGGAACTCGAAGCCCAGCAGCAGAGCGCAGCCGATCGCGATGTCGGAGTAGGCCGAGAAGTCGCAGTAGATCTGCAAGGTGTAGGCGTACACGCCCATGAGTGCGTCGATTGTGCCGAATTCCTCGGGCATGGCGAAGAGCGGGTCCGCAAGGTTCGCGGCTAGGTAGTCCGCGATGACCATCTTCTTGAAGAGCCCCACAAGGATGAGCACGCCCGCCCGTGCGGTATCCAGCCTCGTCTTCGTCCCCGGCAGGTTCTCCATCGCCGGGACGAGGTGGCTCGCACGGACGATCGGCCCGGCCACGAGCTGCGGGAAGAAGGCAAGGTAGTTCGCGAAGTCGATCCAGCGCCTCGCGGGCTTGACCTCGCCGCGCGCCACGTCGATCACGTAGCTCAGCGCCTGGAAGGTGTAGAAGGATATGCCCACGGGGAGGACGATCATGTCCAGAAACGGC
>CACZDG010000242.1 GCA_902779865.1 uncultured bacterium
CTCGGTTTGCGAGGCGGACAACGGCGCGGACGGGCTTGCGCTCGTCCTGTGGGAAAAGCCTGCTCTCGTCATCCTCGACCTGATGCTGCCGGGCATGGATGGCCTCGACGTGTGCGGCACAATCCGCAGGACTCCTTCCGTATCCGGGACGCCCATCGTCATGCTGACGGCGCGTTCCACAGAGGAAGACGTTGTGCGCGGGCTTGAGCTCGGCGCGGACGACTACATCACAAAGCCGTTTTCAAAGGCGATTCTCGTCGCCCGCATCAAGGCCGCGCTCCGCCGCACTTCACCGCCGCAGGGACCGGTTCACACGCTCGGCTCACTCGTCATCGACGAAACATCAAGAAAGGTGTCTGTGGATGGCATCGGCTTGTCGTTGACGCGCAGCGAATTCGATTTGCTTAATGTTCTGGTTGTATGCCCTGGCCGCGTCTATACAAGGCAACTGCTCATCGAGCGCATCCAGCGCGAGGAGAAAGACGTCACAGAACGCACCATCGACACGCTGATGGTCGGGCTCCGCCGCAAGCTCGGGGAATGGGCCGCCCATATCGAAACAATCAGGGGAATCGGATATCGGATCACGCCATGACGCATATTTCGCCATTCTTTCTTCCGCCGACGCTCGCACTACTGGGCGTCGCCATTTGCTGTGTCCTCCTTTGGAATCAGACGGCGCGATTCAAGCGAAGCGTCGAGAAGATAGCCGAAGACGTACGCGTCTCGCTAATCGACATGGATGGCAAGGTCGTTTACGATTCTGTCGGACAGGATCTGCCGAACCATGCGGATCGTACGGAGTTTGAGGCGGTACGTGCCGACGGACAGCCGCGAAGCATTGTTCGGGAGTCCGAGACATTGCATATCTCAATGTTCTATTTCGCAAAGCGCATCGGCGACTATGTCTTGCGCATCGCAGTTCCATATCAGGCCGTGACCGACGCAAAGGCGGATGCGGTACGAGGGCTTCTTGCCGCTATCGGAACGGGGGCGTTGATAGTCGCCTCGCTGTTCTTCTTCACGCGTCGCTATGAGCGGCGGCTTTCGCATCTTGCCTCTGAACGCGACCTTCAGGAAAAGATGGTGGAGGAGATGCGCAAGCTTGAACGCTTCCGCAGCAACTTCATATCCAACGTCACACACGAAATCAGAACCCCGGTGACCGGCATTCTCGGCGCGACCGAGATGCTTGCGGACGATACGGCGCGGCTTAACGGCAAAGACCGTGCCGAACTTCAGAACATCCTGAAGAGCCATTCCTCGCGGCTTGTCGCGCTTGTGGATGACATTCTCGCTCTGGCTCGGCTTGAAAAGGCCGAAGCGGAGCATGATGTGCCTTTCACTCCCTGCGATGTGGCTGACATTGTGCAGACGGCGGTCAATCTCGCCCGCCCGGCGGCTCGAAACGCGGACATCACGCTCTCGTTTGTCCGCAAGCCGCAAGACGCTGGTTCCCTTGTCCGTCCGTGCGACGCACGGCTGATAGAGTCCGCCGTCACCAACCTCATACAGAACGCATTGCGATACAGCGACTCGAAAGATGTTGCAGTCAGCGTTGAAAGGACACCATCAGGCAAAGCGACTATCAGCGTAACCGACCACGGAATCGGAATCCCCGAAGAATGCCAGCCCCGTCTTTTTGAGCGCTTCTACCGCATTGAGAAGAATCGCAGCCACTCTCTTGGAGGCACGGGGCTTGGCCTCGCCATCGTAAAGCACATTGCCCAACTGCATGGCGGCGAAGTGAAAGTCTCGTCAAAGCGCGGCGAAGGAGCGAAGTTCACGCTTGTAGTGTAGCGCCGAAACCAGACGAGGTGGGCCGAGCTGATGACGGTCAGGTGACGCTATGACAGCGGCAAGAACACGAAGATCGGCAAACGCGTGTTCATCAACGCCGGATGCCAGTTTCAGGATCAGGGAGGCATCGAAATCGGCGATGATGTGCTGATTGGCCCGCAGACCATAATTGCGACGCTCAACCATGACCCAAACCCCGAAAAGCGCGGCGGCATGATCCCAAAGCCAGTCAAAATCGGGAACAAGGTGTGGCTTGGCGCACGAGTGACGATCTGCCCCGGCGTGACAATCGGTGAAGGAGCGATTGTCGGCGCGGGCGCGGTCGTGACGAAGGACGTGCCGCCACGCACCGTCGTCGCCGGCGTGCCAGCCCGCACCATAAAGGAATTGTAAGCAAGTGACGATTGGCAGTCGGACCAAAAGCTGACTCGGAGTCATTGACTTTCGGTCGGTGATGTGATACAATACGCGCCATCTTTCACCTCACAGGAGGCTTTCAAGTGACAAAGCGGCAGGAGATAGCGCAGGAAACGCGCCAGAGGATATACACGACGGCCTGTTCTCTCATCGAGAAGAACGGGTTTGCCAACGTGTCCGTCGAAGACATCACGCACGCCTGCGGCGTGGCGAAAGGCACCTTCTACGTCTATTTCAAGCGCAAGGAGGAAATCATCTTCGAATGCTGC
>CACZDG010000243.1 GCA_902779865.1 uncultured bacterium
TCAATCGATTCCAAAGCTCAACGGAGGTATAATTATGTCTACAAAGAAAACAGCGAAGAAGACAAAGAACGTGCTGATCATATCGGCGTCGTTCCGTCCGAACTCCAACTCCCACGCGCTCTGCCAGGAAGTCGCGAAGGGCGTGAAGGCTGCGGGCAACAAGGCCGAGGTCATCCGGCTCAAGGACAAGAAGATCGGGTTCTGCACCGGCTGCTACGCCTGCCAGAAACTCGGTAAGTGCGTGATCCAGGACGACGCGAACGCGATCGTCGAGAAGATATGCCGGGCTGACGCCGTCGTGTTCGGCACGCCCGTCTACTACTTCTCGATCGCCGGTCAGCTCAAGGCGCTCTTCGACCGCTGCGTCGCGAAGTGGCCGGAGCCGAACGGTAAGCCGTACTACCTCGTCGCGACGATGGCGGAGAACATGGACTGGGATCTCGTCAAGGCGCCGCTCCAGGGTTTTGTCGACTGCTTTGAGGGCGCGAAGATCAAGGGCTTCCTCAAGGCCGGAGGCGTCTACGAGCCCGGTGCCGTGAAGAAGACGAAGTTCATGAAGGCGGCCTTCGATCTCGGTAGGAGGATTTGAGTATGAAAACACCAGCTATCATCGGAACTCTCGCCGCGACTGCCGCTTTCGCGACAACAGGATGCGCGATGGACTTCCAGACGGACACGTTCAAGACCAAGGAAGGCAAGGCCGTCGTGATCACGGCGATTAAGCACGCCAGTCTGCGCATCCAATACGACGGGCTTGAAATCCAGGTCGATCCCGTGGCAAAATACGCGCCCGATACGGACTATTCGAAGTTCCCCAAGGCCGACGTCATCCTCGTCACCCACGAGCATTTCGACCACTTCGACCGCGACACCATCGCTACGCTGAAGAAGGACGGCACTGAGATAATCGCCAACCCGGCGGTTCAGAAGATGCTGGGCTCCGGCACGGCGCTCACGAACGGCGAAAGTCGCGTGCTTGCGAAGGGAATCAAGTTGGACGCCGTCCCGGCCTACAACACCACGCCGGGGCATACGCAGTTCCATCCCAAGGGACGCGATAACGGCTATGTGCTGACAATCGACGGACTTCGCATCTACATCGCCGGCGACACGGAGGACATCCCGGAGATGGCCGCGCTGAAGGACATCGACGTCGCGTTCCTGCCCTGCAACCAGCCATACACGATGACGCCGGAACAAGTCGCGAAGGCGGCGCGAACGATCAAGCCAAAGGTGTTGTTCCCCTATCACTATTCCCAGACGCCGATCAAACAGGTGGCAGACCTCCTCACTGGAAGCGGAATTGACGTGCGCATAAGGAACTACCAGTAATGGTCTTCAAAGATAAGGTTGTCGTCGTCACTGGCGGGGCGCAGGGCATTGGCAAGTGCATCGCCGAGTGCTTCGCGCGCGAAGGCGCGAAGGTCCATGTCATTGACATTCAGCAAGGGCCGTGGTTCGTCGGCGACCTTGCGGACAAGGCGACGCTTGAGCGCTTCGCTGGCGATGTCATCGCAAAGAGCGGAAAGGTCGATGTCCTCGTCAACAACCGCATCCATCATTAACATCTCGTCCTCTCGCGACAGGATGAGCCAGCCGCAGAGCGAGAGCTACACGGCGGCCAAGGGTGGCATCGCCACGCTCACGCACGCGCTTGCCGCCAGCCTCGCCGGACGCGTCCGCGTCAACTCGATTTCGCCCGGATGGATCGACACGTCGTTCAAAACCTACGACGGCCCGGACGCCGCGCAGCATTTCGCGGGGCGCGTCGGCAACCCGATGGACATCGCGAACATGGTCCTCTACCTCGCTTCGGACAAAGCGGGGTTCATCACCGGCGAGAACATCTGCATCGACGGCGGCATGACCCGCAACATGATCTACCACAACGACTTCGGATGGAGGCTGGAAAAATGAAGAAGGTAAAAATCACGATTTTGAAAACGACGCTCGACAAGGAGCTTGCAGCGGAATGCGGCATCGACGGGCTGACAGCGTGTCCGATGATGAGGGCAGGAGACGTGTTCTATGCCGACTACGCGAAGCCGCAGGGATTCTGCGACGAGGCGTGGAAGGCAATCTACCAGTATGTGTTTGCGCTGGCGCACGGCGCGGACAAGTCGCTCTTCTACTACGGCGACTGGATCAAGAAACCCGGCGTCGCCATCGTGAGCTGCAACGACGGACTCCGCCCCGTCATCATGAAGCTCGAAACGACCGACGAGGAATCGAAAATCGACTACCAGCCAATCGAAAATAGGGCGTTGGCATGATTCACAATACTCACAAGGGGTTGATGGGGATGAAGAGGACGCACGCCTCGGACGCATGGCGCGTAGCGGCGTTTCTCGCCCTGTCCGGCGGGTTTCAAGACGCCTACTCGTTTCTTGCTCGCGGACATGTGTTCGCAAATGCGCAGACGGGAAACATCGTCCTTTTCGGCACAAAGGTGTTTGCACTTGACATTGCAGGGGCGATACACTATCTTCTGCCCGTGACGGCGTTCATGTTGGGGGTGCTCGCGGCATTTTTCCTGCGTCGTCGTTCGGTTACTTTGCATTGGCGGCAGGAAGTTCTTATCGTCGAAGTTGTGCTTCTGTTCGTAGTTGGTTTCATCCCGTCCGGTTTCGACTTCGCGGCCAACGCCATCGTTTCGTTTACATGCGCGATGCAGGTGCAGGCGTTTCGCAAGATACATGGCAATGGCTACTCCAGCACGATGTGCATCGGGAACCTCCGTTCGTTCGCAGAATGGGGCGGCCGTGCCCTGTCCGGCGGCGGTAGGCGGGCGTGGCTCCGAGCGGAACGTTACCTTGGCATCATCGCGCTGTTCGCACTCGGTGCTACTCTTGGTTCGCTTGCCGTGCCAAAGCTCGGAATCCGGGCGATATGGTGTTCTTGCGTCCTTCTCGTGGTATCTTTCGCTTTGATGTTTGAGAAGCGAGAGTTGGAACAGGAATCCAAAACAGAGTAGATGTGGGTTTATGAACTTGTTGTGTAGAGGGAAAAATTTACGTGTCGCCCCTTGACAAAAGTTAGACATCTAACTATAATGTCCGGCCATGAAACACGATGCTGTCATGTTGATGGGCCGGATTCACGATTTGACCCAGAAATGGCTGCGCGGCGAACTTGTCGCCGCTGGTCTTTCTGGCATTGTGCCGTCGCACGGTGACGTGCTGGCGCTTCTGTTCATGAAGGGCGAGGCGACCATGCATGAACTAGCCGCGTTCTCGCACCGTACGAGGCCGACGACAACCGTTCTCGTCGACAAGCTCGAGGAGGCGGGGCTTGTCCGCCGAATGCAGTCAGAGGACGATGCGCGAAGCGTAGTCGTCGTGCTGACCGCCGAAGGCGAGGCGTTGCGCGGCAGTTTCGCCGTGATATCGAAGAAGCTCGCTTCGCGCGTCTATTCGCCCCTCTCAAAGGACGAGGGCGAAATGCTTGAAAAACTGTTGAACAAGGTGTTGTCCAATTTAGAAGCCGCAAAGGACGCAGAGAGCGCAAAATCTGATTGACTCTTTGCGATCTTTGCGTACATTGCGGCAAAAACAAAACAAGAAAGGAAGAAAGCAATGAAAGAAATAAAGGCAACGGCGGATATCACCAACGCGACGGCCATTGATCTTGGCCCGCTTGCGGAGATCAAGGACTATGTGCTTGAACTCGGCCCGAACGTGAAGATTCCGGGCAAGGTGTTCGGCGGGGCGGCGGTCAAGGCCGGCGGCGCGGACTTC
>CACZDG010000244.1 GCA_902779865.1 uncultured bacterium
GCCACCCTTGCGCGATTTCCTCGGCGGTCACGCTTGGTAGGGCCCGCTCGCCGAGCGGGCCGTATTCCGGTAGGGCGCGATCACCGAGCGCGCCGCCGCTCCTCATCTTCTCGCCGGCATCGATGACGCAGACGGAAAGAAGCGTAAGAACAGCGAGGCGCGTGAAATGCGTCGCGCCACGCCACAGCGCGGCAATCCGTGCAATCGCGTCGCGGACGGGTTGCGTCCTTAGAACCAGCACGGCAAACAACGCCACCGCCGCGCAGACGCAGAGGCGGATCAATGCCTGCTGGAACCATCCATAAGCCCCGCAAGCAAATGCCTGTATCATAACCAGATTCATTGCCACGTGGCATTAGTGTATCATATTTACCTGATGCGGATGAAGAGTGGGATGTTGTCCACGGAACACTCCACGCGCAGATTCGGATCGGATTGTCCTCGGCGGATTATCTTCGCGGCGTTCCATGTCGGATCAAAAACGGACGGCGGCGGCGTGGCCAGTTGTGTAAATGTTGGCTGACCGTTCACCGTCACGGCGAGTGAGCGCGGCGTTCGATTACTGTTGAGCCGCAGTTTCCAGTCAAGCTCAGTACGTCCTGATGCGCCGTCACACGTGAACTTGTCGCCAGTCACGAGATTCACGACCTTCCACTCTCCACAGTCGTAACCGACTGAAATTGCCTCTTCCGTCCGCGACAGAATTCCGTGCCATTGCTTCTTCCGTCCGCGACAGGATTCCGTCGCCGTCAGCATCGCGCCCAAATACGACCTCCACGCCGTTTGACAGAGTTGCGTCAAGTTCGATCCGCACGGCAAACATCTTCGCATCATCTCGCGAAGCGTCAAACACGCAGTTGGTCACGACCGCGCAGTCGTCGTACTCAGGCGGCGGCATCGACGGCACGAAAAGCGTAATAGCAAGAAAGGCAGTTGTTAAAGTCATGGCAAATCCTCCTTCAACTTCAATTGCCACCCCCGCCGACGTTGATCCACGGCAACGGCTGCCCGGATGAAAGAAGTTGGTTGGTGACACCCACAAAATACTCAACAAACTGCGGACGCATGTTTGTGACCATTAGCATGGACAATGCTGTGTCAAGTCTGTTGGAACTATTGGCGTACCCCACAATCTTATCGGAAAACAAACGATCCAATGTCGCCGCACCGGTGCCACTCACCTTCCTGTTCCTGTAGAACATAGAAAGAGCACTTGCGCATACGCCATTCGTACATGGATTCTGCCGCAGCTTCTTTGCGTATTCCCAATAACATTCAACGCGCTCACCTGAAGAATATCCGTTGACGTTTGTTATTATCGTCTCGACGAATTCAGTAGTAGCAGCATCAACTGGACTGAATTGTATCGCAAGGTTGATGGCTTTATCACGCTCAATGCCGCACGGATTTAACGCCAACGCCTTCATCGCCGAAACGCAGTTAGTATGCTTAAACTCATCGCATTTCGCGATGGCCATTCCAATCTCTTCCTGTTGCATTTCATCCAGACTTTTGCAATCGTTCGTCCCAAGCGTGGTCAAATACCAGTCGAAAGCGGCCTTTTTCTCCGCAAAAGTCCAGCCGTTGGTGTCGCCGCCGAGAAAACCGTACCACGTATTAGGCTCTTCAACGCCTTCCGGAAACGTGAAACCATCTTCGATGGCATGCGGATAAAATGTCAAAGCACCAATCAGGGCCGATCTCACAACCATGTTGGATTCTGCCGTCGTATGGGCAACTGCGGAGCATGCCGCCATCATCGTAAGGCTGCATGTGATAAAGCGAAACTTTTTCATCTTGAATATACCTCCTTATTCCGTTTTCTAATATGCGATTCTCCGACCTTTGACCGAAACAACTCCGGTGTCCCCTTATCAGAATCTCTGGTCAGGCTTAAAACTCTGCCTGTGGGGATGTCCGCCTTAGCTTCCGACGAATAACCATTCATAAGCAATCTGTTTGCCACTTCAAGTTTACTGTCGTCAATCCCATAAAAACCACGACCGCATTCTCGCCCCCAGTCACCAGTACCGTTAACGAAAAAAAGCCCGTCAACTGGCTCTTCCACTCCTCCTACCGAAACAAGTATTCCTGCACTTTTGTTCATTCTGACATAACAGTCGTTAAGGCCAAGTGCATGCCCAAGTTCATGCGCCAGCGTAGTCGATCTCACGCTACGTTTGCCGACAACTATTCCGTACGGTGTGTTTGCGGCGACGCTGTCTCGTCGATAAAGTATTGATCCGGTAAAATATATCTCAATGCAGTCTGAAGCGGTATAACCACTCAACAGGTTAGTACATGCTGAGGAATAACGCCACTTTTTCCGCCCGCCTTCATCTACTTCGCTCGTTCCAAGTGTTAGATTCCAATCGTTCGTCGTTCCAACTGTCGTCGGCGGTCCTTCAAGCTCAAATTCAATACCCACTTGCGTGAATATTTTGTTGGCGGTGTCAATCTGTTTATATATTTCTTGGTCAGTCCACGCTGCATTGGCGTTATTTACGTCCGGCGTAACATCTAAATATCCATTTTCTGGAGGTTGGACTATAAACGCCTTAACTGGAATCGTACGGGGCATGACCACTGGCATTACGAATCTGGGCTGTATCTCATCATCATTGAAACGAGCCTCAACAACTACATTAGTGTCCGTACCGGTCGGCTCGACCGTCACGCACCAACCATCGACGGCGGTAATACGAGCAGGACCAGATACCACTCGCCAATTCACCTCCGATGGCGAGAACGGGCCGTTTGCACCAACCTTTAGAACTGCATTTGTCCACATGACGAGGCGGGACGGATTGACGTAGCGACCATTCATCTTTTCCGTAGTTACGAGCTTCCGCAGCGGCTCTATGCAGCGGAAAGTCATGGAGTCGGCCAGCGGTGCTCCGCCATCTGCGGGCGTGAACGTGGCGGTGATCGTGCCCGTGCCGAGGTTCGGGCACGAGACATAGACCGTGTAACTTGCCGTGTGCTCAAAGTCGTTCGTCACCGC
>CACZDG010000245.1 GCA_902779865.1 uncultured bacterium
CAGCCATACGGTTTATGTTTCGTGCCCGAACATCGGCATGGGCACGATCACCGCCACTTTCACGCCCGCCGACGGCGGAGCACCGCTGACCGACTCCGTGACATTCCGCTGCATCGAGCCTCTGCGGAAGCTTGTAACTACGGAAAAGAAAGATGGTCGCTACGTCAATCCGTCACGCCTCGTGATGGGAACAAACGCCGTTTTGAAGGTGAGTGCGAACGGCCCGTTCTCGCCATCGGAGGTGAATTGGCGAGTGGTGTCCGGCCCCGCTCGTATCGTCGCCGTCGACGGCTGGTGTGCTACTGTCGAGCCAACCGGTACGGACGCTGATGTGGTTGTCGAAGCCCGTTTCAACGACGACGAGATACAACCGCGCTTCGTACTGCCGGTGGTTGAAGAGAGTGTTTTGCATGTGAGGGTATTTGCCGTTAAACCTCTGGCATCTCTAAAAGCTCCTAGATGGGATCGTGGTGAGATTGAGTCGTGGTTCCGTTCGGCAAATGAAATATACAGTCAAGTTGGAGTCAGATTTGTGGTTGATGAAGTGCGCACCGAAGGAGTCGGCACGGCGGAAGATTGGATCTTGTCGCCTGCCCAGACCGTAGCGCTTTCCGATGGTTCCACAGGATACAGATTGGCGGATCAGATATTGCGTTTGCTAAACGTCCATACCTCGAACGACTGTATAAAGGTTGTGCTTTCTGGAAGTATAAAAGTCTTAGGCAGGGAGGTCGCGGCATTTACCATACCGACCAAGCATCCGAGACAAGGTGTTTTTATAGGGAGGATGTCAAACGAGTTTACACTGGCGCACGAACTGGGCCATGCTCTTGGGCTTGAACACTGTCTTTCGGAAATAAGATTGGCAAACGATGATTGCGTGTACATTGAGGATGGTGACCTTTCTGTTTCCAAATCCATGTTCCCAGATGGAATTTGCGATTGGGGGTTTGAAAGTGGGCGTGGTTTCTATAGTAAAGATGACGTTCGATCCAATGTCATAGAGAGTCTCGTCATGTTAGGGGTGGGCGCTAGCGGCAAAACGGACATACCGGATGGGAGAATCATAAGTCTTACCGAGACTGCGACAAACTCGTATTCCATCTGGTATCCCAAAGTAGGTGCACGATATTTGCAAACTGATGCAAGAAAGGTCTATACTCATGAAAAGTAGTAAACTTATTACGGCGGTGGCATTGCTGTCGCTGCCCGCATCTGCTGTTCTCAACCACACGCCAGAGGCTATGTATAGGTTTGTGACCACTCGTCTCGGATGGGCGATAAACTATGCCAAGATGGTACTGCGGGCAACCTTTGATGGAACCGTCGTAAATGCGCCAAATCCATCCAGCAGCTGGGAGAATTTCCTTGGGACCGGCACGTCTGAGGGATGGACGTTTGAAGAGAAGATGGAGGCGTTCGACTGGTATCTTGCCTGGCTTGGAACCAACGACTGCACGAGGCTTCGCCTGTATGAACAGGACTTGATACATGTTGCAATTGAGCAATGCGAATTGCTTTCCTACACAAATTCCATTGATTCATTAAAGGCGTTCGTGAGGAATCCAAGAGGAGTTCATCGTGACAAGGCTATGGAAGTTGTAGTGAGATTCGCGGCCGTGGACGATGGAATGACGCAGTTCATCGAGTCGATTGCCACTAATGAAACAGACTACACTCTTGGGGAACGCGGTACTTCAATGTATGAATATGAGCAGCGACTTTGCGGTTATACAGTGACAAACGCTGCTACTACTAATGCAGTAAAGATGTTCAACAGAATGAAATACTTCGAGCCATTTTGCGCAGTACCGTGCGACATCGTATTCAGCATAAGGATAAGGGGATATGCCATGAGTTCTAATCGGCTTGAATATGCCAATTGGATTTTTGGTAATACCAATCTGCAAAGCAACGTAATAGAGTACTTTACCTCAGTCACCAACCAACTTCTTTCATCCGGTCAGCCGTTGCCGTGGATCAACGTAGGCGGGGGTGGTAATTGACATTGAAGGAGGATTTGCAATGACTTTAACAACTGCCTTTCTTGCCGCCGCGCTTTTCTTGCCGTCGATGCCGCCGCCGGAATACGCCGACTGCGAGGTCGTAACCAACTGTGTGTTTGACGCGTCGCGAAGTGATGCGAAGATGTTTGCCGTGAAGATTGGGATTGACGCAACTCCGTCAAATGGCGTGGAGGTTGTTTTTGGGCGCGATGCTGATGGCGACGGAATCCTGTCGCGGACGGAAGAAGCAATGGCAATCGGTTACGACTGCGGAGAGTGGAAGGTCGTGAATCTCGTGACCGGCGACAAGTTCACGTGTGACGGCGCGTTGGGTCGTGCTGCGCT
>CACZDG010000246.1 GCA_902779865.1 uncultured bacterium
CGGCGGCGAAACTCATCAATACGAACTTCAACTTCGGCTCGTTGATGATGTCCTTGTTGACGATGCGCCCCTCCGCGTAGGGAAGAACGTCCTTGAGCGAGAATGCCTCGCCTGGATTCAGTTTCATTTTGTGTTCCTTTCCTGTTTCGATTTCCGTATAGACGATGCCCATCTCGGTCTTGACGCCTACCGGATGTCCGACTGGCGTGACGAAAGACTCGCCTTTTGCGAGCTTTGTGTTCTTTGCGGCTAAGACCTCTCCCTCGCCGTCGATGACTATCCAGAGTTTATGGTAGTCGTATGTTTCGGGGCTGATGTCTGTTCCGGCCGAAAGGGCGAAATGGGAGATTCTACGCCCAGCGACTTCGGCAACGGCCTTCGAGACCGTACAGCCCTCGACCGGCGCATTCTCCGCCGCTATCGAGAAAACCCCTCCTTTGCGCTCGTTCATGGCGTCTCCTTCACGAATCGATTATCCGTCCGTCGAGCGAGATTGTCACGACCTGCCAAGGGATGAACTTGCCGCTTGCCTGCAACGCCTTCTTCGCGGCCATCTCAAGCCCGCCACAACATGGGACTTCCATGCGCACGATGGTCACGGACTTGATGTCGTTCTCGCGCAAGATCTCCGCCAGCTTCTCCGAGTAGTCAACGGGATCGAGCTTCGGGCAGCCGACAATCGTCACCTTGCCGCGCATGAACTCCTGATGGAAGTTCGCGTATGCGTAGGACGTGCAGTCGGCGGCGATGAGCAGCTTCGCACCATTGAAGAACGGCGCGGTCGCAGGGACAAGCCGTATTTGGCAGGGCCACTGGGCGAGTTCGCTGGGAGGGATGCGCTCTTGCGCGTCCACCCCGGACGCAGAGGCCTGTGGCCCTCCCGCGCGGTTGAACTGGCGCATCACCTTGCCGGGGCATCCACCGGGCGGAGACGTCTTGCCCACGAGCGACATTCCGCCAGCCTTCATCTGCTCCTGCATCTTCGCCATCTTCCGCTCCTGCACGGCCTTTTCGTCGTAGGCGGCGGCTTCGCGCTCGACAATCTTGATCGCGCCGGCAGGACACTCCGGCAGGCAGTCGCCCATGCCGTCGCAGTAGTCATCCTTGACGAGCCGCGCCTTGCCATCCACGATTGCGATTGCGCCCTCGTGGCAGGCGTTCGCGCACAGCCCGCAGCCGTTGCACTTCGCCTCGTCGATCTCGACTATTTTTCTTTTCATGTCTGTTGCCTCCTGTTTCTTGTTGACGGCGCGTATTGTACCAAATCTGCTTTGTGAAATATGTTGGTACGCCAACATTTCACGAAATTATGATACAATATTCGCCATGCAACAGGAAAGCACATATCTTGCGGAGCTCGCGAAACGTTCCCAACTATTCGACGGAATCGGAGCAGAAAACCTTTCAGCACTGTTTTCGTGCCTTGGCGCACGGCGTGCGCGTCTTGCGAAAGGTGAACTGCTCTTGCGTACGGGCGAAAAGGCAGATCGCTTCGGCATAGTCCTTTCCGGCTCGCTTGCTGTCTCGACATACGATACAGACGGCAAGCGGACGCTGATCAAGCTGATAAAAGCGCCGGAAGTCGTCGCCGCTGCGCAGGCGTTGTCGGGCGCGGACGTGATCAGCGTTGACGTGGAGGCAAACGAGGACAGCGTAGTGCTGTTGCTTAAGGCCGCACGCATCGTCACGCCGTGCGAAAACGCCTGCGCGTTCCACGCCCGCCTCGTCAGGAACATCATGCGCACGCTCGCAGCGAAGACTCTCGAACTGAACCGCAAGATCGAGATCCTGTCGCATCGTTCCACCCAGGATCGGCTGATGGCCTATCTGCGCGCCGTGGCGCAGCAGAAATGTACAGTAGAATTCGACATTCCTTTCGACCGTCAGCAGCTCGCGGACTACCTCTGCGTCGAGCGAAGCGCGCTTTCTGCGGAAATCAGCCGGCTGTCCAGCCTCGGTCTCATCACATCGCGGAAAAGCCACTTCGCCCTGCGTCGCACCGTTTAACGGCCAGCCAGCGCGCGCCGCCGCACAGCGGAGTCAGGCGAGTTCTTTGTAGTACGGGCAGATATTGGCGAAGAAGCCGTCCTTCATGCGGAAGCCGTGCGGAATGGTACCGAGCTGTGTGAAGCCAAGCCGCTCGTAGAGGTGCCGCGCATGGACGTTGCCTTCGACGACGGCGTTGAACTGGAGGACGCCGAACCCGTGCTTCTTCGCCTGCGCAAGGCAGTCAAGGACGAGTTTCTCGCCGATGTGCCGCCCACGGCATTTCGAGCTGACGGCATAGCTCGCGTTGCAGATGTGTCCGCAGCGTCCGACA
>CACZDG010000247.1 GCA_902779865.1 uncultured bacterium
TTATGAGGGCGTTGCCCGAGACGATTTCCGCGATGTCGCGGTATATCTTGAGCGCATCCTCGTCCTGAAAGCGGTTCGCAAGCATCTGGGCGTAGGTGTGCTGGATATCGACGCGGTCGGGGTTTTCCTTGACGAGTCCCTTCAAAACCGCTTCGGACTCCTCGATCTCGCCCAGACGCATCAGGTTCTGCGCGAATGAGTATTTGAGGTCGTAGTCCCGCGGATTGATGGCGAGGGCCTTGCGGAAGGCCTTGTCCGCCTTCACCCAGTCCTTGTCGAGGATCTCGCACTGCGCGACGAGCGCGTGAGGCTTGGCCTTCTCGGGCATCAAGTCGCGCATCCGGAACCACAGGTCGCGGGCGCGTTTCTGCTGGCCGGTCCGCACGTAGCACCAGCCGAGGCCCTCCCAGCCTGCCTCCAGCGTGGGGTCGCGCGAGATCGCCTCCTCCAAGAAGGGAATGGCCTCGGCGAACTCCTCCTCCTGCACGAGGCCGAGTCCGTGATACAGGAGCGCCTGGGCGGGCGTTACCGAAACATCCGTCCGGCGAGACTCGTCGATTACACGATTGAACTCGTCCTGGATGGTCGCGGCGCAAGCCGAACCGGCGGCCAGAGCCAGCGCCATCGTGATTGCCCGTCCAATTATCCTCATCGTACCTCCTGCGGGTTACTTCTTGTCGGGCCAGTAGGTCCTGAGCACGTCCTCCGCGACGACTTTCGCACCGGGGAAGGACAGATGGATACCGTCCGTGTCGCGCACCGTGATCGCCGCGCCCGTCTTGGAGATGACGGTCTGGGTGTAGCGTCCCGGCCGGATCGTGAGCACCTTGCCCATGTCGTACCTGTGGAACCGGTCACGGTACTTCTCGTCGCCCGCAATCTCGGCGACGATGCCCGCGACGAGCTGCGCGTGCTGATCATTGACATCGGACTTCATCGGCGGCGTAAGCATCCACACGGCGTGGGTTACGCCGCTCGTGTAGAGGGCGTCGAGAAGCTCCTCAATGCGGCACTTGTACTCAACACGCCACTCGTCCGTCCCTACCACGGCCATGTTGCCCGTACGGCTCTCGAGGTTCTGCCTGTCGTTCGTACCCAGCGAGATGAACGCGGTCTTCGGCTTCACCCGCTCGCAGAGTTCCTTGGCCTTCGCCGGCCAGTTGAAGACCGACGGCCGGGCAAGTCCGGAACCGAGCGATGAGAACGACTCGGCCGGGAGCACTTCCTTTGCCTTGAAGGCCTTCTCCATACCCTTGCCGAGCATCTTCATCATCGAGTCGCCAATGAAGATGACGGGCGTGTCGAGCTTGACCGGCTCCCCGATCTTCGGAGCGTCCGTCTCCGCACCAATCGTCGTAATCGCCGCCATCAAGACGGCCGCCGTCATGAGTTTCCTCGTCATTTTACCTTCCTTTTTTTTCATTGTATTTTTCTATTGCGAGTTATCCTCCTGGTCGAGCCACCGCCCGCGAAAACGCGCGGCTCCCCGGCGGAGAAAATCAAGTCGGAACATTGCCGAGAGACGTGCAACCGGACGCACGAGCGCCTTCGTCGCGTCGCGGGCAATGCCGTAATCCATGTTCTCGGCGTTCTTTTCCATCGACGGCGCGTTCATGAGCACCACAAGCGCGTAGAACACAGTAAGGCCGACCGCCGCCGGCCGCCAAGTCATGTTCCGTATTTCAGAGCCCTTCATGTCCACGCCTCCTTCAAAACTGGAAATAGATGAACGGAGCCACGCCTTCGGGGGCGAGTCCCAGGATGATGGTAAACACGGCCGATGCTAGGCCGCCCTGCACCCACACGGGCCACTTGCGCACGCGGTCGGTGAGCCAGGCGAGCCGCGCTCCGTCGCAGAGCTGCAGGGCGAAGCCCACCGCCAGCACCGCCGCGCCAGCCGTCACCGGCAGCGTGGGCTCCACGCCTACGGTCCTTAAGGCATTGAGGACCCCCTTGAAGGTCTCCATGCCGCCTGCGGAGCCCGCCCTGAAGAGAATCCACAGGAAGGCGACCACGTGGAACACGAATATCCGCGCAAGCCACTTCGGCGGGCGGAAGGAAACGAGGCGGCCGAGCATGCGCTCCACCGCTAACAGCGCGCCGTGCAGGATCCCCCACAGCGCGAACGCCCAGCCCGCCCCGTGCCAGAGCCCACCCAGGAACATGGTGAGCATGAGGTTCGCGTAGGTTCTCGCCTTCCCCCTGCGCGAGCCGCCCAGGGGGATGTAGAGGTAGTCGCGGAGCCACGACGAGAGCGAGATGTGCCAGCGGCGCCAGAACGTCTTGAAGCTGTCGGAGAAATAGGGCGCGTCGAAA
>CACZDG010000248.1 GCA_902779865.1 uncultured bacterium
CCCGTTCCGGCATGGGCGTCGTCAGACATTCCGTTGGCGTCCTGCTTCACCGCTCCACGCCAAGTGATCTCGTTATCGGTGTACCAACCCACGATCCAGGGATTATCCCGCTCCTTTGCGCAGACCTTCGCAGCCATCCTGCGGCAGTATCCCTCGAAGTCCGGATGGAACACGTTCGGGAAGCTGCCGGGGAATTCCACATTGTTGAGAAGATTGGATTCGTTGTTCGGCTCGCCCCTGGCGAACGACTTGCCCATCTGGATCACGCGGGTGCAGGCGAGGCCACCGCCCACAAGACCCTTAGCAGGAGGATCCCATGTGGAAATCGCGTTGAAGTTCCATTCGAGAAGCCTGCTGGAGACGTCTTTTGCCCACCGGGCGCGATCCTTGCCGTATTTCGCCTCAAGCGTACGGGTGTAGGGCGAATATCCGAGCGCAGGGCAGGCATCGCCCGCCATCCGCGAGGGGCCGTTGTTCGCGGCGAGGAAAAAACCATGGCCGCCCGGCGTGACAAATCGCCATACGCCCTTCTCGCCCTGTTCTATGCGGAAGAATCCCGTGGCCCGCGAAACCGTTCCCGTGTCGCAGCGCAGACCTTCAAGTTCCGCATTGGCACCACGCAACCCCGAAATGACTGCGCACAACAGCAGGAAAAACATTATCTTACGCATCTGTACCTGCCCATTCCTTCAACAGCGGTCGTTTCCGCCCCCGTCACATTCCGTGCCGACACTTTAGGACGATCCCCCCAATATCGCACAAGCGGCGCGGACGCCCCGTTGATGACAACGTTGGTGACCGAGAGGGTGCGCACCTTGACGGCGGAGATCACCTCCGGCTGAGTCTCCGTGAAGCCGATGGAGCAGTCGGTCATGGAGAAGTCGAGTGGCAACGTGCATTCCGGACCGATTCCGCCGTTGAGCGCGATCGGGAGTTCAATCCCCGTCGCCCTCACCCGTTCAAACCGGATGTCGGCAAGCGGCCGCCCCTTCTGCCATGTTTCGGCGCCGAAGTTATACTTGAAGAGGCGCGCGGTGTTCTCCACCCGGCAGTTGCGCACGACGATGTTCCCCGGCTGGTCGACGACCGGCGATGTAACATCGCAAAAGTACCGGAAGAATGCCGACATCGAATGCCGGCCGGCAACCGTCGCAGGATCCCACAGCCCGTCACGCTTCGGCTGCGGCGAAAGCGAGCCCCTGAACACGTACTCGCACGGGCCATGCGCATAGACGTCCTCGATGAGGATGTCCCTGCCCCCGAAGCGGAACGTGCTGCATGCGCTCGAGAGATCGCAACGGCGTACGGTGACGTTCCGGTTCGCATAGCCGGCGATGGAATCGTCGCCCGTGTGTATGAAGCAGTCCTCCACAAGCGCGTCCGAGCATTCGCGGATGTGGAAACCGTCGTGCCCGGCCAGCATGGTGACATGGGAACAGGTTATGTTGGCGCACCTCTGGTGGCGAAGCGCCCAGTTGCCGGTGTGGCGTATGGTGAACCCACGATAGACGATGTTGGTGGAATCGAACGCGGTAACGCCGTGCACGCCACGATACCGTTCCTCGCCGTCTGGGTTGTAGCCGTTCGCCCCGTCTATCACCGAACCCGGTTCGCCGACGATCGCAACATCGCGCGCATTGTGTATGCGGATGATGGCATCGTTCCAGGGCGCCAGCGCATCGCGGATGAACGACTTCTTCGGCGACCGCCAGGATGCATTCTTCGCGGCCTCCGCCGCAACGTCAATCGGCTCCACCGTATCCCGCTGGAGCGTGCGGAAATCGGCGGAATCGCGGCTGGCGAGCAGCGCGGCGCCCGATTCGAGGTACAGCGTGATTCGGCTCCGCAGACGGATCCCCCTTATCGGATAGGATCCTTTTGAGAGGCGCACCGTTCCGCCACCGGCACGGAACGCCGCATCAATCGCGCCCTGTATCAACTCCGTGGCATTCGTGAAGTTGCGCCAAGGGCCAACCTCCCAGTCGTGCACATGCGTTGGCCCGACCACGCGCCATACGCCATCGCCATCGGCGAAGTATCGTCCCTCTTCCGCCGGACATCCGCACCAAACGGCGACGAACACCAGAAAAAGCATGGCTACATATTTCATTGGCCAATCCCGCTACCGGATGATGAAATTAAACCCCACAGGATCCTTCCCGACCTCCAGCGCGAAATAGTCGAGTCGCATCCATGTGGCGGTTGGCTCAGGATCGCTTTCGCCGATTTCCGTCTTCAACATGAATTCGTTTTCTCCCGCAAGCAGCGTCCCGGGCGGCAGTTTCACGACGACCGGCTTCGGGCGGTTGCCATGCGGGCGCGTCTTGAACACGAATTGCCGCTGCGCGGCATCCTGCCCGTCCACGTTCGCATACAACTTGACCAAACGCGCCTGCGATATGCCGCTTCGCACCGTCTTCCAGCGGTTGCTGGAAAGCTCCGTGACGTAATACTCCTTCGTTCCAGCGTTGGTTGTAATGTCGCCTCCCAGTTCGGAATCCGCACCGTTAACCCATCCGAGCCGCCATGAGCCGGAAATCTCGATCTGCGACAGTTTCACCGGATTGGCGCCGTTGTCCGTACGGACAAGATCGAGCATGTGAAGACCTTCGGTGAACAGTTCGGCAGGAGCATGGCGAGAGGCCCTTCCCTCCGGAACCACGGACATTGGCTTCAGAGGCACCCCGTCTATCTTCAACGCGAACGTTCCGCCCGCAGAATCCGCCGTCGTAGAAATACGCACCTGTTGCGGGAGGTTTGTGCACGTGTCTGGCACCTTGAACGGGATGCGGAGCGTTCGCCCGGCTTCGATTCCAGCAGGAAACGCCGCAAGGTCCTGCAGGTCAGCACACACTTCAGTCACCGTGCCGGTCGTCTCTCCGGAGAACACATCTGCGCCGTAGCCTCCGCCAACGGTCAGTACGGACGGATTGTGAAAAGCCGATTCCAGAAAACCCTCCGTTCCGAACGCCTCCTCCACTTCCTCGGTGGAAAGCACGCGTTCCCAGTACGCCATCATCTGGACCGAACCACGCACGGGAAATGTGCCGCTGGAAATGCCGCCGTAGCCCTGACAGCACCCAACGTATATTTTGTTGTTGTAGGGTATGTCACGCCCTTCTGCAAAGCTAAACGAACCCGATCCCCAGACAAACGACTCCATGCCTGGCGCTTTTACGCCCATGCGCATGGTGCCACGATCCATGGAAACCGCCATCTCCACCCACGTTTCCCGCAAAGTCCTGCACGTGTCATTGGTAGGCGAATCAAAGTTGATTGACTTTGCTCCGTTGTTGCACAGGAAACCAAACTGCTCACTTTCAGGATAGTATCTCACGTAGAATCCCTGCTTGGTGGACTCGCCGCCTTTGTAGCCGCAGTCGAGGACGGACACGAACGTCTTGGTCGTCGGCTGACTCTCGTCCATGCGGAATCGGAGAAGCATGGTATATTGGTTTGTCGTTGCGGCGAACGGCAGCTTGATGTCCTCCTCCCTCACGCCAGGATTGCCGTTGCTGGTTGTGCCAGGAATCTGCGAAAGATAGATGACGCGCTGATTCGGAAACGTGCGCCCGCTTGTTGCGCTGACGACCGTCTCCACGCGATTGGATGCACCCGGATTGCCTGTGCGGACGCCGCCGCCATGCGTCGGCGAATCGGGATTGGCTGCATGACGGATATCCGTAAGCTCGCCATTCTCAAATACGCCGTCGTTGTCCTTATCCGTGCCGCCCATGTACCAGGCCGTGCAGTCCTGCCACACGTCACCGTGCGCGCACCACGCCGCAACCGCCAACGCCGCGATCGCCAGCGCCCTTCCGACCAGGATGATTTTTCCTCGCTATTGTCTTGTGTTTCTAATTGTTGATGTTTGTTTCTAATTGTTGATGTTGTCTGCACAAGGCGCATCACTGCACATCGAGCGCCGCGCGTTCGGTCACGAAGCACGGCGAATCGTAGGCGGGGATCCGCACGAATGTGATGCCGTCGGCGTGGCGGATCTGGTCCTCCGCCGGGATCTCATAGACCCAGCCCGTGAGGAGATCGACCCATACAGGCTCCTTGAACGGATCGCCGCCCCACTCGAAGAGACCTCCCGCGTCGTCAGCGAATCGCCGGGACGACCGCTCTGCGGATCGAGCGCGGCGTCATACTCGGCCGTCTTTCCGCCGACGCGGTCCCTGCAGACCATCTTTCCCTTTTCCCAGAAGACGAAAAGCGGTTCGCCACTTCGGTTGCGGTATTCAAAGAGCGCGAGCGAAGGATCGGTCGTCGAGACCTTCTTCTCCGCAACGCGCGTCAGGCTGGCGTTGAACACCGACACCATGTTCTGGATTGCGTAGTAGGCGCGTTTGACCTGGATCACCTCGTTCCTGGAGTCGAGCCGGAGATACCCCTTGCGGTTGCTGAACGGCACCGGGTATGTCGGCGGCCCATAGTTTATGTCGACGATGCAGAAGAGCCCCGACTCGAGGTCGTGGCCGAGATCCCCCAGCGCACGGCGCAGGTCGTACTTGGCCTGGCTCAGCTCGCTCCACGGAATGTAATTGAGCGCAAAGGCGGAGTTGAACTCGCTGGGGGCGCCGTTCTCGCCCTGGCGAAGCCTTGCGTGCGGCGCATACTTCGCGACCACCGCCTTGCGCGCGGCATCCGTTTCGTACGAAAGATCGGGATTGGCGATATACCCATGATAGATGAACGTATCGAAAAGCTTCACGTCTTCGCCCATCGGCCTTAAGCAAAGCTCCAGGCGCTCCGCCGACGAACTTCCGAGCGAAAGGCCGTGGAATGCGGCGATCATATCCGGCAGGACAAATGCCTGCGCCTCGTCGTCCCACAGCGCGTCGTTGGCGAATCGGATGAGCGGCGCGGCGGGCGTGTCGGCCACGAGCCGCAGCGCGACCGTACGCGGCGATTTCGTCGCCACGCCCCGGGGCCAGTCGAGAGCGTAGCAGTGCTTGTCTCCGGGGCCGAGCGAACGCAAGTCCAGCTCGACCGCCCCTTCGCGCCCGTC
Source organism: uncultured bacterium (assembly GCA_902779865.1). Lineage (GTDB taxonomy): Bacteria > Verrucomicrobiota > Kiritimatiellia > RFP12 > UBA1067 > RUG572. The sequence continues at coordinate 5,015 of CACZDG010000248.1, forward strand.
CACCGCCACAACGCCCTTGCTCGGCAGCGGCAAGTGCCCAAAGCCCGTGTTCTCGATCTCGACCGCCACCTTCCGCGTCTTCGGCAGCACTTTCGCGCCGCGAATGACAAATCGGTAGCCGAGGTGCGCGACAAAGAACGACAAGAGGTCGCGTCCGTACCACTCCGACAAATCCGGCATGCCGTTGAAGTCGTAGGCGTGCGTTAACGTCAGCCCGGCAAGACGGCGCGGGATCGCCAGCGAATGGTCGTCGGCATTGCGCAGATAGGACACATGGGTGCGGTACCATTCCTCGACCAGGTTGCAGCGCGCCGGATCGAAAAGCGACACCTTCGCCGCCTCTTCGTCCGATACGTAGGCAAATTCGCCGCCGTAGGGCACGCCGCGCAGCGACGAGAGGAAATCAACGCCCTCCGTCCGCGTCCAGCCGTCGGCGCCCCCCATCCACGTGCCATAGTCGCCGTCCGTGCCGAGATAGCCGTCGTTGAACATCCCCAGCCGCTTGACGCCCGCCGCCGCCGCGAGCAGCACGAACGACGGATTGCGCACCAAAAGCGGAATCCGCCCGCCCAGCGCCGCGCGCCACGCCGTCATCAGCTCGCGCTTGTGACGATCGGCCAGATACGCCGACGAATGCATCTCGCCCCACGGCCCGACCATGCCGCACTCCACCGCCAGCACCGTTTCGGGGAACGCGCCGACGACCGCGCCCAGCTGCCGCACATGGCCGAGCAGCGTCTCGAAATCCGCCGGTTCGGTGTCGCGTGCCGCGCCCGACGTGTAGGCAAAGCGCACGATTGCCGTCGCGCCGTTCGCGCGCGCGCGGGCGAGCGTATTCGACACGGCCGCGAGCGCATCCGCCGTCAGCGGGACGTCTGCGCCGCCCGCCCGCGACGAGAACGCGCCG
>CACZDG010000249.1 GCA_902779865.1 uncultured bacterium
CTCTCTGACATTTGCTGTCTCCTTTTTGGTTTGGTTTTTGGGTTGTTTATGGCTTGCAGGATTTATTGTCCATGTAGAACATGTAGAACGTGTAGTTGTGCGCGGGCTACTTGACGATGAGCATGAAACCCGAAGCCTGAATGTCGATGTGCGCCGTGCGCGTGGTATTGTCGGCGAACGTGAGCGTAACCGTCCAGACGCCCTTCGCGTTGAACGTAAACGATTGCGCGCCCGTGCCTGTCTTGTTCCACGTGGTCGCCTCAAGTCCCGAACCCTCCGGCGGCGTAAACGTGATCGTCGATGCCTTGGAGAGGTCGCCGTGCCAGTCATCACCCGAATAGGCAACCAGCGGCGCTTCGCGCCTCATCAGCTTGCGGTCGGGGCCGCTTTGCACCATGTCCGCCACGAAACCCGCCGTCGCGCTCGCGCCGTACGTCCCGCCGTCGTCGAACACGGCCCACGGTACGCCGACACGCGCCGTGCCCTCGACAGAGTTCACAAGCGTCCACACGCCGCCCTGCGACGGGAGGGACGCGCTTGTCGCGTCCGCGCCGCCCGACAGCGTCGTCGCCGTTCCGTCCATCGACGTGGCAACAACCGTCTCCCCCGTCCGCCATGTGACGGGCCAAACAGCAAGTTCCGTAGTGGACGCAAGCGAGTACACCTTTTCCGGGTTGCCGTAAAACGCGAACGTCGTCGCCGACGACGTCACCGTCTCGACCTCCGCCAGCGACTGAAAAGCCGCCACGGAGGCAATTGCCGCGAGAGTCGCAAATCTGTGTAGCATCTTCATTTCGCACTCCTTTCGGAATCGTCCGAAACGTCAATCAGCAATCAAGGCGACACGGAAGCCTAGTGTATCCAGAACCGTAGTCGCAATATTCCCGTCACGGTAGGATGCCTTGCTACGTTCGGAAGTTTTCCCGCTTAAAACCGGATAGGCGTAAGCGCCGCCACCGCGATACATACGGTAGGTTCTATTATTTGCAGTATAGGGGGTAAAAGCATCCGTGCGCGAATTGAGATTTGGGGTAGGAGTGGAGCTGTTGCTGCCGTTTGCGTCCAGGCACCACTCTCTCACGTTGCCGGCCGTGTCGAAAAGACCCCAGTCGTTCGGAAGCCGGGACCCCACGGCAACCGTGCTGCCGCCTGAATTTTCAGAAGAGACAATGTAATCTTCCGACGGATCGGGACCCCAGGAGTAAACATCAGTGGAGCCGGCGCGTTGGGCAATTTCGAACATGACTTCGGTAGGCAAGTCGAAGTTGCGCGAGGTGGCGTGGTTGATGCGCGCGAAAAATCCGCCTGTCGCGGACGGGGTGATGGAAGCCGTCACCGCCGTGGAGTCGCGCAACGTATTCCAACTGACCTTTTCCACCGGCCTGTGCCCGACCACGTTGCCCTCAACCGCCGTTGTGAACTTCGACGGATTGCTGCCGGTAATCGTCTGATACTGCGTCTGCGTGACGGGGAACACGCCGATGTAGTAGTCGCGGGCCGTCGGCCACTTGGCGGGCGAATTGGCCGTGACCGTGCTGTCGCCGCTGTATCCGGTGGGATAGCCCGTCATCGCGGAAAGTTTGGCGGCGTTCGGCAACACCCCGCGGTCCGCCCAACGCGGAACTTTGCGCAAGACAAGTTTCGTGGTTTTGTACTCGTCCGTGTTGTAGCGTTCGTCCGAGGCGGACTGCGTGGCGAGGAGGCCTTCGTATGAAATGCGCCCCTTGTTGTCGCCCGAAAGCTCGACCACCATGTAGTCGTCGCCGCTGGGGTTGTCGGCGGCGGAGAGCGTGGCCGTCATCGTGCAGTCCGTCGCCTTTGCGCGGATGTCCGCAGGCGGCGTCCATGTGACGGTGTGCGTGCCGTTCGACGCATTCGCGCCGATGTCGTGGACGCCGTCAATGGTGTACGTCTGCCCGGCTATCGTGGCGGTGAAGACGATCTTCGCAAAGACGCCAGCGGCAACGTCCTGTCCGCCGCTCACCGTATATGTGATGTCCACCTTGTTGTTCCACGGCCAGCGTTGCGTAACGCTGTCAATGGTGATGCTTGAGGCATTCGCCGCCATCGGAATTGCCGCACTTGCCGCGATTGCCGCCGCCGAGACGGCGGCTTTCCATGTTTGTTTTCTCTTGTTCATTTTCGGTTTCCCTTTCTGTTGTTGCCCATGCGGGCGGTTAGTTTAAGGTGTGACAAAGGACATCGGACTTCTGACAACGGACGATTTGCGAAGTCCGATGTCAGAAGTCCGAAGTCCTTCCTCGAAATGTCGTGCAACGGGCGAGCCGCCCGTTGTCGAGGATGGTGTTCATGGTGTTTCTCACGCCATCGACGCCTGGAGTTTCTTGACCTGCGCAAGCGAAAGGCCGGAAAACTTCGCGATGTCCTTCAGCGCGAGCATTCCGCTCTTCAGCATCCGCTTCGCCGTCGCAAGCATATTCTCGCGCTTGCCCTCGCGCTTACCGCGCGCCTCGCCCACGACAATACCCTCGGCCTTGCTCTCGGCCGCACGGCGTTCCGCGAATTCCTCAACTGCTTTGCACATGATGCGCCTCCCTTCTTCTGAATTTTTAAACTGACTAACTATGTGAGTTCCGTCACAAAGCCTATCTCCGTTCGTCTCTTCAATCCGCAGATACGAGTACACGTCCTGTCCTCGCCCAATCACGTCGTTCTCGGTAATGAAGATGACGTATGTATCGCGCAGCTTGTCAAAGTCATCGCCCGACTTGAGCGCGTTCGCGTCCATCAGCGCGGAGTTGTACCTCGCACGCTTCGGCTCCGCGCCCTTGTCGGCCCGCTGGATCTCGATGTCGTATTCCATGCCCTTGGAATCCCTCGCGAATACATCGAAACGAACGCCGCGCCCTTGAAGACTCTTGATCGGGTACTCGGTCTGCGACGAAATGACCTTCAGGTCTT
>CACZDG010000250.1 GCA_902779865.1 uncultured bacterium
CACCTTGTCGTTGTAGGCGGGCGTCACGCCGGTCTTGATCCGGCATTGTCCGCTCGCCTGGATGTACTCAAGCTGCTGGTACTCCGCCGGCAGCGCCGCGCGCGCCGACAGCGCACCCGCCGCGCCCGCAAGAGCCAAAACAACAACACGAGCGAAACTAGAAGTTTTCGCCCCCCCCCTACGGGAGTTGCAGATAAGTTTTTCCATCGCTTTTCCTTTCTGAACTTTGAAAGATTACTCCTTGGTCAACCAAACAACGCAAATGTTACCAAAATCCCCCGCCGTTTGCAAGCAGAAAATCAGCAGAAAATCAGCGGCCGAGAAGTTCGTTCGCCGAGACGATCCAGCCAAAATACCCATCTGCCTGGACGCGCTTCGACAGATGTCCGTCGTAAACGAGTACGGGGACAACGGACATGGACCGAGACGTATTGAACTTTGACAACTTCTCCTCGACTTCGGACACCACCCATTCCCCGATGGAATCGCGCCGCTTGATCTTGATCGCATACTGCATCCTCCGCGTCTGGATAAGGAGCCGACCACCGGGCGGCCCGCATGGTGGGGCGAGCCGTCATCAACGTCCTTCACCGTGCCACCGCTGTCCAAAACGTCTTGAACCATGCTGGAAGTTCGTTTTCCGGCAAGTGGGTCTCAAGCCCGGCATCGTCCGAAAAACAGGCAAGGTACTTCATTTCCGCGCCTGAGTTGTCGAAAAAGAACGCCCTTGAAAGATACGGCATCGCGTCCGGGAGATTTGCAAGCGAGCGTGCGTACCGCGCCACGATCTTGTCAGGCGGAACGTTATGCCCGCCTTGCTCATAGCGTTCGGCCACTCGTTCGGCATTGATCTCCGGATCGTCCGTGGCAACATAGTAGAGGTACGTGCGGAAACCGGCATTGTGCGCTTTGGCGAGCGCGGCGACCTTCGACGGATGAGAGAACACGGTCTCCTGTGAAAAACTCACACCCCGATTGATGCATTCGTCTTGCAGGAAGTTCACAAGCAGGGCAACCGTGTACGAATTCACCGATTCTGCCGAGAGGAAGCAAATGCAGTCCGCATCAACGGTGATTTCGCCGGCGCGGAACCGCGCCTTCTCCGCCTCGGCGTATTCCGTCCGTTCCGCGTATGCTGCAAGATCATCGCCGGAAATCGGGAACGGCGTAAAGAACGCATGCGTTCGGCTTACCTGCGCAAAGACATCGTCTGCGTTGAGCATTGTGTAGAAATTGACTGCGTAATCCCGCGCGAGCCTCGCCGCGAGGGTTGACTTACCGGATCCATTGGGGCCGGCCACCATGCGAAAGCGCCTCGTCATCGCGGCGGCAGCTCCTTTACAAGATCCTCATGCCCATCGGCCCAACGGCGGACAATGCGATTGCCAACGAGGATCGTAATCGGCCGCCCCGCTTCAAAAGTGCGGCGAACAGCCTCCGCGCTGCATTCACGCGCGGCTTTCGCAAGCTTCTTGTCAAGTTCCGTCATTGCCGTATTTCTCCTGAAACGCATATAGTGTACAATAAACCACGCCGGATTGCAACACGGCCGAAAGCGAAAAACAATTCGCGACAAGCGCGACCAGTGGGGCGAACCATCCCGGCGAGCCGCACAACTTGCTGTTGTACGCTTGCTGTTACGGCTCGGCGAGACGCCTCGCCCTACCGCGCCTCGCCCTACCGCACGGCGAGGTCGATCATTTGGGAAGGTCCTTGCAGACGACGAGGTTCTTCTTGTAGAAGGCCATGCCGAACTTGAGGATGTCGCGCTTCTCGCCATGCGCGGCGAAGTCGGCGAGCATCTCGGTGGTGTATTCGCGCGTGTCGATCTGACGCCGCGCCGCGCGGGCGAGCGCGTCGAGGTCTTCCGTCTCATCCTCCGCCGCCTTGAGCTCGATCACGACGCCGGGCATGCCTTCAATGAGCGGACGCATGGAGATGTCGTAGCGCCCTTCGCCAGACTCGCGATTCGACTTCACGACGAACCGGTTGCGAAAGCACGCGATGAATCCGAGGACGAGTCCGTGGTAGAACCCCTCGGCCGCCGTATCGAAAAAGCTCACCGACTCCTTGAGATACGCCGCGAGGTACTTTCCGAAAAGGAACGGATCGCGCTCGCGGAGCGCATCCTCGACTGCGGAAATGCCGCCTTTTTTGTCGAACGAGCGGACCTTTTGGACGATCTCCCGGTAAAACACCTGGCTGAGCTCTTTGTTCGGTATCGTCACCGGACAGTCTCCGTTTTCGTCAATCGGCCCTACCGCCTTCAGATAACCCGCCGA
>CACZDG010000251.1 GCA_902779865.1 uncultured bacterium
TGTCCCTGCAAAATTGCAGGGGCATTTCTGCGCTGTTGAAAGGCGCGAAACGACGGCGCGGCGGCCCGCCGACGCCACCCCTAGTCTAAAATCGCGTGTGACGCGGAAAAAGCGGGCGTTACGGCGTTTTCTCTGCGAAAATGCCCCCCCCCCCCCATTTTGGGGCGACGCGCACAGCGCACGTTCTACGTGCGTTCTGCGCGGTGCGGCCTCCGCCGCAAACGACCCTGTGCCAATCTGTGAGGGAGTGTCTCATGGCACGTAGTATAGCACATCCCGCGCATGGATTGCAACCATAATGTTAAGGAAATTTATCAAAGGGGCGCATCTGCGTCATTCACCGCCGCTCTACCATTGCACCGGCTGGATGCCGTGGGCGACTAGATACTCATTCGCCTTGCGGAAGTGGTTGCAGCCAAAAAAGCCGCGCGATGCGGAAAGCGGCGACGGGTGCGGCGCCACCAGCACACAGTGCCGCGAACGGTCGATGGCCGCGCCTTTCGTCCTTGCGTACGATCCCCAAAGCATGAACACCAGATGTTCGCGGCGCACGGAAAGCACATCCACCACGGCGTCGGTGAACCTTTCCCAGCCGCGTCCCTGATGACTGCCAGCGCGACCGGCCTCGACTGTGAGGGTGGCGTTCAGCAGCAGTACGCCTTGGTCGGTCCACGATAGAAGATCGGGTATCCGCAGCGGAGCACCAGGAACGACCGTTTCGGGATACTCCGTGGCAAGCTCCTTTGCGATGTTGTAGAGCGACGGCGGAGTGCGTATCCCCGGCGGTACGTAGAACGCGAGCCCCTGCGCCTGGCCGGGCTCATGGTACGGGTCTTGCCCCAGCACCACCACGCGCACCTTGTCGAGCGGAGTGCGGTTGAACGCCTCGAAGATCATGCGTCCGGGAGGATAGACCACACCTTTCGCGTACGCCGCGCGCACGAAACGCACGAGCTCGGCGAAGTAAGGGCTGTCGAATTCGCCTTGAAGCGCCTCGCGCCACGAAGGTTCTATTTTCACTTCCACTTGCGGTTCTTCCTTTCTTTCATTCGCGCACGAGCAGCGCGGCAAGACTTGAGACGTCGCATACAGGGAACATCTCCGCGGCGGCGTAGTCCTTCAGCACGTCGCGGTTGCCGGGACAATCACTCGCAACGACCCTTTGCTTTCGCGCAACCGCCTCCAGCAATAGGTACGGCATTCCTTCCCAGCGGCTCGGCGCAACGAGTTTCTTTCCGCACGTCATGTAGATGCCGGCATTCGGAATCTCGCCCGCGAACTCAACGAGGTCGGATATTCCAGAAGCGTCCGCAAGACGCTTCATCGCGTCAAGCGTAGGACCGCCGCCGATCAGAAGCGTGCGCCGTCCGTGCGCACGCAATCCATCCTGTGCGCGGGCGATGGCGTCGAGAAGAATGTCCTGTCCCTTCTGGAAATCGAACCTTGCGATGCACACGAAAGCGAACTCGCCCGACTTGTAGCGAAGCGATTCCGAGGGCTTCCGCAACTCGTCAATGCTAACCGAGTTCGGCTCGATTACAACTGGCAGTGATGCACCGTATAGCCGACTAATATCCGCCGCGTCCGTTTCGGTAAGCGCAATCAATTCGTTGCACCTGCGGTAAAGCCAGCGCTCCAGCGAAAGACGAAGGAAGCGGCGCAGACGGTCCCCCGGCGTCTTTGGAAGGAAGTCGTACTTCCTCAGATGAATGCCGTGGACCGTAAACACGACCTTCCCCTTCGGACGCGCAAACGGATTGCGGAACAGCTGCAAAAGAGCCTTCAGGTGATTGGCGTGAATGAGGTTTGCTCCCCAAGCATCCATCCCCGCCGCAGTGCATTCGCCACGCTCCGATGCGAATACCCTGCACTCATCGTGAGGATGCGCGGCAATCTGGCGACGGATGTATTCCATTCCGCCGCCAACCGCGTCCCTGTCGATGAGATAGGCTATTTTCACCGTACTACTTTCTCTTTTTTTGTGGTCATGCACAAGGAGTGGAGAATGTACATCCTCCACTTCGTTGCGCGTATTGTAGCATTGTTTTCCCGTCTAGGTCAAGCGTCAAACTTGGAGTTTTTCATTGTCGGGTGCAACGAGTTTTTTCTGTAAAAAATTCATCTGGCCCCTTGACTTTGCGCGTATTCTTTAGTATACTAAAGAACATGAAAACTGCAACAAGAGA
>CACZDG010000252.1 GCA_902779865.1 uncultured bacterium
GGCCATCTGCCTTTTGCCGCTCACATATCCGCGCACGATGAGCTCCCGCTCCTCCGGTCTGGCGGGGTCGGGCTTCCACATGAAGACCATCTCGCAGTAACGATTCCTCTCTTCTGCGTCCAGTGTGCGTCCATGGGGTCTTGTCTAATCAGAATTTGGTAGACTACGCGACTGTTCAGCCAGACTAGTGTCTGGTGCCGCCCGCCACTCTGGTACAACGCGCTGCCAGCGCGTTGCCGAAGCTGTCTTTGCTTTAGATTTCTCTTTTGCTTTTGTCCGTGTAGAACATGTAGAACGTGTAGTTGCGCGCGGGCTACTTGAAGATGATCATGAGGCCTGAGCGCCTGACGATGTAGCCGCTTCCGCCTTCGGCGAGCTTCGCCTTGTACCCGCCAGCTCCGAACGTGAACGCCGGCTCACCCTTGCGCGACGCGCTTGCCGCTGCAGGGTCGGCGACATGGACGGAAAGCCCCGCAAGGTCCTTGTCCCCCGCGAACGTCACGGACGACGCGCCGTTCAGCGTCACGCCCGCCGAAAGCGTCACCGCGCCGAGCGTGATGTCGCTTCCGTCTGCAATCGCAAGCACGGTCGAGACCGTTCCGTTCGTAATCGTGCCCTCGCCCGACACCGTGCCGAGGCTTCTCGTTGCACCGCCCAGGCTCACCGTAGCGCCATCCGCGATCGACACGGCCACGCCGTCCGTCGCAAGGATCGTCGTGCCCGCCTGCGCATCGAGCGCAAGCGTCCCCGTGTGCATACCGCCGAGCGTCCAGTCGCCATGCCCCGCCTTGCGCACGACCACGTCGCCGTCGAGCGTTCCCGTGAACGCCTGCACCGATTCGTTCGTGAGCGTAACCGTGCCGGAGAATGCGAGCGTTCCCTCGCCCGCGAGACGGCAGAGGACGGGTGCCGCCCCGCCCGCGAGCGTCAGCGTCGCATTCGTCGCCACAACCACGTCCGCGCCAGTCTTCAGCGCATCGGCGCATGAGAGCGTGAGCACTCCCGCGCCCGCGACTACGGAGGAGAGGTTCGGGCTTGCGCCCTCGAGCGTGAACGAACCGAGGTCGTACTTCGCGAGCGTATCGGCAGTCCACGCGCTCTTGAACGCGCAGGACTGCGCCTCCACGAATCCCGCCGCGACGCCCTTCCCGTCGTTCTCCGCGCCGACGGTCAGCGCACCGTCCGCGACGATGCCGCCCACCGTCAGATCCTGCGACGGTAGCGCCGTGCTTGTAGCGGCCGTGAAGAGGGCCGTGTTGCCCGCGCCGTTCGCCGCGTCCCAGAGCGTCCCTTCGCGCGGTTCGCCCGCGAGGTCGTTCCAGTTCGTCGCGTCCTCGCCCCATGCGCCGCTTGCTCCGCCCGTCCACACGTTGTGCGCGGAATCCAACACGGCCCCAAGGTCACGCACCTGCATGCCGTTGATCTGCACGCTGCGGTTTGCGATACTGCTGTGATGCCCCGACAACATGGATATCGTCTTTGTCGCAGCCGTAGCCGTGAAAATACCCGTCGCCACGTCGCCGCGCGCAGGGTTGAACAGACCTTCGTTCTTGAATTCGACACTCGCCACGCCATCGAGCGTCATGTATCGATCCCCTGTAGTCGCAGCTGATCGCCCATCATGCGCCCACAGCTGCACAAGGTAGCGGTGGCCGGGCGTCAGTCGCTTCAGCGTCAACGTCGATGGCGTGGCGTCGGAGGTGCCGCCGCTGGGATAGGTTGCGGATTGGATCATCAGCTTATAGCCAGCGGACATGTCGCCGTCCGTAATTCCAAACGCACTCCCGTTTGAGTTTCCGCCAGAAGGGAACGCGATGTCGAAGTCATCGGTTGACGCACTTGCGGACGGACGCTTCCATCCCTTGAACGTCACGCCGTTGACCTCCGCATCTGTCGTGCCCGTCGTGAAGTTGTACGCGTAGAGCAGTTCGCCGTCGAGGCGCACGTCGTCGTCGCGCTTCGTGATGGGGCTGACTCTCCAGTGCGTCGCCGAGCCGGAATCGAGGCGGCGCAATTGGATGGCGTTTATCTGCGGATTGCCGCTGGTCACCTTGGTCGTGGGGTTGTAGAGGGATGTGATTTTCATCGATTTCGACGCGCCTTCCGCCGTGAACACGCCAGTGATGTGTTGTCCGTACGTGCCGCTCGCGACGGCGAAGGCCATGCGCTTACACCCGTCGATCTCCTGCCAGCGGTACGGTCCGATATTCGTCCGCGTGTCGTTGACCCACAGCTGCACGAGATAGCGTCCGCCCGGCGCAAGACCTTCCAGCGTCACGGTCGCGGTGCCATTTGCGGACGGATACGTCGCGCCGCCCATGAGGCGGTGGTAGTCGTCTGAAAGCGTCTGCGCGATGCCCTTGTTGAACTCGTTGACATTGCGATACGTCATGAATTCCGTCGTCATGCGCACGTCGCGGTAGATCGTCGTGCTG
>CACZDG010000253.1 GCA_902779865.1 uncultured bacterium
GACAAGCTGGGCAACTACTTCATGAAGGTGCTCACCTACATGGGACTTACGGTGAACGTCGGCCTGCCATACGAGACGCAACTGAAGTTCGTGCCGCGGAAAGGGTTCGTGAAGGACGTGGAGCCCGTGGCCGTTCCAATGTCGTCGGGTGCATTCCAGACTCCTGCCAAACGAGAGGAGACGCCGGCGGCTGCAGTGACCTTCTCCCACGGGGCAAAGTCGGCGATGGTGGACATGACGCAGTCCATACTCGGCCAGCTTTCAAATCTCGTGCCGCCGCCCATGCCAACCTCTGCGCCAGTACCGCCCCCCGCGCCTGTACCGCCCCCCGCGCCCGTGCCGACCCCCGTGCCCGTGCCGTCCCCCGCGCCCGTGCCGGCCCCCGCGCCCGTGCCGTCCCCCGCGCCCGTGCCCGAAAGGAGAGCCCATACGAAATATTCGTTCGCTGCCGCCGAGGCACAAACGAAAAAACACGCGAAATATTCGTTTGCCGCCGCAATGAAGGAGGAAAGTTGACATGTACGAAAAATATTGGAATCTCAGGGAAGCGCCGTTCGTCAACTCGTACAACCCTCGGCAGCTATACCTCTCGAGCCAGTTCGAGGAGGGCGTGGCACGGCTCTTCTACCTGGTTTCGGAAGGACGGGTCGCCGGCATCCTTACCGGTCAGTTCGGCATGGGCAAGTCCTTCCTCCTGTCCAACCTGACCGAGCGCATAGTCCAGGCAGGCATTCCGCACATCCGCATCGACGCCATTCCCAAGGGGCACCTCGCGCTGCTGCGCCATGTCATCGCCGGTCTGGGCGTGAAGGGGACTGTCGCCTCGATCGCGGACGGCCTCATGACGCTCCAGGAGCTATCCCGCAAGCCGGGCGCCCTGAAACGCCACGCGATTCTCATCGACGAGGCGCAGTATCTTGGCGACGACGACGGGCTCTACCTCATCCACTACCTTTGCAACCTGCGCCTGGTCTCCAGCGACGGACGCGAACAGCAGCTTGCCACGGTCATCATGGCCGGCATTCCGGAGCTTCTGGACATGGTGCGTTCCTACCAGTCCCTGCGCGCCAGGGTGCAGCTTGCCTGGACGCTCGCCCCTCTCTCGTACAGCGAGACGATTGAGTTCGTCCAGCACAAGGTCATGGCGGCGGGCGGCGACATGTGGATCTTCAACCACGAGGCCCTGTCCGAGGTTTACCGCATTTCCGGCGGCGTGCCAAGAAGCATCACCAACATCTGCGACACCGCGCTGATGCTCGGCTACGTGGCCAAGGCTCCAGAGATAGACGCCGCGATCGTGCAGCAGGCGGCCGAGGACGTGGACATCCTGCCGAAGGAGGGTTGACCGGTATGGAGGACTTGCTTCAGAACGACCTATTCCATCTGGTGTTCGGCATTCTCGCCGCCATCTTCCTTCTGAGCGCACTGGTAAACGCGATCCGCTCGCGCATCCGAAGCAACCGGCGCGAGACCGCCCATATCATCAAGGACAACGGCAATACGGGCAACGAGCACGCTCCCGTAAGGCTGGAAAACCCCTTTGCCGGTGGGGCGAATCCTCCGGATGAGCCGCAGCGGCTCGGCGAGACGCCTCGCCCCACCCAGACGCCCGTTCCGGCATCCGCAACTGTCGTCGCCGCCGACAATCCCACGGGTCAGTCCGTCAAAGCACCGGCCGATGACGACGAGGAGTACGTGTGGCGATGATCTTCCAAAGGACCATGAAAAGGCTTCTGTTGCCCGCCTGCGCCCTCGCTGTCCTGGTGGCGTCGGCCGCCGTGACGTCGCTCGATTGGGATTTCGCGAAAACGGCGGAGGACCGGGCCTTCGTGGACGTGAAGCCGACGCCATCCCGCCCCGGCGTTCCGGCGGGCGCCATCGTGCTCGACATCAAGCTTTTCGAGGGGGCCGCTTCCGTTAGGGCCGCAACGTTCCACTTGAAAATCGGCGGCGACTGGCTTGCCGCCGCCCAAGTTGACACTGCCGCGCTCGTCACGTCGCGCCTGCGCGTTCCGTTCGGGAACTTCGCGCCGACCGTTGGCAAGGAGCCGAAGATAGACGAGGTGCGCGTGAGCGTGTGGCGCTCGCCTTCGCCCGGTGCGGGCAGGCTCGTCGTCAACTCCCTCTCGCTCGCCCCCGTCT
>CACZDG010000254.1 GCA_902779865.1 uncultured bacterium
TTGTTCTGACAGGATTTCGTTGGCCGTGTAAACGGTAGGCGCGGGCGTTATGGACGATCACCTATGGCCTTGCGCACGACACGCACGAACCCGAAATCGCCGCCCGCCTTTTCAAGCTCTACGCCGATAAGATGAAGTGGTGTGGATGATCCGGCCTGAAAACGCACCCACCACACCATTCAGCGCGGCGGGCGTGGATGGGGTTGGAGAACGCTATCTATACCCTTACCGCTTCTGCCCATACGGCTTCTGGGGCAATGTCTATTTCGCCCGGCCATGAAAGAGTTCCGTGTTCCGCCGCGACCTTCTCGAACACTGTCCTGTCGCGCAACGGGGCGTAGCATGGATATTCCATGTAAGGCGAGAAATCAAAAATGCCTTTAGTGCCGTCCGCGAACTCAACGTGGATGTTGAATCCGTCACCGATTCGTGCCGTTACAGTCTGCTGATACGTTCGCATAGTCGCCTCTCTATTTGTCAAGTCCGCGAATCTTCGTCGGATGCAAATGGCGCACCGCCAAAGACCATGCAGCCATGAGTTCCTCGGTATGGATATCAATCCATGTCTGCACCATACGTATTTTCTTCATTGGGAAATCGGCATCAGCATCTAGCACATTCCCCTCTGGTATGGAAAGCACCGCCCACTTCCCCGCATATTCAGCGTGTATGTGAGGCTCTTTGTGTTTGCTCTTTTCCTCGTCCCAATAAATCCAGATTATCAGGCCGTAGAAATCTGACAGTTGTGGCATCTTTCAATCCTTTCTCTTTGGCGGATAGTATAGCATAAATCGCCCTGGTTTTGGGAATGAAAACAAGTCGCCCACCTTTTCAAGCTCTACGCCGATAAGATGAAGTGGCGTGGATGATCCGGCCTAAACGCACACCCGCCGGAGGTTGCGGCGCGGCGGGCATGGTTGACTGGGAACGCCGCCATCTTGGCGGCGGAATGGTGGGGCGAGCCGTCCCGGCGAGTCGCCCGCCATTACCAATGGTAGGGGCCGACCACCGGGCGGCCCGGAGATGTGGCAAAACAGGTCAGACCAGCTTTGCCACAACTCATGCTGTTGGTCCTTTTGATGTGTGGTTTTGGTTTGACAGGATTTCGCCCACTTGGATGTGACGGTTCCCATCAGTCGTGGATTTCGCCGATCTTCATTACTTCACCTTACAATGATCATGAACCCTGGTTTCCTCTTCGCATAGACGCCGTCGGCTTGCACAACGAACCGCCACTTGTCCGCGCAATGGCGATGTCGCGAAATCTGATTTTACAGATTTCGCGACACCCGCCACGCAGAGGGTATTGTTTTTGCTTTCATTCTTCCACCTGTTTCTTTCTTCACTGTCGGTGCGGACGGGGTGACGGCGCGGACGTGCGCACCGCCGAGACGCGCCCGTAGCCTGTCACATCGTCAAACACGACGCCCTCTATCGGATGCGCGGCGTCCGCCGCCTCGAGATGCACGCGCATCGTCTCCGCGTCAAACGGATTTGCAATGTGGATGTTGCGCAGTGTGCAGTCGCGCAGACGCCCAGCCTCCTTCGATCTGGTCAATGTGCCGACGATGGACTGCGTCTTGATGTTCAGGAAGATGTCGCCGCGCTCGACCGAATCGAAACGGATGTCGTCAAACAGCAGATTCTCGAACGCCGTCGCGTTGGAAGGCTGTATGAAGATCGCGCAGTTCGCCCAGAACGTCTCTGGCTTGTTCTTGTGCAGGGAAAGGTGCAGGACGTCTATGTCGCGGAAGACGAGGTTGCGGAAACCCCGTCCGTTCTCTGGCAAACACTCGTATCCTACGCGGAAGGCGTTCGCCGCGTCAGTCCAGAGGATACACTTCTCCACGAGGAGGTTCTCGCACCACCACTTCGGCGCAATCGTGTCGTCCTGCGCGCGGATAAATGAGTTGCGGATCGTCACGTCCGAACTGCGGCAGATGTCGATTGCGTCGTCGTTGATCACGTGTCCGCCGAGAATCTTCACGTTGTCCACCAGCACGCAGTCGGTCTTATCAAGCACCAGGCACCAGCTCCACGCGCCGACGATCATGATGTCGCGCACCGTGATCTGCGAGCCTTCGAGGTGGACCACGTGTCCGCCGGGATGCACGAACCCGCCGGGATGGACCATGCGGCCGCCAGGCCCCTTGTAGTGCCCCCAGCACAGCCCGCTGATCGCGCCGCGACCGCGTATGGTGATGTTCGTGCCCGCACCGCAGACGCTGCCCTCCAAGACCGCGCCGGGCGCGAGGTAGAGCGTCTGGTTACTCGCAAGTTTCAGATTGCGGCGGTGGCGACCGGGTTGCACGAACACGACGTTCGGATCTTTCGCGTCCGGTACGTCCGTCTCCGGCAGATTCGCCGCGATGACGAGCGCACGATGGCGCCCGTTCGGCTCCACAGCCACCTGACAGGACGGCGCGAGCGTGAACGCCACCTCGTCATCCCCCGTGCGCATCGTGCGGATCGCGGCCTTTTTCGGCAGCACCTGCAACCTGTCAACGCCTGCGCGCGCCTTCACGCGTACCTCGACCGGGCTGAACGAATCGAACTGCGCGTACCAATAGGGTTGCGCATCCCTGC
The DNA here is from genome assembly GCA_902779865.1 of uncultured bacterium. GTDB lineage: Bacteria > Verrucomicrobiota > Kiritimatiellia > RFP12 > UBA1067 > RUG572. The sequence goes on from CACZDG010000254.1 coordinate 2,587, forward strand.
CCTTGAGCCGGACGACGGGCGTGGAAATCTCCTGCACCGCCACCGCTCGACCTCCCGCCGTGACGGTAAACGGCGCACCAGATTCTGTTTCAACGCCCTGATCTGAAGCAAAAGCGGACGCGGCGGCGATAAAAAGCGCAAACGCTACAACCACCGACGCAACCGCGACTGCCATCGCTTTGTAGAGTAGAGACCCACGCCTCGGCATTGCCGCCGATGCGACTTCCCCCTCGTCAAACCGTACGTGCGGATTTCCCGCATACGGCTTTCCATTGAGGGCTGTTGAACGTATATTATACGATTTTTCCCTGCTTTCTGGATGCGATTACCGCAATCCTGCGGTGCAGACAACGCGGATGCCGATGCTGGCCACTCTGGTCGTCGGCGTTCTATTGTAGCGATTCGCCGGCCGGCAGTTGCCCGCCACGCCGAACCAACTCCCGCCCCGGGCCACGCGGCTCGCGCCCGACGCACTCGCACCGGACAGGTAGTTGGCGGGATTGGACGAATCGATGTTCACGCGTCCACCGTATAGTTTATCAGAAGCGTCTTTCGCCGTCGCGATGTTGTCCTGATACCAGTCGAGGCACCACTCCCACACGTTGCCGTGCATGTCGTAGATGCCCCAGGCGTTCGGTTTGTGCGAACCGACAATGTCCGTACCGCCGGCCGAAGGGGCAAGCGTGTCCGTCAAGGCAGTGCCGCCGCCGTTTTTCGTGTAGCGCCCCAGTTTCCCGAGGTTCGTATCCGTATCGGTGTTCTTGATCTCCGTTCCGTCGCCCCAGTATCCGGAACCGTTCCCCGCACGCGCGGCAAACTCCCATTGCGCTTCGGAGGGAAGGTCGAAGCATATTCCCGTCCTGGCCTTCAACTTGCCGAGAAACGAGGCGGAACTGGGCTCCTTCGGCCATGAAAAGGTCGCAATCTGGTCGGCCGTCGCCGCCGCGTTGGAATTGCCGTAGAGACGGAGCTCGTTGTAGCACACCCACTCAACCGGACGCATCGACCGCTCCACCGTGAAGTTCGAGTTGTTGTATCCCGCAATCTCGTACCACTGCGACTGCGTCACCTCGTACACGCCAATGTAGTAGTTGTTCGTGAGCGTCACCCTGTGCGTAGCCTCGTACGCGGCAGTGCGTTGCGTCTCGACTCCCGTCGAACCCATCGTCCACGTCACGTCCTTCGCCATGATCTTGCGCATGAGAAGAACGCTGGTCTTGTAATCCGCGTTCGTCACGCCGCCCGGCACGAAGTCGGCGGCTGGGTAGTAGGTCTGCGTGTTTGGCTGGGCGGCGGCGGTAATGTCCACCGCCATGTAGTCCGGCGTATTGTCAAGCGCCCACGCGGTCACCACGGCGCGCGCGCCGCCATCCGCGATCTTGTGGTCGGGCCACGAGTGGTCGGGCCGCCACGTGATCGTGCGGCTGCCAGTTTCGACCTTCTTCCACACGTCGCCCGTCGCATTCCACACGGCCCCGCCGCCGATGGACGCCCAGACGTCGCCCGTCACGTTCGTCTGCACGTCGAGCGTGATGACGGCGGGTGCGTCCGCGAGCGTGTAGGTGATGGTCACGAGGCGTGAGATTCCCTGTGACATCGTGACACCGGAGATTTCCGGCACAGCGGCAGATAGTGCCGCGCTTGTCGCGGCTGCGAGCGATGCAATGATCAGTTTCTTCATTTTGATTTCCTTCTTTCTGTTGGTTTGTTGAATGGCTTTTCTTACTTGACGCGAGACACGAGACATGGGACGCGTCTCACATCCTTCACCTGACGATGAGGATCATTCCCCTGAATTTGTCCGAGCGCAAGGCGATGCCGTCAGACTCGTCCCATGTGCGGTAACGCGCCTCAAGCGACTGCGCCGCAGTGGGTTGTTTGCGCGTGGCCGTCACGAGCGACGTGCCGGACGACGCAGCCGAATACGACACGTTCGCCGCCGGATAGCCGGAGACGATAAACTGGTAGCCGTCGGCGTTTGCCGCCATCGGGATTGCCGCGCTTGCGGTGATTGCCGCCGCTGAGACTGCGGCTTTCCATGTTTGTTTTCTCATGTTCATTTTCGTTTTCGCTCTCTGTTGTTGCCCTTGCGGGCGGGTGTTTGGTTTGTTGAAGTTTGTTTGACGGGAGGGGACGCGACGGGGCGCGTCCCTCCCGTTTTATGGACGCGACGGGGCGCGTCCCTCCCGCTTTACGCCTCGGGCGTGGGCTCCGGGTCGTCGCCGCCCTTGTGCTTCGCGGGCTGGGCGGCGATGCGCTTGTACTGCTCGACCACGCCGACCGCCGCCTTGATCGCCTTCGCCGCCTCTTCCGACGGCGTGATCATGTACAGCGCGGTCACGCGCTTCGCG
>CACZDG010000255.1 GCA_902779865.1 uncultured bacterium
CTACGCGGAGGGGCGCATCGTCAACAAGGACATCATCAACGAGCCGAAGTTGAAGTTCGTATTGATGAGTTTCGCCGCCGGTACGGGTTTGAGCGAACACGCTGCGCCAGGCGAAGCGCTGATCTTCGCGCTCGATGGCGAGGGCGTGATTGGCTACGAGGGCAAGGAACACACCATCAAGGCGGGGGAGAACTTCGCGTTCGCCAAGAACGGCGCACATTGGGTCCGCGCCGAAAAGCCGTTCAAGATGGCTTTGCTGCTGACATTGGATTGACATAAGATAAGGAGAATCAAGATGAGAGCGTATGTTGACCATGAACTGTGCATAGGCTGCGGCCTTTGCACCAGCATCGCGCCTGACGTGTTCGCAATGAACGCGGACGGCAAGGCGGAGGCCGTCTCGGACACGACCGATGCAAACGGCGAGTCGGTAAAGCAGGCTATCGAGGGATGCCCCGTGGCCGCAATAAGGGAAACGGAATAACGCGCAGAATTTCATCACTTAAACAGGAGAATTTGAAAATGAACGAACAGAAGATGTTTTGCTGGCAATGCCAGGAGACTGCAGGAAACAAGGGCTGCACGGTATGCGGCGTGTGCGGCAAGACGGCTGACGTCGCTGCGTTGCAGGATGAACTGGTCTATGAGACGAAGCGTCTCTCGCAAGTCACGACAGCGTTGCGTAAGGATGGCAAGCCGGTCGACAAGGATATCAACCACCTCGTGACGGTCAATCTCTTCATCACCATCACGAACGCGAATTTCGACGCCAATGCAATCAAGGCCGCGATAGCCAAGACGAAGACCATGCGGGGCAAATTAGCCACAAAGGACACAAAGAGCACAAAGGATATGGTCGGCGTTCTCGCGACCACCGACGAGGATATCCGCTCTTTGCGCGAGTTGATTACCTACGGTCTTAAGGGGCTTGCCGCCTACTCAAAACACGCGAATGCGCTCATGCAGGATGACGAGGATGTCGATGCGTTCATCCAACGCGCGTTGGCGGCGACGCTTGACGATTCGCTTTCGGTAAACGATCTCATCGCTCTTGCCCTTGAAACCGGCAAGTTCGGCGTCGCGGGCATGGCGCTCCTCGACAAGGCGAACACATCCGCCTACGGCAACCCAGAGATCACGGAGGTCGATATCGGCGTTCGCGCGAATCCCGGCATTTTGATTTCAGGCCACGATCTGCGAGACCTTGAGATGCTGCTTGAGCAGACGGCCGGGGCGGGCATCGATGTCTATACACATTCTGAGATGCTTCCGTCCCACTACTATCCGGCCTTCAAGAAGTATCCGCACTTCGCAGGCAACTACGGGAACGCGTGGTGGAAGCAGAAGGAGGAGTTCGAGAAGTTCAACGGCCCGATCCTGATGACGACGAACTGCGTCGTGCCGCCTGCCGCATCCTACAAAGACAGGCTTTGGACGACCGGCGCGGCGGGATTCCCAGGATGCCGCCATATCGACGGAGAATACGGCGAGCAAAAGGACTTCTCCGCGCTCATCGAGCAGGCGAAGAAATGTCCGCCGCCGACGGGAATCGAATCCGGCAAGATCGTGGGCGGGTTCGCGCACGAACAGGTGTTCGCGCTTGCCGGGAAAGTCGTCGAGGCCATGAAGTCGGGTGCGATCAGGAAGTTCGTGGTGATGGCGGGCTGCGATGGACGCCACAAGTCCCGCGACTACTATGCCGAGTTCGCCAAGGCATTGCCGAAGGATGTGGTGATTCTCACGGCGGGATGCGCAAAGTACAAGTACAACAAGCTGGATCTGGGCGACATCGGCGGCATTCCGCGCGTCCTCGATGCCGGACAGTGCAACGACTCGTATTCGCTAGCGCTCATCGCACTGAGGCTCAAGGAGGTTTTCGGCCTTGACGACATCAACAAGCTGCCGCTCGCCTTCAACATCGCATGGTACGAGCAGAAGGCCGTCATCGTCCTGCTGGCGCTCCTTTACCTTGGCGTGAAGAACATCCATCTTGGCCCTACCCTCCCGGCGTTCCTCTCTTCGAACGTCGCCAAGGTGCTCGTCGAGAACTTCGGCATCGCCGGCATCGGATCGGTGGACGACGACATGAAACTCCTCGTTGG
>CACZDG010000256.1 GCA_902779865.1 uncultured bacterium
ATAGACGCCACCGACAACCACCTTGCGCGCCGTGTGCTTATGCGCCGCCCAGTAATTCCTCGTGTCCGTGTATGCAAAGTCTCTCACCAGAATTGAGCCAGTATTGTTGCCGGCCAGGAAAAGGAAAACGTTCCCCTCGAACTGGAGATTTGCGGCGGAGAAGTCTGCATCGTCGGCGCTGATCTGCAACGCCCCTGCGGAAGCGGCGTTTATCTTTATCGTCCCCGTTTGCGTAACCCTCAAATACCTGACGTAGCATTGGCAGTTGATGTCGCTACCCACGTTGATTTCCACGGTCAAGGTCTTGCCGTTCAGGTTCAGTTCCCCGTAGTCGTTCGCGTCGTTGCTGCCGAAGTGAAGCCAGCCGCCTTCGATCGTCGCGTCGTCTATCAGAACGATGTCCTGCATCCATGTGTTGCTGAAGTCCGTGTCCCATGCCGCGCTCTGATTGGCACCGCGGACTTTGATCGTGCCGCCGAGTTCGTAGTTGTAGATGCTCCCGTTGATGTTGGTGTTGAAGTCAAGGACCGCACCCTTCTCGATTCGGATGGTCTGCGTCTTGTCGCCGATTCCGAACGGATTACGGTTCGCGGCATTTGCCGTCCAGATGTCGCAGATGACCGTCCCGGCTTTCACGTGCGTTCCGCCCGTGTAGGTCTGCCCCGCCCTGCGGGCACGGAACACGCCGGTTCCCTCCTTGACGAACCGCAGCGTTCCAGAAAGCGCGATTCCGCCGTTATCCGAGGTTATGCCGTTGACGAACTCGTCGCCTTCCACGACGGTCAACACGAAATTGCCGCCCGAGCCCTGCGCCGAGCTGTCGGTCACGGACCATGCGTTAATCACGCTCCCGTTCAACGCCGTCATCTCCAAGTCGTTTCCGCAAAGGTCGATGGAACTCCCGGACGCGACCTTTGTTAAGTCTATTCCGTTCCAGTTGACGTCCGCAGTGAGCTGCACGTTGTCAAACCGGATCGCGTGGTAGGTCAGTGATGCATTCTCGGGGAAGGAGAACGCCGTCTGGCCGGCGATGATGATTGTCGTGTCCGCGCCGGGCAGGACTCCCTCGATCGTCACCCCGGAGCTGTTGGCGCAAAGCCAGTTGTTCGTGTCGGAAAGGTCTCCCGCCGTACCGGCACCGGTCCAGGTCGCCGTCGCCACGACGTCATCCCGCAGGAACACTGCCTTGAACTCGGCCGGCATGGACGTCCTCACGGAAACCGTCGCGTCTGACGCCGTGCCGGATGCAATAAGCCCCAAGGGGCCTTCCCAGTGGTCGAACAGGTATCCAGCCGCCGCCGTCGCCGTAAGGGTCGTCGCCACGGGCGTGCCGAACGTGCCGTCAACGGAGACCGTCGCGCCGGGCGTACCCTGCCCGATGGCGACCGTTCCCTGTCCCTCGCTCGTCGCCGTCACCGTGAACGTTGTCGGCACGGGCACGGCAACCTGCACTGCCGCGATCGCGCCACGGTACTTTTTCTTGTTGCCGAGATTCACCACGCTCACATCTACGCGGCCACCCGTATCCTCAAGCAGCACGGGGCCGATCTTCAGGTAGTCGCCGCCGTGTACCAAAGTGTTGGCCACGGCGTTGGCGGAGCTTCCCCATGCCGCACTGCCCTCCTGGACGACATTCGCCGCATACGTGTATGTCACGCCGTTGACGGTGACTGGCTCGAAGTTTCGACTCCCGTTGTCCGTTGACAGATAGACGTAAACCCAGCAGTAGCCCGGGAATCCATTCGCGGCAGTCAGTCCACTTATCGAACACGAATGGGCGGAATCGTCAAGATAGCTGTAGAAGAGGTTTCCGCTCGTCACGCCCGTCCCGTTCGCCCACGTATGGTGACAGGTGTGCGCGAACGTCACGCCGCCGGGATGGGCCGCGCCGTCGTTCCACAGGAATCCGGTCTGGGGTTCCAGCACACGCGCGTATGTGTTGTTCCAAAGGCTGCCTGCGACGGGAACGGCGCCGTACGTATCCGTCCCCGAAACCGGACCGTAGTCTTTGTCGTTCTTATTCTGTCCGCCGGAGAAGTTGACGGAGAGCGTATAGTCGCAGCGTTCACCGAAGTC
>CACZDG010000257.1 GCA_902779865.1 uncultured bacterium
TGGTGAGGATGGGGTTCGGGTTCTTCAATCCGAATCACGCCGCGGCACTCATCTGCGCCGTGATTCCATTCTGCTGGGGATGGCGCGGTAGATGGCGTTGGGCGGGGCGGCTCATAGGCGCCGCGCTTTGCGTGATGCTCGCCATGACGTATTCGCGAACGGGCGTGCTCGTGCTGGTTTGTGAGATTGTTGCCTTGCTGTTGGACCACAAGACGTTTTCCTCTGGAATGATTGGCCGTGTAGAACGTGTAGAAACATGTAGAACTTCTACACGATCTACATGTTCTACATGGTTAAACAAAATGCAAGGCCGAGGCGGCCTTGCCACGGCGGTGGTCGTAGCTGCGATCGCCCTCTGGTGGATGTGGCCGAGACTGGCGCTGGACGGGGCGGTGATGAACAGGCCGAAGATCTGGCTTGCGGGGCTGAGGCTCTTCGCGGCGAATCCGCTGGGCGTCGGATTCGGCAACTCGGGCGAGATAGCGTCCGCGTTCATGCTGCCGGACGCGATTACGGTGCGAACGCTTGTCAACTCGCACCTGACGCTGCTTGCTGAGATGGGCGCGTTTGTCGGCGGCGCATGGCTCGCGTTCATCGCGCTGGCGCTTTGTGTTGGGCGGACGATGCGGCGCACGTGGGTTGCGTTCGCGGGGCTCGCGGTCTCGGCGTTTTCGTCGTCGGTTTTCGACTGGCATGTGTTGTTTGATTTTGCGGAGAAGGGTGGATATGGAGCGGTGAACTTTGCGCTGGCGTGGGCGCTGTTCGGGGCGTTTGTCGTGATGGGTGCGGCGATGATGGCGGCGTGGGGCAGAAGATGTCTCACGCAGAGATGCGGAGAGGCAGAGTGCGCAGAGGGTTTTAGACTTGGTGGAGTTCGGAGGCGTGTGTTGACGGTTGGCTGCTTGGCAGTTGGCCTTTTTGCGGGAGGGGTAAGTTTTCGTTTGGAGGATGCGCCGAAAGTGGAGGGGGAGTATGTGGTTTGCGGACGGCGATGGAACGCCGTCCCTACCGTGCCGAGCGTCTACCGGGACGAGGGATGGAGTTTGAAGTCGGTGGCGAAGCGCTTTCCGGACGGCGCGCGGTTCTGCATAAGGCCGGGTGTTCCGGAGGGTGTTGTGGATTCGGGCGAGGTGTGGCTCTTCGGCGACGCGGTGGAGGCGGCCTGGCGGTTTAAGGATGCACGGCTTAAACTTGTCGATCCGCCCGAGTTCTTCGACCCGCCGACAAACGCCGTTGTAATAAAAACGGTAACACGAATATGAAAAAGAGTCTTGTTGTTGCAACTATGTTTGCTATCGCGGCCGCTTTCGCGGATGGTGCGGCGAGCGTCGAGTCCGTCACGGTCGCCACGAAGGCGCCGCACAACCAGGAGGCGACGTTCTGGTACCACGTTCCTGCGAAATACGACGCGAAGCGCAAGAAGCTGTATCCCGTGCTCGTCTACTTCGGCGGACGCAACTGCAAGGGCAAGGACGAGGCGTCGGGGAAGCTCGGCTGGTCGGACTGGGCGGACGAGAACGGCGCATTCCTCGTTTGCCCTGGCTTTCAGGACGATAACTACTGGTCGCCGGAAGCGTGGTCAGGGCAGGCGCTTTTCGACGCACTTGCGGCATTGAAGCGCAAGTACAGGATCGACGACTCGAAGATCTGCTACTACGGATATTCCGCCGGAAGCCAGGCGGCAGATTCCGCTCGCTATGTCATCAGCCGCGCGTTCGTCGAGAAGGCCAGACGTCGCGGGATCGACATAATCTGGAAGTCGTTCCCGAATCATCCGCACGACGTGCCGCCCGACTCGCTCCGCCTTGCGCGGGCGTTTCTCTCGCATTGCATTTCGGGCAAGAAAGGCGAGGAGGTGTTCATAGGTGACGACCAGGACGACGTGTTCTATACTGCCAAAAGCGCGGAGGCCGAATTCGTGAATCCCGTTGACCGCGTGAGCCTGCCGAGCCGCACCATTGCCGAGGCGTGGGGGAAGCCCGCTTTCAAGGAGGTCGAGCAGCCAGTCCCCGACGAGATCGTGCGCATTGCCGTCGCTGGCGTGGAGTTTGTCTGCCGTGTTCCACGGAAGTACGACGCCGACTCTCGCGTTGTCGTGCTCTTCGGTGGCCGCGGCTGGCCTGGCGCCAAGACGCTGAAAGAATTCGGCTTCGGCGATTTGGCGGACCGCGAACGGGCGTTTCTTGTCTCTCCTTCGTTCTCGAAGGGCGAATACTGGCGACCTGAGACTGGAACTGGAAAGAAGCTTGGCGCCGCAGTCGCCGAACTTCGGAGGCGCTACGGGCTGAAGGCGAGTTCGATAGTTCTCTATGGATATTCGGCGGGCGGACAGTGCGCGGCGCTCTTCGCGCAGTCGAAGGAGCTTTCGGTCGCCGCGTGGGGTGCGCATGGGTGCGGAGTGTATCCTGATGGTGACCTTGCGGCGAAGGTGCCCGCCCTTGTGACGTGCGGTACTGGTGACGAGGATCGGCTGCGGATCAGCCGGTCGTTCGCCATGCGCTACAGGGGCCAGGGCGGTTCGCTCCTGTTCAAGCCACTTCCAGGTGGGCACGAGCTTGGCGATGATGCAAAGACAATTGCGCGCGAGTGGCTAATGGCTGTGCTCGCAGGCGGCGAGTCGTGGATATGGGGCGAGGACGACACGATGCTTGTTAAGGAACAGGACGACATCGAGGTCGAAAACCGCAATCCCCTCTACACGCGCCGACTTGCGGAGCTGTGGCAGAGGTGATGTCATGGCAGTAGGGGATTTGCTATAATGAAAGATATGGAAACTAAAACCGCACTTGTCGCCGAGGACAACTCGGAACACTACGAGAGGTACGCCGCGCTCCTGTCGGGAATGGGCCTGCGCGTGGAGCGTGCGTGCGACGGAGTCGACGCACTCGCGATGGCCAAGGCCGGCAGATACGCGGTCGTCGTTCTTGACGTCAACCTTCCCCGCCTCGGCGGGATAGAGGTGCTCAAGTCTGTTCGGCGTACGAAGCCGTATCTCCCGATAGTCGTCGTAAGCGAGTTCGTCGGCCCGGCGGCGGAGGCGGAGTGCATCAACCTGGGCGCGGACGACTTCATATCTAAGAGCTTCCACGAGAAGACGTTCCAGGCGCGTGTCGGTCGCGCCGTCTGGCATGGCAGTCTCGTCGGGGAGGGCGCGATGCTCAGATGCGGCGAGGTTCGCGTCGACGATTCCACGCGGACCGTGTTCTACGACGGCAAGGTTGTCGATCTTTCGGAGAGGGAGTACAACATACTTCTGCCGCTCGTCAAGGCGCATGGACGGCGGGTTGACCCGGACGTGCTTGAAATGGCGGCGTGGGGCGACGTCAAGCGCACGTCCAAGCGCCTTGAGACGAAGATATCGTACATTCGCGACAAGTTCGAG
>CACZDG010000258.1 GCA_902779865.1 uncultured bacterium
TCCGTTAAGGTTAACGCCATATATATCTGTGGATTCCGAGAATACAACAAACGGCCAAATGCCAATCTGAACAGGTGTCCATTCGGCGTCGCACAGACTAGCCGCCCCAAATCCATGCCCCCATCCGTGCATTGGCAATAGACATATCGCCGCGAACCCCACCACCATCATTATTTTCTTCATTAGTTATTTCCTTTCTTTGTGTCCTATGTGTTCTTTGTGGATAATCTTCCCCTTCGTACGAGGGTCGCGACGAGAATTGCCTTTGTCAGTTTCTTCACTTCAACTGTTCCTTTCGCTTGCCGCCGCAGGGCACGTTCTGCACGTCACCCGCCCACTGTCCAAACCACAAAACTACACTATTTTGATTTTGTGGGAATAGCGCGCAAACAAGGATTCGTCGCCGGCGGCAACGGCCTCCTTCGTGCCGTACGTCTCCACCACAATCCGAGCCTCGCATGGGGCCACAGGCGCATCCGGCACGAACCGCACTACCAAAAGATCCCGTCCTGAATTTGGCAACACCGCGCACCTTCCAAGCCGTACGCCATCCAACGTCTCCATCCAAACTCTTCCCCGCATGTTTTCATCCGTAGCAGACTGTGGCTGGACATAGATGTAGAAACCGTTTACATGGATGTTGTGTTCGGCATCCACCACGTCCCGCTTGGCATTGTTCATATCGCAAATCACCCTGTCAATCCCGTTCCTCCGCCGCTTGTCGTTCACCAACTTGATCCTTGAAAGCGAATAGCGCAGGGCCGGACTTACCGTGGCGCGAATCTCCACATGGCACTTCTCTGGGTCTGGATCATCAACGGTACTGGCAATCGTGCCCGTAACGCAGGGCTTCAACGTTACAAGATTTCCAATCCGCACGGCGCGACCTGTCTTGGCAATGTAACTTGGAATCACGTCAAGAAGCGTGTTAAGGACGTTCTCGACCGCAGATACGTGAAGATTCAGCCCCGCAGTGCGCAATTCGTCCGCAAGCGAATCCAGACCGCAGATGTTGTCGGTTGAATTCACCAGTTGAAGACGGAATCTCTTCGTATCGCCATCGCCACACGGAATAGGTTTAACCTTCATGCCATCCCGACATTGCATGTCTCTGGGATCTAGTTGAATATCGTCACGAGTGACGGAATAGCTTTTACTGCTCCGTTTAGGAGCCATTAATGACTTATGAGTGCTCATGGGGGTGTAGTATATCACTATACCGGGTGTAATGCAAGCATGGACCTAGGTGCGCCACCAACAAATACCCCTATTTGTTCAGACAAATAGTACTATTTGTGGCAACAAATAGCCCTACTTGTTCCAACAAATACCACTATTTGTTGATTGCACACCTAAGTCTGACAAGTTACGCCACCTAGGTCTAGCAAGTCACGGCACCCAGGTCTGACGTGCAATGGGTCATTAAGGGCAACTCAACCGGTCTGGATGCGGACATACGTTGCATCATAAGTGGCAATCACCGATCCGCCCCACGTGAGCAGCAGCGCCGCCGCAATCACGGCAAACATCATTCACGTATTATTCGATCAAACCCCTTTGGCAGAGAGTGGAGGCAGGTACGGTAGTGGCCATTAGGGCCGATGACGCCGAAGGTTTTGCCCGCCGGACACGGCTTGCGGTTCGGGGCGGACCACTTTTCGAGCAGATGCTTGGGAGTGTCGGCGCGACAGGCGCAGATGAACTCGTCGCAGAACGTGTAGGGAACATGCGCGTCGGGCAGCGCGCGGATGCGCCGCTTCACTTCTTGCGTCCGCCCAGAATCACGGGCCCCACCTGAATCGTGCTTGCGCCCGAAAGCGCCGCCGCAACGAACATATCCGCTGCCTCGTCAAAGTTCGTCTTCGTGACCGTTATCGAGACCGCCAGCGGCCACTTCAGTTCGGACGCCCTTGCGACAACGGCGAGTAGTCTCTAGTAGCTCCTGCGCGTCCCCGTCATCGCGTCGTAGGTGGCAAGCCCCTGGAGCGATGTCGCGAGATGGACGCTCATCCGCTTGAATCGCCTTATCAACTTTTCATCGAGGC
>CACZDG010000259.1 GCA_902779865.1 uncultured bacterium
GTGCCGCTTTGCCTGACGTTCGACGTGAACCGGGGCGACCGCCTCGACTACCTCGTTTCGCTCGACTCCGCGCAGGAGAACTTCAAGGCGTACATGGAGACCTACCTCAAGCCGGACAATCCGCGCCGCTCTGCGAAGATGAAGATGCACGACATGAACTCCACGCTCATCAAGACGGCGAACGGCCGCTCAATCCTTGTGCAACACGACGTCGCCTCGCCGCGTCCGTACACGCGCATCCAGCTCGTCAGCGGCACGAAGGGCACGATCTGCAACTATCCCCTCCGCATCGCGCTTGAAGAAAAGACCGGCGACGGGAAGGCGCACAAGTGGTGCGACGAGAAGCGTACGGCCGAGATCCAGCAGAAATACCGCCACCCGCTCTGGAAGGCGATGGGAAAGCTCGCCAAGCGCGCGGGCGGACACGGCGGGATGGATTTCATCATGGACATGCGCTGGGCCTACTGTCTCCAGCAGGGGCTTCCGCTCTACATGGACGTGTACGACCTTGCGGCGACGTGCTGTCTCTGCGAGTTGACGGAAAAGTCATCCACCCACAGGTCGATGGCCTGCGACATCCCCGACTTCACCCGTGGCGCGTGGCGCACAAACAAGCCGCTGGGAATTGTGGATATCGACCTTCAGAAGATGGGCTTCACGCAGGATCGGTCAGCTCACGCTTGAGGCCGGCGCGGCGATTAGGCGTTGCGGATGATCTTGACGCCGGAGACGGTGCGTTTCTTCGTGGAGAAGGCGATGCCGATGAGCGTGATCGGCTTGCCGGAAGGGCGGAAGCGGTCGGTGTAGGATTTGTCCTGTATCTGCTCAATCGCCTTCTTCGCCGTGGAGTCGCGCTTCACCTCGATGATGTAGGCGTCCGTCGCCGTTTGATGCCGATCACGCGCAGCACCACGTACATGATCGCCTGCCACGACTGTTCGTTCTGGCGGTCGGTGAGGTCGTAGGGGATTGCCGCGAAGAACTGCCGGAACGCCTCCACGAAACCCTCGGGATCGCGGGCACGGAGAGCATTTACGACTCTAGCCGCAACATTGACCGTGTAGGACGTATCCTGTCCGACATAGGCCGCCGACAGATTCTTTAGAAAGGAGTTTTCCACTTCCAAGTTGGGGAAGCCAAGCGTATAGCGGCGCATCGCCTCTATTTGTTCGAAACCCTTGATGGTGAGATACCCGGTTTGGAAGAGAAGCGTAACGGGCTTGATCCTTTCTGGCTCGTATGCGTCGAGGTCGTTTTCATCTATCGTGAGATTTGATACGTCTAGAGGCTTCTGGCGGAAGAAATCAATCAGGAATGTCGGTATCGCAGTCTTCGACCACCAGTTGGCGAGCTCCATGGAATCAAACGTCATGCCGAGCGAGACCGGGTTTACCACTGTCTCGGCATTCTGATGGAATCTGTAGCCGTCGTACCACTTCACGATGTCGGTGAACGCGCCGTCGGCATCTTTCCCCAGCTTCTCTCCGAGGGCTGCAAGGGACTGGGGGAAGTTGTCACGCACTTCCCTGTGCGTGTAGCCGAAGAGCGTCGCGACGGCCGCGTTGAGCGTGTAGTCCTTGAGGTTGTTGAGGTCGGAGAATATCGATACCTTCGAGAACTTGCTCACGCCCGTGATGAAGAGGAACCGCTGCTTGCACTCCAGCGTCTTCAGCACGGAGTAGAACGCCTTGAGCGCATCCTTGAACTCCGTCACCTGCGGTGTCATTAGGTGTCCGAGAAGTGGCTTGTCGTATTCGTCGATCAAGACGACCACTTGTCCTTCTTCCTTCGAGTTATTCGCTTCGGAGCCATGCTCCAACGCAACCTTGCGCTGCTCCTCTAACGCCCGGTCATAGAGGTCGCTGATGAGGTTCTTGAGCGCAATCGCGGGGTTTTCGTCGTCCCTGAACGCAACGCCGTTGCGTTTTGCCTCGTCCTTGATCATGTCGCGCCAGAAGCGCTTGAGTTCCGGCACGGTCTTCGTTTGGGCGCTGCCCATGTCGAGGTGTATGACGGGCCATTTCCTTGACCAGTCCCATTCCGGCTCGATGGCCAGTCCTTCAAACAGTTCGCGCTTCCCCTCGAAAAGGCACTTGAGCGTGGAGACGGCGAGCGACTTGCCGAACCGCCGCGGGCGCGCGATGAAGAACTGTCTGCCGCGCGAATCGTCGGCGAGTTTCTTCAGTATCGCCGTCTTGTCAACATACGAATACTCCCCCATGCGGAGGTTCTCTAACGTGTAGATGTCTGTCGCTGCCTTTTCCATGGCGCATAGTATATCATATTTCAGGGGCTCAGTCCGTGCCGTGAAAGGCCTTGCCCGAAAGGCGCATCTGCGTAATTAACTGCCGAGCCTTCTGATAATTGGAAACAACTATTTAAAACAACTTGCCTTTGGCGCGCGGGCGCGGGGCCTTGCGGCTGCTTCGCAGTTCGCGCTTCGCGCTCACCCAACCTGATCGCTTCGCGACAGGCGCATCTACTCGCCC
>CACZDG010000260.1 GCA_902779865.1 uncultured bacterium
GATGGACCTCACCAACGCGCTCGTCTGCTCGGACGCGCTCCACTGCCAGCACGAGACGGTGCGGACCGTTGCGCGCTCCAACGGCGAGAGCCTGGTGCAAATAAAGGACAACCAGAGGGGACTGCTCAGGAACGCCAAGGCGGTCGTCAAGGCCAGAAACCCCGTGGCCTCTAAAAAAAAGCAGAGAAGGGACACGGGCGGCGAGAGGCCCGCCTGACCCGCATATTCAGACTGGACGACCCTGCCCAGCTCGGCATGTTCGGGATGCACACGCTCGTGCAGACCCGGCGCCAGTGGGAGTACCTGTCCGGACCGGACAAGGGGAAACAAACGAAAGTGGAAACGTCCTGGCACGCCTCGACCATCGAGATCGACGAACGTCACGGCGTGGACTTCTTCGCAAACGCGGTGCGATCCGAATGGGCAATCGAGACCGGCTACCACGGCAAACGGGACTTCGCCTACTGCGAGGACGTAAGAACCCGTCGCTGCAACGCACCTCCAAACTAAATCACCATGGGAGTTTTGCTTTTTGCTTTCGGACGCGCGGACTTAACTCTCCCGTGATCATTCGAACCTGTATGTCTGGCCTGGCATCGGGGCGACAGCGGACGGTATGCCGCTTTCCTTCAGCATCTCGACCATTGCCGAGACCTTCTCCGGCTCGCCGTGGACCGCGAAGGCATGCCGCACGTTGTCCTTGACCTCGTCCAGCCAGTCCTTCAGGCCCGCCCTGTCCGCATGCGCCGACAGCGCGTTGATGACCTCGACCCTCGCCTTGAGCTCGACTTCCTCGCCGAGTATCCTGAGCGGGTTGCGCTTTTCGACGACGCGCCGCCCCAGGGTGTTCTCCGCCTGGAAGCCGACGATGAGTATTATGTTGTCCTCATCGCCAACGCAGTGCTTCAGATGGTGCAGGACGCGTCCGCCTTCGCACATGCCGGAGGCCGCGATTATTATCATCGGACCTGGCGTGTCGTTGAGGGCCATCGACTCCTCTGGCGAGCCGACGAACGTCATGCCGGGGAACTCCAGGGGATCCTTGCCGGCCGCCAGCATGGCCCTCGCCTCGTCGTTGTATACCTCGCGGTGCTTGGCGTATATCATCGTCGCCTTCTGCGAAAGGGGCGAATCGATGTAGACCTTCACCTCGCGCGGGAACTTGCCGCGCTCGCGTATCTTGTTGAGGTAGTAGACGATCTGCTGCGTCCGCCCGACGGAGAAGGCGGGAACGAGAAGCTTTGAGTTGTGCCTGTCGATGTACTTGAGGTAGTGCTCGAGGCGCAGCTCCACGTCGTCCGCGCTCGGATGATACCTGTCGGCGTAAGTCGACTCTATGAGCAGTATGTCCGCGCCGGCGGGGTATTCGTAATGGCGGAGTATCGGCTGGTCCGGCTGCCCCAGGTCGCCCGAGAAGAGCAGCCTGTGGTTCCGCCCGTGGTCGGAGCGTATGTCAAGTTGCACCAGCGCCGAGCCGAGGATATGACCCGCGTTGAAGAACTCGAGCGTTATGCCCCTCGATATCTCGCGCGGATCGTGCATGTGGATAGGCGTGAAGAGCTGCATGAGCGCATCGACGTCGCGTTCGTCGTACAGCGGCTCGAACAGCTTCTTGCCCTCGCGGCGGCGGCGCTTGTTGATGTACTCCAGGTCGCGCTTCTGGAGGAAGCATGAGTCGCGCAGCATGACGTCGCAGAGGTCCGTCGTCGACTGACGCGCGAAGACGCGCCCGCGGAAGCCCTGCCTCACAAGCTGAGGCAGGTTCCCGGAGTGGTCGATATGGGCATGGGAAAGGATCACGTAGTCGATCGTCTTGGGATCGACAGGCAGATTCCTGTTCTTTTCGAACGCCTCCTTGCGGTGCCCCTGGTAGAGACCGCAGTCGAGAAGTATCCGCTTTCCGTTTGCCTCGACCAGATGCATCGACCCGGTCGTGGTCTGCGCAGCACCATAGAATGTTATTCTCATGCCTTGGATTATAGCAAAAAGCGGACGATCGGTCAAAGCCTCCGGGGCTCCGGCAAAGATTCCAAATCTGGGGAGGGACGCGCTCCGTCGCGTCCGCCGTGGGGACTGATCGTCTCTCGCAGAGGCGCAGAGGCGCGGAGAGTCGGGTTTAA
>CACZDG010000261.1 GCA_902779865.1 uncultured bacterium
TGTACGCGCCCATCGCGACAGGGTGCGGAGCGACGCGGTCGCCCCTGCACTCGTGCTCGGTCATAACGTATTCGCCGACCATGCGCCGCGCCTCGCGCACGTAGAGCTGCGACTGCCAGCCGTCGCCCGGGCCATCCAAGAACTCGTCCTTGCACGTCCCCCATTTCGACACCTCGGCGCGGATCTTCTCAGGGACGCGCGGATGGTTGGCGAGCGTCCACATAAGTCCCTTCTGGTAGTCGAGGTGCGCCTTGAAGATTTCGGCGCGGCGCTCGTACGACGCCTCCGGCCATTCGTGGTTGCGTCCGATGAAGTCGGTCGAAAAGCCCAGCCTGTTGTTCGTGTCCGTCTTGCGGTTCGGCATCTTCGAGTTGATCCACGGCACGGCGCCCTCGCCTTTCGCGAAGTTGCGGAAGAGAAGTTCGTATTCCTTCTCGTCGTAGTTCGCGGGTTTCTTGAACGGAATGCGGTTCTCCGGATCGTCCGTAAGGCACATGCGGAAGCAATACGCCTGCACGCGCTTGTCGCCGTCGCCGTCCTTCTCGTTCGGATTGCGCGGCTCGATGCCGGGAAGAAGTCCGCTTTCCGGATTCCCTTCTTCGACATACGCGCTGACATGCCACTTCAGCTGGTGCGCCCTCGCCTCGCGGAACTGAATGCCGCTGATCGTCTCGCCATATACGCTGTTCGCCTCGCGTCCGACGGTGTAGGAAACGCCCGCCGCCGCCATGAGGTCGCCTTCGTATGTCGCGTCGATGAACACCTTGCCGCGATAGACGTTGCCCGAGAGCGTCTTGATGGAGACGATGCGTCCGCCCTCTCTCGTGACTCCGCCGTCGCGGTCCAGCCATTCGCCGCGCCGGATGTCGAGCTTGTCGCGCTTCTCCCAGCCTTCGAGGATCGCGAGCGCGGCGGACGGCTCGAACGTCCACATGGAGTCCTTGCCCATCGTTCCTGCGGTCTGGCCGTCCGGCTTGTACTGCTCCGGCGTCTGCCGCGTCCAGTGTGCGCTCTCGGCGTACCACTTGGCAACATCCTTGTAGAACTCGAGCGCAATGCCGCCGAACGCGGACTTGTTGCCGATGTCGGTCTGTCCGAGTCCGCCCGTCGTAAGCCCGCCGATGCGCGTCTCCGGTGAGACGACGACGGCGGACTTGCCCATGCGCTTCGCCTGCACCGCCGCCGAGATCGCCGCCGGACTAGAACCGTAGATTACGATATCGCTCGTTGTCTCCGCGCAATGCGCAAACAGGCAAACACCCGATATCCAACCGATAACGGCCAATTGGATATTGGACCAGGATACTTGATACTTCCACAATTTCATATTCACCCAATCGCTCCTTCATTTTACACTTTACACTTTACATTTTACACTCTAAAAGTTGTTCCTATTGTTTTCCCCTTGGTGCCGAGCGAGCTGACGGGACGCACTGCTATCGTCAGCTTCTTCCCGGCGGGAATTTCGGAGAGTGGCATCTCAACCGTCGTGCCCCCATTGTTCGGCTCGTGGCCGACGCCTGCGTTCGCGCCCTCGAAAAATGCGTTCTTGAAGAGCTTCGCTTTCGGATCGTCTCCTACAACGACTATTTCGTATGCGTAGACGCGCGATTCGGGGTTCCCGTCGGCCATAGGGATCTTGATTTTAAGAGAAGGGACGGAAGCGACAGAATCGCCCTTCTTTGTCCCTTTGGTCGCTTTTGTCGCCTGCGTCCCTTTTGCGACGACCAGAGCACCCAGTCGGGGCCAAGCTTGCCTCCCTTGCCCACCTCGTGCCGCTCGAACACCACCATGTCGTCGTAAATGTTTATTATCATCGCCTGTCGCGACGGCAGATTGTCGCCTTTCCAGCTGCTTGAATCCTCCGGAAGCTTGACTTCGCTCGACGGCGTTACGGCGTTGCCGCCGTCCATGCGGCAAGCCCCGACCTGAATGTTGGGAAAACGCCCGCCGAACGTGTCGGCGTCGAAGAAGATCGTCTTCCAGTCGGCGTTGCTCCAGTGCCAATGTCCGAAGAGCGCGATGGCATTGGGGAAATCCTTCAGCGCCTGGCAGAATGCCGCGTGGTGCCGCCTGTGCGAAAGGATGAAGAACGGCTTGGTTCCGCGAAGTGAGAATTGGTCGGCCTTGGAGAGGATGTAGTCCGCAAACGGCTTTTCTCCCGCGTGCTTGTATTCGTCTTCGTGCCAATGGCGTCCAAAGAAGTGGTAGCCCTTCACCTCCTTGTGCCAGACTTCCTCGTACTTCTCGCCCCAGACCTGCTCCCAGCGGCGCGGCATGTCAGCACAAAGCGTATGCTTCGCCCGCTCGACCGGATCCTTCCACAGCCCCGCCGCAGTGACGCCGCCGCCGCCCTTGAACGCCTCGCCGTACCATTCGTGGTTGCCGACGATGAAAAGCTTCACGGGACCGCCGCGCGTGCCGAACGCCTCGTCGAAAAGTTCGCGGTGGAATTCAAGCTCTCGCGTGATGCCGCGATGTGACGCGTCGCCAAGATGCACAAGCGCATCGATGTTCCGTTTCTTGAAAAGCTTCATCGCATTGCGGACGTACGTATGCGGGAAAAGCTTGTGGACAGATGTGCCGTCCCATCCCACCTGAAGATGCGTATCGCTCAAAACGCCAAGGACGAGGTTCGGCTTCTTCGCTGGCTTCCAGTCCGCAGGCGCGGCGAAAAGCCCGCCCGGCAGCGCCAGGAACCCCAGCGCCGCTAAACCATCTTTCACGAACTCTCGTCTTGTTATCATCCTAAATTCCTCTGTTGGGATCATTCAATCGACGCGGTTGCCCATTGCATCCACCCACATCTCGCCGTTCCACGCGCGTCCAGAGAAAGCACCTGGCCGTCGGCGACGAGGCGGGCGGCGAGCGCGTCGTATGGCACGTCCTGGACGGCTGAGCCGTTTGCGGCGGCCATCGCGCCAGCGGTTCCGGCCACCTGGCCGAGCGCGAAGAAAACCGGCTCCATCCTGATTGACCCGAATGCCATGTGCGAGGCCGAGAGGCAGACCGGCACGAGCAGGTTCTCGCATTCGCCGCGCTTCGGGCAAATCGCGCCGTAGTCGATGCCGTAGGGCTTCATCCTGCCGCCCTTCGCGCGCTTGGCGGCGTCAGGCCCCCATGCGCTGTAGCGTCCGCGGTCCTGCACGTCGCCCTCGTTCTGCACATCGCCCCTTGCGGTGACGACGCGGCGGACGTTGTGCGAATCCATCGTGTA
>CACZDG010000262.1 GCA_902779865.1 uncultured bacterium
GCGTTCCGACCTCCACGACTTCTACGAGAAGCTCAAGGTCAACTCCGGCTCGATACGTTTCCTGATGATGACGGGCGTCACGAAACTGACGAAGCTCTCAATATTCTCAGGGTTGAATCATCTCAAGGACAGGTCGATGGACGAACGTTTCGCGACGCTCCTCGGCTACACGCCAGATGAATTGGACGGCGCGTTGCGCGAGAACGTCGAGGTGTTCGGAGAGAAAAACGGCATGGACTTCAAGGCTGCGAAGGCGGCGCTCCTCTCGTGGTACGACGGCTACCGGTTTTCGCCGCGGTCTGAGGCGAGGGTCTGTAATCCAGTCTCGCTTGGCAGTGCGCTTGAGAGTGGCGAATTGAAGGGCTACTGGGAGACGACCGGCAGGACGTCGCTCGTCATCAGCCGCATCGAGAGAGCCGGGAAAATGCCGAACGACATTGAAAACGTATCGGCGGACGCATTTATGCTCGACGTGTGTGACGCGGAGACGCTGCCGATGGAATCCCTTCTGTACCAGGGTGGGTATCTCACGATCAAGGAGACCAGACCCGGCAATCCTGAGACGGGAAGGGAAGTGAGCTTCGTCCTTGCGCCACCGAACCTCGAGGTGCGGGAGGCGCTGAAGCGCGGTTATCTCGCGCAAGTGATGGGATTGAAGGAGAGCCCGTTCAACGCGCTTGTCGATAAGGCAAAACGCCAGATAGCCTCTGGCGATTGGATGGGGTACCTCGGCGAGTCGCTTTTTGGGCTCTACGCCTCCGTTCCGCCCGACTGGCAGATCAGGGACGAGGCGGAGGCGAAGCGCTACTTCCAGCTCTTCGCGTCCATGACGGGGGCGAATCCACAGCCGGAAGTAGCGACGATGCTCGGTTACGCCGACGCGGTGATCGAGACGCCGAATGAGGTGTGCGTGTTCGAGTTCAAGTACCGCAAAAGCGCAAAGGCGGCGATCAAGCAAATCCGCGAGCGCGGCTACGCGGACAAGTGGATTGGCGGCGACCGCCCTGTGACGCTCGTCGGCATCAACTTCAACCCGAAGAAACGCAACATCGACATGCCGATCATCGAGAAAAACAATGAAGATTACAAAAACTTGCTGTTGGACGCTTGCTGTCACGCTCGGCGCGGCGGCGGCATCATCGGCGTATGGGCGCTCGCTCATCCATTACTTCGACTTCGACACGCTGAGCGGCAGCGGTCTCGCGTACACGGACGTGGACAAAGGCACGAGCCCCGCCAACTTCACGTTCAAGAATAACGGCTCGGCCTCGCTCGGCTACACCACGGGCGCGCTCGGATCCGACCGTGCCTTCTACTCTTCCAACAAGTCGTCCATCTGGCTCGGCGACGGCTCGGCCTCGCTCGGCTGCGGCACGACCAAGGGCTTCACGATTTCGTTCTGGCTCAAGACGTCGTCGTCGCACAAAGAGTGGTCGGATTTCTTTGGCTTCCGCGTGGGCGGGAGTGATTATCGCCTTGAATACACCACGAGCAGCAACAGCAATTTTACAGTTTACAATGAAGCTGTCGAAGGCTATCCGGTGATACCTCCTGAAGGTGGATCTGTGACGATAACCGAGGCGACCGCGGGTTCATGGAAACATGTCGCGTTCGTGTTCGCTCCGAATGGCACGAACAGCAACGGTACGGCCGCAATCTACATCGGCGGCGAACGGGTCAGGGGTATGAAAGTCCATGCCGCAGGCAACCTCCAGCAGATCCACGTGGGGACGTGGGTTCGCAAGAGCGATGACGACCGCAAGACCAACGCCAACTACACCGGCATCGACGAACTTGCGGTGTTTGACTATCCCGTGACGGCGGAGCAGGTCAAGTGGCTCGCAAAGTACAGGCCCGCTCAGCCGGCCGCAGGACCCGGACGCACCATGCCAGTCTGCTGGCTTTTGGATGCTGTGGGCAATGCGAGCGACAACGGCATCCAGGCGACGAATTCCGGTACGGGGCCATGGAACGCCTACAAGTCGAATACAGGCTACGCGAACTGGACAAGGGACGGTGCTTTGGGTTCGGCGTATACGTTTCACATCAACAACAAAGTCACGTTCCGCGTTGACAGTGGCGAGGCCGACGGTTTCGGCGCGACGCTTGGCTCCGGCATGACGCTTTCCTTCTGGATCAAGGCTCCGGCCACGATTACGGCGTGGCGAGATTTCATGTCGTTTCGCCTTGGAGACCGCTACGAGCGTGTCGAGTGGTATTCATCCAATCCTGCCAAGTTCTATTTATATGGTTCTGCGTCCAGCGGTACGATAAGCCTTGCCGCAAACACCTGGCAGAATGTCTGCATGGTTTGGAACGAAGCGTCGTCGCGCTTCGACTTCTATCTTGACGGGGCGAAGCAGGACGCCGTTCTTTCCTTCTCTTCGCCGAGTGCAGCCGAGGCGTTGAAGTCGTTCGCCGTCGGCTCCAACGTGATTCTTGCAAGCGGATCGCGGAACCAAGGCGGAGTGTCGAACACCTTCATCGATGAGGTCGCCATTTTCAACCATTCGCTTTCGGCGAGCCAGATCGCGTGGCTCACGAACAACATCCCGTGCCTGCCGCCCTTGGACGCGACGAACCTCGTGCGCACGGTGACGACGAGCGGCGCGTGGGCGGGCGGCCTCGCCTCGTGGGGCGTGAGGGAATGGGATGACGACGGAGAG
>CACZDG010000263.1 GCA_902779865.1 uncultured bacterium
GCGGAGATCAAGGACTATGTGCTTGAACTCGGCCCGAACGTGAAGATTCCGGGCAAGGTGTTCGGCGGGGCGGCGGTCAAGGCCGGCGGCGCGGACTTCTCACTTCAAGTGTTCGCGCCCGGAACGGAGGGCGGTTTCTACCACACGCACAAGGAACATGAGGAACTGTATTTCTTCCTTTCGGGAGAGGGCGAGTATCAGGTCGACGGAACGAACATCCCCGTGAAAGAGGGCTCGGTCGTGCGCGTCGCTCCCGCAGGCAAGCGTGCCGTCCGCAACACGGGTTCGACGCCGCTCACAATGCTCTGCGTCCAGTACAAGTCCGCAGCGCAGGGCAGTGTTACCCCAGCCGACGGCACCATCCTCGCCGAGCCGGTCACGTGGTAGGCGTGTTGAGGATTGAGCGACTACGAGCCTGTTGAATGGTAATTGTTGAATGGTAATTGAAAGCGCTGGAGATTTCTCCGGAAGTTTGACATTCGTATGACATTTCCGCTTCAGAAAAATGTTACACTCTACGCCGCTTTGAGGCATGGTGCCTTGAAGCGCAAGAATGCGAAAGGAACTAATAGATGAAAAGCAAATTGATGACAATGGCGGGCGTCGTGGCGTTGGTGGCGATGGCCTTCACGGGATGCTGCACGTGCAATGGAAAGAGCGCGTGCGCTTGCACGGACGGCAAGTCATGCGTCTGCGGCAATGCCTGCAACTGCGCGAAGGGAAAAGCCTGCGCGTGCGACAAGGGCAAGTCCTGCACCTGCTGCACGGACCACGCGAAGTGTGCCTGCGGCAAGACCGGCTGCAACTGCAAGAAATAAAATCGCCCGATGAAGCGAACCATTGCGATCATCACGCTGATTGGCCTGCCAGCGCTTCTCATCGCGCTGGCAGGCGTTCGCCTCGTCATGCATGACCGCTCCGGCATCTGTTCGGCGGTCGCCAACCAGCCAGAGTGCACATGTGGGTGCCGGGAGAAGCACGGACGCGCGAATGCGGAGGTCTCCGCGCGCGCCGAGCGCATGGCGACCGAGGCGGGGGCGGCGATTCTGTTGATTTCGCACAAGCTGCGCACGCCGCTCACGGGACTCTGCCTGAATGCCGACCTTCTGAAAGAGCACAGACTGCCGGAGGAGTCCGACAGACGCGACGCCATTGCGTCTATCGCGGAGAATGCCACCCAGTTGACGGACCTCGTGGAGAAGCTTCTTGATCATGTCGCGCGGTCTTGAAGTCCTTGTCGCCGAAGATGACCCAGTAATACGCCGTGCCGTGAAGGCGGCGCTCGCGAGCGAGGGTTACTCCGTGCGCGAGACGCCTGATGGAGCGTCGGCGCTCCGCGCGTTCGGCGAGAAGCGGCCCGACCTGATGCTCCTCGACGTGATGATGCCCGCGACGGACGGCTTTGAGGTCTGTGCGCGAATCAGGGCCGTCGACGCGAGGGTGCCGATTATCTTCCTCACGGCGCGGTCGAGCGAGGATGACAAGGTCAAGGGACTCGGACTCGGCGCCGACGACTACATCGTCAAGCCGTTCGGCGTCCGCGAGCTTCTCGCCCGCGTTGCCGCTGTTTTGCGCAGGGCGGATTCGCGCACTCCCGAGACAATTCCGCTTGGAACTGTGCATATAGACCCGCGCAAGGCGTCGCTTGTCCGCCCGGACGGAAAATCCGTCGCGCTGACGGCCCGTGAACTGCGTCTGCTGCTCCTTTTCGCGGCGCGTCCCGACGAAGTGATTTCAAGAGACGAACTTCTCAACTCCTGCTGGGGACTCACCTACTATGGGACGACCCGGACACTCGACCAGCACATCCTCGTATTGCGCAAGAAGCTGGGTCCTGAAGGCCATCGCCTCGTGTCCGTCCGCTCGCTGGGCTACAAGTTCGCCGCTTCTTTGTGACTTTGGGGGTTCTTTGAGACTAACAGAAACAAGAAGTTCGTTGCTCACCTACGATTTTGGATTAGGATCACGTCAGAAATTCTCTGAGGGTCAATGGAGCTGAGTGACCGGAAAGAAGCGTTGTAATCCGCTGGAAGCGTGAGGATGCGCGTTTCAAGGGATAGAATGAGCGTCGGCTGGTCGCCGCCGGGGAATTTCGTAAGTCCGACGTTCCCGTCGATGATCGTGTCACCCACGAAGGCGCAGTTCTCGGACGGCAGATGGTAGGTTACCGAATCAGGCGTGTGTCCGTGCGTGAGCAGGATGCGCTCGCGCACGTCGCGGACAAGTCGCTCTTCTACTACGGCGACTGGATCAAGAAACCCGGCGTCGCCATTGTGAGTTGTAACGACGGACTTCGCCCAGTCGTAATGAAACTTGAAGCAACCGACGAGGAATCGAAGATCGACTATGAGCCGGTTCGATAATTCCAGCCGCCAAAATCCCTGGATTAAATCTCGCCGCAGCCGAACGCCACGACGGCAGCCCGTGGCGTTACCCGCCCAAATGGGGAAAGCCCGCCACGGGGCGACGTGGCGGGCTTTGCGCTTGAGGTGCACTTTGTCCGGAACGGGGTTCTGCTACTTTTGCATGAGTGGCTTCCCCGCATTCCACGCCTGGCCGACCTTTTCGCCCGAAATATAGGGACAGCACAGCCTTCTCCGCAGCGACATTGGCGATCTTGCCCACGATGCAGTACATCGTCTCGGTCGATACTATCTCGGCCAGTTCGCATTCCATCGTGACGGGGAATTCGTCTATGATCGGCGCGTTGACATACTGCGACTTGACGGCTGTGTAGCCCGTGCGCTCGAACTTGTCGGGCGTGTTGTTGCCCGAAGCAATTCCGAAGTAGTCCGCAACATCCATGTGCGCCTTGTCCGCGATGGCGAC
>CACZDG010000264.1 GCA_902779865.1 uncultured bacterium
CGACGACCCGATGATCGCGCGCCGCTACGAGCCCAGCTGGGCGGACGAGGGCGAGGACGTCGTCCGGCACGCCTACGAGTTCCATCCCTACTTCCTCGGCCGCCGGATGCGCGCCGAACTGGCGATGCTCCTCAACCAGCCGAACGAGGCGAACAAGATCGTGGCCAGTCTGCGCGAGGACGGCTATCCCGAAGACCTGTGCACCAAGCTTGATTACAACATCCGCCACCGCTTCCGCAACCGCGTTGCCGCCAGCATGCGCCCGTTGCTGGAGACTGTCTCGGGCGGGACGTCCGCGCATGACGCGGAGCGCGACGACCGCAACGACACGACAATCCGCAGGAACGAGCCCGGCGAAGGCGTGGGGGCGAAGCAGGTCGCGGGCGACTTGCGCGAGCCGGAGCTCGAATGGCAGATGTCCAAGGACAAGGAAAAGCCTTGGTTTGATCCCGCCCATCCCTACGGACAGGTCGACATTTCCCACACCAAGGCCAACGACCAGGTGGAGATCGTCAGGTACGGCGCGAAGGGCGGGGCCAACTGGAACGACTGGATCGGCCTGTACGGCGAATACCACAAGGGCGAGATCAAGCAGACCGTCCGGCCCTACTGGAACGCGCGGACGATGACCGACGTGTCCTACGAGGAGTCGCAGTACAAGTTCAAGGCCGAAACCGATGATTGGCGCTTGGGCATGAACTGGCGCCTCGATTCCGGGGTGTTCCTCTTCGGCTCGGTGGGGGTGTCGACGCGCAAGCCTTCCCGCGATGACAAGTACGAGTATGCGGAGTACGCGAATCTGCAGGATCGCCGCAACAGCGGCTATTTCACGCCGATGCGCAAGAAGGACGAGGTGGTGTTTTCCTTCGGTGCCCGGTGGAACCCCGAGGATAATTTCTCCGTCATGACGCTCTTCGACCACGACTACGTGGCCTCGGCCGTAAAGAATGTCACGTACGACTCCCTTGCCCTCACGGCGGAGTGGCTGCCGTCCGACTACTGGAAACTGTCCGGCCGCACGCAGTACTGGTCCTACCGCGACGACAACGCGATGTACTTCATGAACCTCGAGTCCCTGTGGTCCTCCGAGTCCATGCCGTCGGTCTGGTACGGCCTGAGATTCAGCACCACCACGACGAGCGACGCCAGCGACTTCTACTGGACACCCTACTGGGACAAGCGCTTGCTGGGCGTGCTGCGCTACGAGACGGGTTCGGACAAGCTGCGGTTCCGGGCCGACCTCTTTGGCGGCTTCTCCAAGAGCGACGGGCGCGGCAGCTTTGCGCTGAACGACAAGAACATTGCGAGCGACGACGACGACCGCTCATCCTTCAGGAACGTATCTGACCGAGACACCGACTGGGAGGCCATCTGGGGCTTTGGCGGCCTCTACAGCTACGACATCACCGACTGGATGACGGTCTCGGTGGAATACGACATCCTGGCCATGAGGTCCTACATCGACCACATGGTGCTGCTCTACCTTCTGTACCATTTCTAACGCCACTCCTATTATCCATGACTTGATAAAGTAACATGCCTATGACAACTCCAAATCACCACGCCAACACGCATGACGTAGCCGGCAGGGGTGCGAAGCCCCAGATTCTGGTCGTCGACGATTCGAACGTTGCGCGGACCTTTATCCGCCTCATATTCCAGAACGACTTCGAGGTTCACGAGGCTTCGAGCGGCGCCGAGGCAGAACGACTTCGAGGTTCACGAGGCTTCGAGCGGCGCCGAGGCCCTCGAGATGCTGCGCACGGGCGCGTACAACTACTCCGCCATCCTGCTTGACCTCGTCATGCCGGAGGAAGACGACGGATGGGCGGTGCTTAAGTTTCTGCGCGAAAGCGGCATCATCAAGACGGTGCCGGTGGTGGTGGAGACCGCCTCGGCCATCGATCTCGAGATTGTCACGGAACTCTATGAAAGCGGAGCATGGAAAGTGGTCGGCAAGCCCTTCGACGGAAAGATGCTGCTGGCGCTGGTGAAGAACGCCTGCGCGCGGGCGAATGCCGCCGCCGCCATCGCCTCCGCAGGCGGGGAACTCAACGCCGTCCTCGAGGGGACTGCCGCCGCCGTCTTCGCGGTCGACGCCGCTACGGGGAAGATCGTTCGCGCCAACGGCCGCTTCAACGCGCTGGTCGGCTGCTCGCGGACGGTCGGCTTCACGCTCGCGGACGTCGTGGGGCAGAATGCCGAGCTCTTCAACGGGGTAGTCAGGAACACGGTTGATTCCGGTTCCGGAGGCCCCGTTCTGGTCGATTCGCTCAGACCCAGCCACGTGGACGTGCTTTTCTGCGAGCTGATGAAGTGCTCTGGCGCTCGCCACGACCTGGTGGTGGGCACGCTGACGGACATCACCGCGATGGCGAACCGCCTGCGCGAGCTTGAAGCTGCCGTGGCTTCGGGGAGGAGATCCTAAATGTCGAAGAAGATCATGAAGGTTCCCATCGGGATCCCGGTGCTGGACGACAAGTTCTCTGGCATCTACGTCGGCCACGTGACTTTTCTGACGGGCGCCTCGGGCGAAGGCCGCGAAGTGGCCGTG
>CACZDG010000265.1 GCA_902779865.1 uncultured bacterium
CCTCAGCAGACTATCTCCTGCGTCATGAACTCGGCGCGGTACTGCTTGAGGAAGTACTGGTCGGTCATGAGCGAGAGGTAGTCCGCGACGATGCGGGCGGGCGCAGTCTCGTCGCGGTAGGAGGACGGGAAGTGGCGCAGGAAGTCCCGCCACACAGCGCTCTCCCTGTCGTCACGCTCGACCGCTTCGAGATAGACCTCGAAGAGCATCGCCATCATCCGCGTGAACCTGCCGCGCTGCTCGGCGAGGAGGTCGCATCCGTAGATGCGCGCCCCGTTGAACGCCTTCATCTCCCTGTACGCCTCGAATACTTCGGGCGAGAACTCGAGATGGCCCTTGCCGAAGCTGTGCTCGACGATGTCCGTGCAGAGCGTCCCGATGATGTCGGTGTTGCGCTTCCCGAGGACGCTCGCGCACCTCTCCGGGACGTCCGTCCGCTTGATTATGCCGACGGCGATCGCGTCCTCCATGTCCTTGCCGATGTAGGAGATTATGTCCGATACGCGCACGACGCATCCCTCGAGCGTGGACGGGAACACCTGGCGGTCGAAGCCGGGCGTCTTCATGCACTCGGCGAGGTTCGCCTCCAGCCTCTCCCACGTGAGGTTCCTTCTGTCGTACTCGTACACCGGTGCCTCGATCTCGCCGTTGTGCCCGAGGATTCCGTCGAGAACCGGCAGCGTGAGGTTGAGCCCGCGCCCGCCCTTCTCGAGGTGCTGCAGCACGCGCACGGACTGCGCGTTGTGCATGAACGTGCCCGCGCCGTGTTTCGCGAGCAGCCTCGCGAGCTCGGCTTCGCCGGTGTGCCCGCACGGCGTGTGGCCGATGTCGTGTCCGAGCGCGATGGCCTCGATGAGGTCCTCGTTCAGGCGCAGGCAGCGTCCGATTGACCTCGCGATCCTGGAGACCATCTGCACGTGGAGGAACCTGCGCGAGACGTGGTCGTTCCTGACCTGGAAGAACACCTGCGTCTTGTCCATGTACCGCGCGTAGGCGTGGCAGTGCATGATGCGGTCCGCGTCGTGCGCGAACGGCGTCCTGAAGTATCCGCGCTCCCCGCGCTCCGCGGCCCTCCTGCACGCCGCGGGGTCGCTGCTGAAGCACGCATGCTCCCCGTCCAGCACCGCCCTCTCGACATCAAGGCTCGACTCCGCGACCCGATGCAGCACTTCCCCGTCTTTTTCCATACTGTCTCCTCCTGTTGCCGTCTACTTAATCGCACGACATTCCTCTGCAAGCGAACGCATCGGACGCTCCACAATGCCACGGACGCCGAGTTCGTCCAGAAGCTCGTCAGAGCAGGTGGTGATGTACGAGCAGTTGCGCGAGGCATACCACTGTCCGGTTGAAAGCGCGGCCGCGACACGTTCCGACGTCAGGCTGGCGAACCTCACGCCCCCGCTCCGCCAGAGGGTCGACAGAAAACCCATCGTGGTCCAGTCGCCAGAGCCTTCAGGATTGATCACGTTGTCGTTGACGAAGCCAGGGACCACCTGCCAGTCATGACCGGGGAAGCGGAACCGCGCGCCTTCCGGTCCGCCGAGCGTCTGGATGAAGAGCTTGTCAGGGTAGCGGTCCACGAACGAGACTTCGGGGAAGTCTTCGTTGGAGAACTTGACGACATCCGCGAGCTCGACACTCTTCATACAGGCCGGATCCTTGGGGTTGCAGGGCTCGAAGTAGACGAGCGTGCCCACGTCCGGGACGAAGTCCAGCCCCGCCGCGAGCTCCCGCGCCTGGTCGATCTTGATGTACTTCCAGCGCGGGAACCGGCTATTGACGCCGGCTGCCTTGTCCTTCGCGTTGGAGGTGTGGATGGCCTTCCTGTTCGGCCCGCCCTCCACCTTCGTCGTACATACGGTGAGGAGCGTCGTCCCGCCATCCGGCCCGTTGGTGACGAACCGCGTGTCGCAACCGAAGTCCGCAAGGCCGCATTTCAGGAGCCGCCCCTCCTCCGTATCGTCGAAGCGACCGATGGGGAGGGCATGCCAGCCGAGGACGGCGAGCAGCTTGGAAACCACCCCGCCTGTCCCGCCGACCTCGCGGGCCATGACCTGTTCGGGAGCCTTGCGGTTCTCCTTCCAGGTGATGGTGTCGTAGTTGAACATGCCGCCGATCAAACACGTAGGTTTACTCATTTTTTCCTTTCTAGGACGAACATTGGGGAACACTCTAAAGATAGACTACTGTCGAGATTCTTCGCCCTTACGGACATTCTGCAAAATTTTTATGTAACCCAGCGCATCGTCGGGCAGTCTATAGTCCAGTTGCCCGCGATCGCGCAGTTCCATCAGCAGTCGGCCAAGAACGTTCGGCCCGGAAAAATTCACTCCGTCGACCGCAGGCTTCACGCCCCAGCAGTCCGGCTGCGCCTTTGGAAAGGTCGTCTGATCTTCCACGATGAATCTGCCGCGGCTCCGCTCAAGTTCAGTCCGGAACAGCTCGCACTGCTCGTATTTCCTCATAAGCGCGAAC
>CACZDG010000266.1:0-615 GCA_902779865.1 uncultured bacterium
GATCGCCGCGGTAGGGCGCGATCACCGAGCGCGCCGCACGGTGGGGCGAGGCGATGGTAGGGCGCGATCACCGAGCGCGCCGCATGGTGGGGCGAGGCGATGGTAGGGCGCGATCACCGAGCGCGCCGCATGGTGGGGCGAGGCGTCCCGCCGAGCCGTCTCCGTGGGGTTTTCATGCTCCTTGTTGTGCCGCTTCGCCTCCAGGTACACCGACTTGCATTCACGGTATTAGTCTCGGGAACGACGGTGCACGTTGCTTCGACCATCTGACGGTCGATCGAGACAAGTGAATCCGTGGTGTCGTGTATGCGGTTGACGAAGTCTTTGGCTTGGGCGGTAGTGTCGCTGGCGCGCAATGTTTCTGCGCGAGAGAATGTAATTACCTCCAATCTTCATCTTCCAAGCTCCGAAACGTGCGCAGTATATCACATCCTCCGCCGAAAGGAAACACAAAAAGAAAATAATTTATCTTTGTAATTGACAAACGGCGTAGGGGAGGTAAAATATTAATTATGCTTTCAAGCGGAAATAGGGGTTCGTGCCCATTGACAGGGAAAGCCGCCATCTTGGCGGCTCACCCGTCCCCGCACACATCTTGTTGTCGTACGCTTGTTG
>CACZDG010000266.1:639-2332 GCA_902779865.1 uncultured bacterium
GAGTTTCACACCCAATCTTAAACAACCCGCCCGCAAGGGCAACAACAAAAGGAGAAACAGCATGAAAAAACAGACATGGAAAGCCGCAGTCTCAGCGGCGGCAATCGCGGCAAGCGCGATGGCGGCGAACGCGCGTTCGCTGCTGTACTACTACGACTTCGACAAGGTCGAGAACGGCGCGCTCGTCTATACGGGCGTGAACAAGGGCACGGGCGCGCTGGAGCCGACGTTCAAGAAGAACGGTTCCAATCCGCTCGGCTTTGTCTCGGGCGGCGCGCTCGGCTCAGGTTATGCGCTCAGCGAGTCTTCGCCTTCCTCCCTCTGGCTCGGCGACGGCTCCGCGTCCCTCGGCTGCAGTACGGATCGCGGTTTTACGATCTCGTTCTGGGTGAAGACCAGTTCCTCGCATAATGCCTACAGCGATTTCTTCGGTTTCCGTCTGAACGGCGTGGACTACCGCATTGAGTACATTGCGAAAAACAACAGCAACGCCACGTTCTACTACTACCCCAAGGCCAATAATTCCTCCGCGACCAATCCAACTGTCCGTCTTGACGGCAACGGCACGACGATAACCGAATTGACCTCCGGCGCGTGGAAGCATGTCGCTTTTGTCGCCAAGCCGAATGGCACAAACTCAGTTGGAACGTGCTTGTTTTATGTCGATGGAAATAAAATAGCTAATATCAACTTCTTCCGCGGAGGCAATCTCCAGCAGCTCCATATCGGCTCGACGGTGCGGCGGCAGCTCTACGATGGCGCCGACCGCGCCACCAACACGGGCGGCACCTGCCTCGACGAGCTTGCGCTCTTCGACTATCCCGCGACGGACGAGCAAGTCAAGTGGCTCGCAAAGTACAGGCCCGCCCAGCCCGCCGCAGGACCCGGGCGCGCGATGCCCGTCGCGTGGAACTTCGATACGACGAACACGACGGTCGGCGTGGCGGCAGGGGACAACGGAAGCGGTTCGGACGCGGCGTTTCTGTGGGGAGGAAACAGTACGAAGGCGACGGCGTCTTCAGGCGGCGCACTTGATTCGGCCTACTGCATGGCGGTCAACAACAAGGCGACATGGCGCGTGTTTAATGCGGATGGCGTTGGTGCGACGCCGGGTTCCGGCTACACGATGTCTTTCTGGCTCAAGGCGAAGGCGAAACCGACGGCTTGGCATGATTTTTTCTACTACAGCCTCGGCGACCAGGATTGGGCGACGCGCTTCGAGTGGTACAGCGACAATCCCGCTCATGTACACGCATACGGGCATTACCTGACACATACTTCGGCTTTTACGCGAAGTGCGGAGACCGTTGACACGTGGCAGCACGTCTGCCTCGTATGGAACCAATCGAATATGACGACCGATGTCTATTTTGGCGGCAGTCGGACGGCGCAGATTCCATTCTCCAGCCAGCCTTCTTCATCCGAGCCGCTGACGACAATCATGCTGGGGTCTCAATCCTACAACGATGCAAAGAGCTGGCGCAACGCTGGCGGCGATTCGGATGTGTTCGTCGATGAATTCGCGCTCTTCAACCACTCTCTTTCGGCGAGCCAGATCCAGTGGCTCACGAACAATATTCCGTGCCTGCCGCCATTGGACGCGACGAACCTCGTGCGCACGGTGACGACGAGCGGCGCGTGGGCGGGCGGCCTCGCCTCGTGGGGCGTGAGGGAATGGGATGACGACGGAGAG
>CACZDG010000267.1 GCA_902779865.1 uncultured bacterium
AAGCTCGAGCGCGAGCTTGCGCGTGGCGAGCGCCTTCTCGCTCTTCGTATGCACAACCATTCCGGGCGCGACCTTCGCGGAGCAGGCGCGGAGCATCTTGGGGCAGTTCTCCACCTCCACCACGCACACGCCGCACGCGCCGTAGGGGCCGAGTTCCTTC
The DNA here is from genome assembly GCA_902779865.1 of uncultured bacterium. Classification (GTDB taxonomy): domain Bacteria; phylum Verrucomicrobiota; class Kiritimatiellia; order RFP12; family UBA1067; genus RUG572. The sequence goes on from CACZDG010000267.1 coordinate 161, forward strand.
AGGTAGCAGAGGTTGGGAATCTCGATTCCCGCCGTCTTGGCCGCCTCGAAAATGGTGGTGCCGGCCGGCACGCGCACGGGCACGTCGTCGATGATGAGATCAATCAGTTCGGTATCCATTTCAAAAATCCTTTCACTTGACTTCCACCGCGCCGAACTTGCAGGTGGCCACGCACTGTCCGCACTTGATGCACTTCGACTGGTCGATCGCGTGCGGCTTCTTGGGTTCGCCGGAGATCGCGCCCACGGGGCACTTCTTCGCGCACATCGTGCAGCCCTTGCACTTCGCGGGGTCGATTTCGAATTTCTTCAGCGCCGCGCACTCGTGCGCGGGGCATCGCGCCTCGCGGATGTGGGCGTCGTATTCGTCGCGGAAGTAGCGGATCGTGGTGAGGACGGGGTTCGGGGCCGTCTGGCCGAGGCCGCAGAGCGCGCCGGCCTTGATGCCGTTGCAGAGTTCCTGGAGGAGCTCCACGTCGCCTTCCCTGCCCTTGCCCTCGGTGATGCGCGTGAGGATTTCGTGCATGCGCTTCGTGCCAATGCGGCAGTGGACGCACTTGCCGCAGCTTTCCTTCGCGGTGAAGTCGAGGAAGAACCGCGCCATGTTCACCATGCAGGTGTGGGAGTCCATCACCACCATGCCGCCGGACCCCATGATCGCGCCGGTGGCGCCGAGCGCCTTGTAGTCGATGAGCGTGTCGAGCAGGTGCTCGGGGATGCAGCCACCGGAAGGGCCACCCATCTGCACGGCCTTGAACGTGCCGCCATCGCGGATTCCGCCACCGATGCCGAAGATCACGTCGCGGAGCGTGAGTCCCATCGGGATCTCGACGAGGCCGCCGCGCTTGATCTTGCCGGTGAGCGCGAACACCTTGGTGCCCTTGCTCGTCTCGGTGCCCATCGCGGCGAACGCGGCGCCGCCGTTGAGGATAATCCACGCGACGTTCGCGAACGTCTCGACGTTGTTGATGTTCGAGGGGGCCTGCGTGTAGCCCTTCTCCGCCGGGAATGGGGGCTTCAGGCGCGGCATGCCGCGGTTGCCCTCGAGCGACTCGATGAGCGCCGTCTCCTCGCCGCACACAAACGCGCCCGCGCCGGCCTTGATGCGGATGTCGCAGGAGAAGCCGCTCCCCAGGATGTTCTCCCCGAGGAGACCGGCCTTCTTCGCGGCCGCGAGCGCCTTTTCGAGACGCACGATCGCGAGCGGGTATTCCGCGCGCACATAGACGAATGCCTTCGTCGCGCCAATCGCGTAGGCGGCAATGAGCATGCCCTCGATGAGGGAGTGCGGATCGGACTCGATCACCGCGCGGTCCATGAACGCGCCGGGGTCGCCCTCGTCGGCGTTGCAAATGAGGTACTTCTGGTCGCCCTTTGCGTTGCGAGCGGCATTCCACTTGAACCACGTGGGGAAGCCCGCGCCGCCGCGCTCCGGCGTCATCGTCAGCACTTTGCGAATCGCCTTGTAGCCGTCCACCGCCTCGTAGGCCGCGATGTCCTCAGGGTCGATGAGGCCGCAGTGCCTGAGCGCGATGCGCGTCTGCTTCTCAAGAAACTCCTTGTCGTCCGCCGAAATCTCCAGGTCCTTGACGCCAGAAAGGACACCGGATGCGGCGGCCTTGTAAATCCGCTCCGCGTCCTTCTCCTGCACGCGGACGAGTCTCGCGAGCAACGGTTCCCCGTTCCCACCCCGCATTGAGCCGCCTTCGGCGCTCGCTTCGCTCGGGGGATACGTTCCCGGTTCCCCATACACGTCCACGATCGGCTCAAGGTAGCACATGCCAATGCAGCCGGTGATGCCGACTTCGACTGCGCCGTCCGCGTTGAGCTTCTCCACGGCCGCGCGCACCTTGCGCGCGCCGGCGGCAATGCCGCAACTTCCTTCTCCAAATACGAGTTTCATTTCGACGCCTCCCTGATCTTGCGCACGATGTCCTTGGCCTTGGCTGGCGTGAGGGAGCCGTACGTGTCCTCGTTGATCATCATCACGGGCGAGAGCGAGCAGCAGCCGAGGCAAGCGACCGTCTTGATGGAGAAGAGCCCGTCGTCGGTCGTCTCGCCGTCACCCACGCCAAGCTCCTCCACGAGCGCCTTCTCGATGGAGTCGTCGCCGTTCACGTGGCAGGCCGTGCCCTTGCAGAGAAGGATGAGGTTCTTGCCCACGGGCTTCAAGCGGAACTGCGTGTAGAACGTCGCCACGCCCATCA
>CACZDG010000268.1 GCA_902779865.1 uncultured bacterium
CGTGGGCACGCGCCCCGACGCCCAGCCGATGCGCGCCGACGCGGGAATGCGGTAGGTAAAGGCCTTGAAGCCGGGTTCGGTCGGCTCGATGCCGAGGATATAGTTCGTGAAGAGTCCCGCGATGGCGGTGTCGGGATGAGCCTCGTCGCCCCAGCCATATCGCACAAGTCCCATGCACTCGCTCGTGAGGCGCATGCCCTTCCAGTCGGGATCGAGCACCTTCCGCCAGCCATGCGCGTCGATCGCCGAGATCGCCGCGTCCGTCGCGCCGTACTCGAACTTACCACGCGCGGCCATGGCCTGGAACTTGCCGTGTCCGATGCGCGTGAGCTGCGGCATCATCCGCGCCGCCTCCTCGCGCGTGGCGAACCGCGCGGCGAGCGCAAGCGCGTTCGCCTCGAAGCCCAGCTTTCCGTCCTCCGCCGAGAGACGGAAGTAGCCTTTCTTCGAATCCCAGAACACCGCACGAATCGAGCCCGCGAGCTTGTCCGCCGCCGCCGTCCAGCGCGCCGCGTCGTCGGGACTGCCCAGCGTCCGCGCCATCTGCGCCGCGTCAACGTAGGTTTTCCAGAGGAGGATGTTCATGTACGAGCGGTGGTGGAGCGACGTGCCGCCGAACACGAGCCCCGCAGCGTGCTTGCACGTTTCCTTCCGCTGCTCGAAGATGCCCGTCTCGGGGTTCTGGTACTTCGCGAGGTACGCCATCAGCCCCTGCACAACGGGATAGACTTTCTTCAGCAGGTCTTTGTCGGCCGTGTAGAAGTAGGTGTCCCACGCCACCGGCACGAACCACGCGGCGAATTCGTCGGAGCCGAACGGACCCCACTCGCGCGCCTTCGGCACGGCCTGGTCGGGCCATGGCGAGGCCTGCACGTAGCCCTCGGGCGTGTGGTTCACCGCGAGCATCTCGACCGATCCCTTCATGTACGGGGCGGACGGCTTGAAGCCCACGAAGAAACTGCGCTGCGCCCACCAGAGGTCGCCGCTCCACACGAGACGGTCCCGCTTCGCGCCGTCCGCGATGTAGGGGAGCGTGGCGACGGGCTTCGGGCCCCATACGGAATGATAGGACGGAATGGACGAGAGCTCGACCGTGCGCACGCTCGCCTCCCAGATTTCCGCGAGCTGGCGGTCGGCGCAGTCGAACGTGCCCGCACGCTCGCCGACTGAATGAACGCGGTCGTTCGCGAATGCAAACGATTCAAGCGACACCGGCTTCACCGCGCCGTCGAGACGCAGGCGCACGTACCGCACGAGCCCTTGCAGGAGTGGCGCGCGATAGACGGCATTCGAGGCGAGCACGTAGCTTTCATAGCGGTCGATGTTCGCAGGGAGGATCGGCAAGTCGATGTCGCGCCCAAGATAGCGCGCGGCGGTCTCGCGCCAGAAGTCGCCCTTGGGACCCAGGCCGTCCGGATGGCAGGCGTAGGAGATGCGCAGCGTGGCGGCGGGGTCGTTCGCGGTCACGCGGAACACGGGATAGCCGCCCACGCCAGCACCACCGTAGTCGAGTTTTACGTCCGCGCCCGGCGCGAGCGTCCCGTCCGTGTGTTGAACCAGCGCACGGAATGGAAGCGGTCGGGCGCGAGGCCGTGGACCGTTCCCGTCAGACGGTTCTGGCCGTAGAAGTAGAACACGACGCGGTTCGGGTTCGCGAGTGTGGCGAACACGTAGGCGATGCCCTTCGCGGGCGCCTTCGCCGTGCCGGAACGCGGCGTGAAGCGCGCGCCGTCGCCGAAGCCGGGCTTGAGGTTCCACCAGTCGAACGAGGTGAAGAACTTCCTGAGGTGCGCCATCTGCAAGGCGCTGGGGAACCCCACGGACGTACACCACGGCACCTGCTTGTCGTCCGGCGTAATCTTCTCCACGCCGTCGTTGCTCGTGGACTTCACGTCGTACGTGCTCTTGTAGAGCCAGATGTCGATTGCGCCGTAGCCGTAGCCGAACAGGCCGCTGAGGAAGGAGATGTAGCCCTGCGCGCGCGCGCCGAAGTCCTTGGTCCAGAGGTAGCAGTAGCGTCCCTCGTAGTTGACCGCCGGACGCGGATCCGCCCAGTAGTCGCGCGCGACTTCGCCGTTCGGCGACGCGGTGAGCGACGGCGACCACTGGACGCCCCACCACGAGTGGCCCGTGCGCGCGGCGACGGACGCGTCCGCGAACGCGGAGCGCCCGCCAAATCTGTCCGCGCCCGGACTCGTGCCGCGCCCGGTCACGGTCGTGTGGCCGGCGTTCTCCTGGTGCGCCGTGAGCGGATGATTGTAGGCGTCGGAACGGTGGAGGCATTCCGCCACGACCACCCACGGGTTGTTCGTTGCGCAATAGAAGTTGTGTCCACTGTGGCGGTCGTAGTAGAAGTCGTTGTCCGCCTCCTGT
>CACZDG010000269.1:0-2938 GCA_902779865.1 uncultured bacterium
GCATATTGCGCATCTCTATCATTCGCAATTACGGCAGGGAGTAGTACGCACTACAGGCAATTGTTCCAGTGATAGCCTGACATCTCACCTGTATCCCGGGCATTTTCAACCGCCAACCCGGCCAGAACACGATCATGCCGCATATCACAAGAAGCAGAAGCAGCACAGCACCAACTATCCGCAGCAAACCCCTTGAAAAATCAGCGTTTCGCGGGGCCTGTCCCCGCAGATTCCCGCCCCATTTGCTTCTCTTTTGCTTCTTTCTTTGCGACTTTAACCTTGAGCTTGCGGGCCCCCCAGGCCAAGGCCTCCCCATGGGACGGAAACCATATGTCGATGTGGGCGCCCTTGATCGATCCGCCGATGTCCTGGACGGTTCCCGAGCCATATCCGGGAATCCAGATTCTTGTTCCAAAGGGATAGACCGTCGGATCGGCGGCAATCGTCCCCTTCGCCGCGACCGCACCTGAAGCCGTGACGCCGACTTTCTTGGGCGTGCCTCTTAAATTGCCGTAGTCATAGACCGGCTCGCCGAAGAAGAACCACTTCTTGCGCCAGCCGCAACACTTCCCGCAGTTGCAGTATCCGGTAACCAGCAGCTCATGCTCGTCGCCAACGACTTCGCAATCTTCGCCTGCTATTTCCGGTGCCGGCGCGGTCTCATGCACACTGAAGCCATCCACCAGCACAAAGACCGCGGACACGACCAAAAACGGGCAAATCCACAGCAAGGGAGTCCATCTCCTCCAAGCTGGCTTTCGCCATCTGTTCTTCAGCAGATTGTACCAAATGCCGCGACGAAGCTCAACCGCATAGCCCCCGACGACAGAAGGGAGGAGCCGCCGAAGGCGGTGGCTACAGGGGTGCAAATCCGCACCCCTGCTAGCGCATCCGCAGCAAACCCCTTGAAAAATCAGCGTTTCGCGGGGTCTGTCCCCGCAGATTTCGGAACCTCGATTCTTGAAAAGAGCCACTTGCCGTCTGTCTTTTCAAGGTGCGCAACGAACTTCTCGTCCTTCGGTTCGTGCCTTGGCCACGTCGCCTCGGTCCCCGAGTAATCGATCCACCCCTCTACCCTGGCTTCGGGACCATCGACGCTGATTTCGAGTTCTCGGAACTCCACGGCGACCTTCCTCGCCCCGGATCGGAAAACCAGCAGACCGCCGGCGATGTCGTCTTGGGAATAGGATGCCTTGAGGCCATGCCGAGGGGCGACGACCGTGCACCCGTCCTTGAAGTGACGCGCAAGCGCCTGCGCCTTGCCTGCGCATTCCATCACGGGCTCTCCCGGCTCCTTCGCCGCGCGCCTCTCGATGTCGGCGAACACACGCCTGATCTGAGCCCGCTCGCTGTGCGTAAAAAGCCACAGCGACACCGCAGCCGCAATGAGGACGGCGTAGACTATCGCACGGCGCACAGTCATGAGTGCGCTTCCCCTATCGGCACCTTCGCACCGCCAGCACCTCGGCGATGTACACGATGTGAAGATCGTCGGCGGACGAGTACCACTTCTCGAACGGCGCGAACGGTCTCGCGACAATTATAGTTTCACTTCTCTCCATGCTGAGCGCAGTAGCGCTTGCCCTCTTCGGGCTTGCGCGAGCACTGCTTGCCCTCGTAAGTCATGGCGCGGCACTGCGTGATGGGCTTGGACGGCTTCACGGACGGCGCATGCTGCTTGCAGTAGTCGCTCTCGCCGTCCTTCTTGTGCTTGCACCGCGTTCCGGCATCCGTCACGGACCAGCACTGTCCGTCGTCCTTCTCGTTCGCGTCGGGCTTCTTCGCCTGGTCGGCATGTCCAATGCAGAACTTGGAGCCTTCCGCCGCCTCGCGCTTGCACCGTTCGCCCTTCTGCGTCTTGCCCTCGCACTGCGCGGCCATCGCCATCACCGACGCGAGCGCAACCGCAACGACAACCATCCGTCTTTTCATTCCAGAACTCCTTTCGTTTATGCGTCAATTATACCAAATCCCCTTCTTTCCGTACACCCGCGCAGCGCGGCAAATCCGTCGCGGAGGATTAACCACGAAATACACCAAATGATGTTGACACTTTTTGACTATCTCAAGATCATCAACGTGCCGTCGAACGGGGCGACCGGCTCGAGCCAGACGGAGTCGATGGAGATGGAGTCCGTGCCGGACTGCGTGTCGTTGAGGAACGAAAACACGTTTTCGCCCGCCTTCAGCAGCTCTCGGGACCCGTGCGGAAGTGGAGAATCCAGTCGTACTCCCCCGCGAGCGACTGCGGCATCACCGCGTGCCAGCTCGTGTGGTTGCCGTCGCCCGTATACGGCATCGCGCGCGGCACGTGGCGCATGTTGCCGTCCACCACGTGGTACTCGTTGGACGCAACCCCCTCGTGGCCGAAGTCCGTCCAGTCGTCGTCGCGCCTGCCCACCTGCCAGCCGCCACCGAGCGCCGCCGCGTCGAGCGTCACCACGCCCGTGCCGCTGTCGATGCGCGTGACGGTGAGCGTGTTCGTGCCGACCCTGAGCGCCGCCGCCCGCACGACCCAACTCTGCGTCTCGCCCGCCTTGATCGGACGTTTGCCGAGCGACTTGCCGTTGACAGCCACGCCCAGCAGGCCCTCCGCCGAGTCGCTCGTCGCCTTCCAGCGGAAGATCTGTGCGCGGCCGTCGTCATACCCGGCCTCGATCGGGAACTTGAACGAGACGGACACCCCGTTCGTGAGGCCGCCGTTCGGAACGGGCCACAGCTCGCCGTCCACGTCGAAGCCGCCCTCCGGCGCCGTGTCGGCGGAAAGCTCCGTCGTCGCGTCGTTCTCGACGCCCACGCGCCACGTCTCCGCACGCGGCCAGCCGAGCGCCGCCAGGATCTCCTGCTCGGAAAGCGTCCGCTTCCAGCACGCGAACTGCTGGATGCTGCCCCTGAAGCACTTGTAGTGGTTGCCCGAACTGGTCGGGGGCATCTTGTA
>CACZDG010000269.1:2960-3397 GCA_902779865.1 uncultured bacterium
GCTCGGAAAGCGTCCGCTTCCAGCACGCGAACTGCTGGATGCTGCCCCTGAAGCACTTGTAGTGGTTGCCCGAACTGGTCGGGGGCATCTTGTATGTGCTGTTCTGGGGGGATTCCGTTCCGAAGCGCAAGAACGTCCCTGGATTCGGCACGAGGTTCACCGAGTCCGCGTACGTCCGCGACACCCGCTTCAGAAGGCCGATGTCGGTGTTGCCGTCCGGCGTCGTCAATCCGTCCTTGACCAGATACGCCGTCACCTTCTGGCCGTCCACCGTCACGGCGAAGTCCACCCAGCCGCATCCGTTGGAAATCACGAAGCTATCGCCCAGATCCCAGCTGCTGTTGTACGTGTGGACCTGGAGCTTGCGCCGCTCCGTGCTGGTTTCGGCCAGGCCGAACATCATGCCGCGCGAGGAACCGTAGCCGAATCCGAGCAGC
>CACZDG010000270.1 GCA_902779865.1 uncultured bacterium
TGGTCCAGGTTTCATACGCGATGTCCGATGCGGCGACATTTGACCGTGAGATGAATGCGCTGAAACTCGCCCGCGACAAGACGGGAATACGCGACTGCACGATTGTGACGTGGGACGACGAAGGCGAGTCCAACGGCATTCGCATCGTGCCGGCATGGAAGTGGCTGCTTGCATGACTACTTGCGGCGGCAAGCGGAAGTTTCGAGCGCGGTGCGACGGCGGTGGACAAGAAGAGGCAAAGAAAGGAGAGCGGCGATGAAGAAATTGATGATGTCGATAGGATGCGCGGTAATGGTCGCGATAGCGGGATGTTCGGACACTCAGAAAAGTGCGGAGTCAATCGGCATTATCGGCGGTGATGACGGTCCTACGGCGACATGGATGACGACGCAACTGCCGTGGAATAGATTCTGCAATCGGGATTTTCTCGACTGCGTGATACCTGCATTTTCGATAACGCCTGGCATGACGATGGAAAATGTTGCAACGAAGCTTGAACAGACTCTGAATACGCATGGGGCCAATGGAAATGGTTCGGTCAAGGTCTATTACTTCACGGCCATAGATTATATTTCTCCTCTGCAACAGCAAACATGGACGAACGTAACGGTTCGGACACTATTGACCGATATTGAACGAGCATAGGATAGTCTCGTTTCTTGTGCCAGATGAACTGAGCGAGGTCGAATGGCGGGAGTTGATACGAGGCAGGGGAGAGACTGTCTATGCTCTGCAGGAGAAGTGATGCGAAGATTGACGACAAAGGACTATGCGGTTGACGCGGTGACGGCGGCAAAAGCGCTTGTCGGTGCGTGGCTTTGCCGTCGGCTGGAGGATGGGACCGTCATGCGGCGGCGCATCACCGAAACCGAGGCGTACTGCGGCGAAGAAGACACGGCCTGCCATGCGCACAAAGGGCGCACGGCGCGGACGGACGTGATGTATTCGCCGGGCGGCTGCGCCTACATCTACCTCTGCTACGGGATGCACGAAATGCTGAACGTCGTGACGGGACCGGAAGGGCGTCCCGAGGCGGTTCTCATACGCGGCGTGGAAGGCGCGGAAGGTCCCGGACGATTGACGAAGCTTCTCAAGATCGACCGCTCGCTCAACCGCGAAGACCTCGTTCGCTCCAATCGCCTCTGGCTTGAAAGCGACGGCGCGCGCGTCAAGTTCACCGCCGCCCCGCGCATCGGCATCGCCTACGCCTCCAATATTCCCGTTCGGGATAAAAATGTCGTATGGATGTGTCGTTCAAGGTGTTTTTTCCCGTTCGGGTTAATTTGGGTGTGTTTTCCACCCATGCGTTTTTAGATTGGAAACAACCAGAACAACTGGTAAAAACAACTATGAAGAGGTGCGCGGGCTAACTCGCCCGCGCTTTTTCTTTCTTCCGTATGTTATCTTCGATGGATTTTGATATAATTGAGCCATCGCCACCATGAAGGAGATTCCATGAAAGATACAGCAGAACTGAAAAACCACGTCTATGACATTGTGGGCGCACTACATTCCGTTCATGACGAGCTCGGACCTGGCATCAACGAGTACTGCTACCAGGAAGCGCTTGCGATGGAATTGTCTGACAGAGGCATCCCGTTTGAACGGGAAAAGTCCTTCCACCCGCTTTACAAGGGGCGTCCGATGGATGCGGAATACCGCGTCGATTTTCTGTGCAAGGGCGATGTCATTGTCGAATGCAAAGCCGTGTCGGTTCTGACGTCCACGCATCGGGCCCAACTTTTCAACTACATGAGGCTGCTCAAGATGCCATGCGGGATCATCGTCAATTTCTATTCGAGGTTCGCCACCATCGAGCGATATTTCTACGATACGGACAACCGCGAGATCCTGACCTCCGACGGGAAGCCGTTCCAGGAACGTCAAATGGGCACGGGCGAGTTAGCCCGTGCGTCAAAGGTAAGTTGTTTCAAATAGTTGTTTCCAATCATCAGAAGGCTCGGCGGTGAATTACGCCATGCCCCTTGTGAATCTTGAATGTCGGTTTGCCTGCCTGAGGTTTTTATGGTATAATGTTGCCCGTGAAACGAAAGGAGCCTGAAGTAATGAAGTTGTCGAAGAAGAACGCGGCCCGGCAACGGGTCCTACAAAAGGCCATCGCGTCCGGCAAGACGCTTGGCGGACTGCTCGTCGGCCTCACCGCCGCGACAGTCGTAGGCGGATGCAAGGATCCCTCGCCCGCCAGCACGATGGGCAGTTATCCCAGGCCACAGCAACAGGCAAACGCCAAAGGTGAGAATGTCGGTGAATTCACCACAGGGGGTGCCATTGCGGTACCTGAACCTACCCCCCTGCAACCGAAGCCGAACGCCGTGCGGGAACAACGGGGTAAATTTCCGCCTGTGCGGGGTAAAGTACTGCCACCGCCGCCTTTGCCACCGGGCCAGTATCGTGTCAAGTATGGAGACACGCTCTCGAAGATCGCAAAGGCACATGGCACGACTGTCGCTGAATTGAACTGAATTGAAGAGGCTCAACGGTTTTGACGACGTGCGAGCAAACAACCTTATCGCGGGCGAAATCATCAAGGTTCCGCAGCCGAAGCCAAATACGGTTAACGAAGTCAAGGGAGGGCGTCGGCCTCCGCTCCCGGGCGCGCTTCCTCCGAAGCCGCGTGGAACGTTGCAGAAGTAGTCGCCATTGTCTATATGCGCTATCCTCGCCATACAACGTTGGAACTGACGGCGAAGTGCAACTTCCGCTGTCCGTATTGCTATTGCGTGTGGCACGAATATCCCGCGCTCGCGAAGCCTGAGCTTGATACGGACGGGTGGAAAGCGATCTTAAATAAGTGCGCGGTGGATGGCGTCGATGACATCCTCTTCACGGGCGGGGAGGTGTTGCTGCGGGATGATCTCTTTGAAATCCTCAATTCTGCGCGTCGCATTCTGCCGAAAGCGCGGCTCTCGCTTTTCACGAACGCCAGCCGTCTCGACGAAAAGCTGATAAGGCGATTCAAGCGGATGAGCGTCCATCTCGCGACATCGCTCCAGGGGCTTGCCACCTACGGCGCAATGACGGGCACGCGCAGAAGCTACAAGAGACTGCTCGCCGTCGTCGCAAGGGCGTCCGAACTG
>CACZDG010000271.1 GCA_902779865.1 uncultured bacterium
GAAAGAAGGAGGGAACGGGAGAACAGTATCGCCGAATCTTCATTGATTTTCTTAGAAGATTCCCAGGAATTACAAGGAGAAAAATCAATGAATTTATGATGGAAGAGATACGGGGAGATTTAACCGAGAAGCAGAAACGCGACAAAATATCGAATTTGATGACTGGATTGCGCAGGAATGGCAAGATAGTAAATAAGGGAAGTGATAAAGAGCCAAGGTGGTTTTACATTGACTAATCGGAAAACAGATGATAAATCAATGTAAAAGTCAGAGTAAAAATTTTAAATCCGTGAGTGGAATCAATAAACGCTGAAGAACTTGGATTTCCGTGGGGACAGTCCCCGCAGGTTTCAAAAAATGGGTAAACTCCAGTCTTGTCGCCAAAAACAAATACGATATTTTTCTAGCAAGTGTGACATTTATGTGACAACTCGCAACGAAGAATGGTGTTTAATTTCTTCCGCCCGGGACATAAGGTCCTGGGAACAACAATAGGAAAAACGAAAGGAAACAAGAAATGATCGCATGCAGCTGTCTCGCAAGCGCGCTGCTCGCCGTCGGTGGCATGACCAACGGCGTACAGATTGCACGCACCCCCGTCACCAACGCCGAATACGCCGAATTCGCAAACGCAACAGGACATTCCGTACCTCGCTACTGGAAGAACGGCATCTTCCCGAAAGGCAAGGACAAGCATCCCGTGGTGTGGGTCTCGTACGATGACGCCCTCGACTACTGCGCATGGCTCAGCGAAAAGGATCCGACGCGCGCATATCGCCTTCCATCCGAAGCTGAATGGGAAGCCGCCGCCGGCCCGTCGCCGCGCGAAGGATTCAACTTCAACGCCGTCGTCGCCAAGCACTGCCTCAAGAATCCCGGACAAACCGTCACGTTCGTCCACCCGCGCTCGCGGCTGAACGGGAAGACGGCCAAGCTGTCGGACGTGCTTTCAGTATCGTCTGACGGTCGCGTGCGCGGCTGGGTCAACCACCGCGACTACACCGGCTTTATCTACACCGACCTCTTCAAGCGGCTCGGCGAGGACGGCGGCTACACGACGCCGGTCGACGCCTATCCCGACACGAAGGCCGCCTGTGGCGCGCTCGACATGTGGGGCAACTGCTGGGAGTGGACATCCACCGAGATCGTCGCCCGCAACGGACGCGAGCGCGGCGAGAAGGTCAACGCCATCAAGGGCGGATCGTGGTACGCCATGAAGAACTCATGCCGCACAGATTACAAGGGAGAGGGACGGCGTCCGGGTGGTTGCTACAACACCGTCGGCTTCCGCGTCGCAGCCGTGCCAAAGGAGAGGAAATGAAGTGCCTGCCCCTTGCGACGCTTGCGATGCCAGATTCCAGCGAACCCCTCGTTCGCGTTCGCGAAGTCGCTCAACCCGCATTCGAGCGACGCGGGAGAGGCGTCGCCCATCATGGCGCCCTATCGCCTCTGCCGCCATCCGGTCACCAACGCCGAGTACGCCGAGTTCACAACGGCGACGGGGCACAAGACGCCCGGCTACTGGGGCGGCAGGACTTGTCCGCAGGGCCGCGAACGGCATCCCGTGCTGTCGGTCTCCTACAACGACGTGCTGTCCTTCTGCGAGTGGAAGAGCGCACGCACGGTCGGCTGGAAGTTCCGTCCCCCGACCGAGGCCGAATGGGAGAACGCCGCCGCCGGCTCAAAGGTGGGGAACTACAACGCCGTGATCGCGACGAAGCTCCTGACCGAAGACCCCGACCAGCTGGTAACCTACTACCATGAGAAAAGCACGCGGCAGGGAGAACAGGACAAGCTTTCGGATGTCATTTCCGTGAGCGCGTCGGGCGCAGTGTCGGGTTGGGTGAACCACGCGAACTACACGGGGTTCGTCTACACAGATCTCTTCAAGAGCATCAACGACGCCGGAGGCTACACGCTTGACTGGGACGCCTACCCCGACTGCGCCAGCGACTACGGGATCTTCGACATGCTCGGTAATTCGTGGGACTGGACCAGCTCCGTGATCGTGGCCGTCAACGGCGCCGAGGCGGGGCAGTCCGTGAACGCCGTCCGCGGCGGCTCCTGGTACGCCACCAAGGCGAGCTGCGCGCTGACCTACCGCGGCGAGGGACGGGCGCCACGGACCGGCTTCGCGACCGTCGGCTTCCGCCTTGTCGCCGTTCGCACCGGCACCCTTTTCACTTTCCGCTGACTC
>CACZDG010000272.1 GCA_902779865.1 uncultured bacterium
AAATGAAGGACCTGGTTATCGGCGGCCGCAAGTTCAAGAGCCGCTTTTTTCTCGGAACGGGCAAGTTCGCATCGGGCGAAATGCTCAAACGCGCGCTTGAGGCGTGCGGGACGGAGCTAGTGACGACTGCGCTCACGCGCGTCCACGAAGGCGACGCGGAGCATGACGACATCTTGGGCGTCATCGACCGCTCGAAGGTCGAGGTGATGCTCAACACGTCCGGCGCGCGCAACGCGGCGGAGGCGGTGAGGATCGCGAAACTCGGGAAGGCCGCGGGCTACAACTGGATCAAGATCGAGGTGCATCCCGACGCGCGCTACCTGCTGCCCGACCCCGTCGAGACACTGGAGGCCGTGAAGGAGTGCGCGAAGCTCGGGATGGTCGTGCTTCCGTACATCAACGCCGATCCCGTGCTTGCGCGCCACTGCGAGGACGCGGGAGCCGCGGCGGTCATGCCGCTCGGGAGCCCCATCGGCTCGAACCGCGGAATCCGCACTCGCGACATGATCGAGATCATCGTCGAGCAGAGCCACGTTCCTGTTGTCGTGGATGCGGGCATCGGACTTCCCTCCCACGCAGCCGAGGCCATAGAGCTCGGTGCGGATGCCGTTCTCGCGAACACCGCCGTCGCAGCGGCGGACGATCCCGTCCAGATGGCGCGCGCGTTCGCACTCGCCGTGGAGGCCGCCGAAATCGGCATCAAGGCCGGTCCGCCCGCCGAGCGCTCCACCGCCAGCGCCACCAGTCCGATGGACATCTTCAAGTGACCATGCTGCCGACATATACGTCAATGAGAAAACAATGACTACATATAACACAACTGGAACGTGTTCGCGGGCGATCAACTACGAGGTCGCGGACGGGGTGGTGACGAAGTGCGAAATCGTCGGGGGATGCCCCGGCAACACGCAGGGCGTCGCGACCAGCTCGCCCGCGCGCTGGAAGCCGAATACGCATGAGGATCGCCATGGCAGTGCAGGCTGAACAACGTCTTGCGATTCTGATTGACGCGGACAACATCAGTGCATCTCTTGCAGGGGACATCTTCAAGAAGGCGTATGCAATTGGGACACCGATAGCCCGTCGCGCATACGGGATGGTGAACTGCTTCACGGCCGACGGGGGATGGGCGAGGGCGCAGCGTGAATACGGGGTTGTTGCGCGTCCCCAGGTGAGCAATGTCTCGGGGAAGAACGTGGCTGATATTGCTCTTGTGATAGATGCGATGGAGTTTCTCTACAAGAGCCCATGCGACGGTATATGCGTGGTTTCCTGCGACAGCGATTTTTCGGCGCTTGCCGCCAAGATTCGCGAAGGCGGGAAGGCGGCGTACGGTATGGGCGGCCCAAAAACGCCGGCGAGCTTCCGTAACGCCTGTACGAAGTTCTTCGAGCTTCGTCAGATCGGCAAGAAGGTTTCGACGAACACGGCGAAAAACGCCGCGCCTACCTGCCCACGCTGCGGAGGCAGGCTGACCGAGGCCTGGACCAAATCAAAATCCAAGTGCTACACGTGTACCGCATGCGGCGGCATGTCGTCCAGGATTGATGTGCTCAAAAAGACGGTGAGTCAGGAAAGCATGGCGGAGATGATCAGCGCCGCAAAGCAACATGAGCAGCCTGGATGCTCGTGTCCGAGCTGTGGTGCGTCAATGAGCATTCTCAAGGTGTCTGCCGGCAAGAGGCATGTCGAGATCGACGTATGCGGTTCATGCCGTACGATCTGGTACGACAAGGGCGAGTTTGAGGCGCTTGTGCCCCAGGATGGACTGCTTAGCGCAACGGTAACGGCGGGAAAGGCGTATCGGCGCGAGACCGTTCTCGCCGTCGTGGCAGACTTGAGGAGCGGCCATTTGAAAGTCTTGAACAAGAAGTCACTGGAAACAGTTCTGTGGGTTTCTTATCATGTGCCGCTTCCAGACGTTTCGCCGATCATAAGCACCTTGCAGCTTGCAGAGTCAGCGCGTCATACAGATTAACAGCAAGACGGGAGCGGTTACGGTTGTTCGGCAAACGGAGCCGAAATGATGGTCTTTGTGTCTTTTGCGGCTAAAAACAATGAAAAGATACGCTACCCATATTTCGAGCTGAACGACCTTGAGCGTGCGTACCACGACAAGGAGTGGGGGACGCCGTGCCGGAACGACCACGCCCGCTTCTGTTTCCGCTACAAGGAACTCAAAAGGATGAAGTGACGAAGTGGGCGCAGTGTCGCTCATCAAATATAACCAAAATCGAAAAGAAGGGAGTGACTGCAAGGTGAAGCGCACGCGGCTTGTGCGGACCGTTGACTGGCTGTGCGGGGCGCTGTTGATTGGAATCACGCTCTGGGTGGTGTGTCACTACGCCGCGTTGCCAGACAGAATTCCCATTCATTACAACGCGGGTGGCGCCATTGATCGATATGGGAACAAGAGCATGATCTGGGTTCTGATGGCTTGCATGTGGGCTCCTGTTGGCATACTGTCGGCTGTAGAGTGTTTCCCGCGATTCTGGAATGTTCCGTTTAAGGTTACCATGGAAAACCATAGCCGGATGATGACTCTGACATGGCATTTCATAAGCACTACCAAGCTGCTTGTTGCGAGTTTGTTTGCGTATATGGTTATAATGTGCATGCGGGGAGAAAACCTGTCGGCGTGGTTCACGCCGATAATGTTAACGGTACTTTGTGCGAATTCTTTGTTCTGGGTCGTTCGACTCCGAAAATAAAAATCTCGGACAATTGCAATCCTGAAAAAGACAAGCAGAGGGAGAATAATGACAGAACAAGCAATCCGTCGGATCGTGGAGACGTACCACCGCAAGGCTATGCGAGAGCCGACAAAGCGGCTTCGCGCGGCCATTGAGCAAGCGTCGAAAAAGCGATGCTGGTACAATGGATGGAAACACGAAGGACAGCTTGCTGATTACGGGATACTTCACGAACCGATGAGGGTTTTTCTTTCCGAAGCCCAGTTTGGTGACATTTGCGCAATGTGCGATTTCCTTTTGAAGAAAGCCAATGCGCAAATTGAGAAGTCGAATGATGATGGCGACTGTGCTGGGCAGGCCCGTTATTGGATGGAAAGACTCCTGAAGGCGTTAATGAAAACCGAAGCCACCCTTGGCGAGAAAATCGGATGGCTGGAAGACTTCCAAAAACGTGATGAACATTCCCTTGCCGACTTTGCAAAGACCATGTTTGACAAAAAGAATACGTTGACCAGAGAGGATTGGTCTCGGTTGGCAGACATGAAAATTGAGAAGTTCAAGAATAAGCCAAAGGTGGAGGCGGATGACGAGAGTGATGACGACATCTTCAGCTGGCTT